>CAJMXB010000005.1 GCA_905219705.1 Oscillospiraceae bacterium | reverse complement strand
GTGGAGTGGCGGGTCTTGGCGATCCACGGATAGACCTTTCCGGCCGGAAGGTGTCCTCCCTCCCCCGGCTTGGCCCCTTGGGCCAGTTTGATCTGGAGCTCCTGGGCAGAGACCAGATACTCACTGGTCACGCCAAAGCGTCCGGACGCCACCTGTTTAATGGCAGAGTTCTTCTCCGTTCCGAGCCGTTCAGGCACTTCCCCGCCCTCACCGGAGTTGGATTTGCCGCCCAGCCGGTTCATGGCCTGTGCCAGGCACTCATGGGCCTCCTGGGAGATGGAGCCATAGCTCATCGCTCCGGTCTTGAAACGTTTGACAATGGACTCCACGCTCTCCACCTCTTCTATGGGGATGGTGGCTTCGGCGTAGCACAGCTCCATGAGCCCCCGGAGGGTGTGGGGCCGGGTCTCGTCGTCCACCAGGGCGGTATACTGCTTGAACAGGTCGTAATCCCCCCGGTGGGTGGCCTCCTGGAGCAGGTGGATGGTCTGGGGGGAATAAAGGTGATCCTCCATTCCGGAGCGGGCCTTGTGGGCTCCGGCGGAGTCCAGCGTGGGTACATCTCCCAATCCCAGCGGATCAAAAGCCTTGGCGTGGTTGCGCTCCACCAGCGCCTCGATCTCCTCCAGGCCAATGCCTCCCACCCGGCTCACCGTATTCGTAAAATAGGCGTCGATGACCGTCTTGCTGATACCCACGGCCTCAAATATCTGGGCCGACTGATAGGACTGGATGGTAGAGATGCCCATTTTGGAAGCGATCTTTACGATGCCGTGGAGAATGGCGGAATTGTAATCGTCGATGGCGGTGTGACAGTCCTTGTCCAGCAGCCCCTCCTCAATGAGGGCCGCAATGGTCTCCTGGGCCAGGTAGGGGTTGATCGCCCGCGCGCCGTATCCCAAAAGGGTGGCAAAATGGTGGACGTCCCGGGGCTCAGCAGATTCCAGGACAATAGAAACCGCCGTGCGCTTCCTGGTGCGCACCAAATATTGCTCAATGGCGGAAACCGCCAGCAGAGAAGGAATGGCCAGGTGGTTTTCATCCACCCCCCGGTCGGAGAGAATGATGACATTGGCTCCGTTGCGGTATGCCCGGTCCACCGCCACAAAGAGGCGATCCAGCGCCTTTTTGAGAGAGGTGTTCTTATAAATGAGAATGGAGACCGTCTCCACATGGAAGCCGGGCCGCTCCATGGCCTTGATCTTCATCAGGTCGGTAGAGGTCAGAATGGGATTGCGCACCTGGAGCACTCTGCAATTGGAGGGCTTCTCCTCCAAAAGGTTCCCATCGTCGCCGATGTAAACGGTGGTATCGGTGACCACCTCTTCCCGCAGAGCGTCGATGGGCGGGTTGGTCACCTGGGCGAAAAGCTGCTTAAAATAATTGAATAGGGGCTGATCCCTGTCATCCAGCACCGCCAGTGGGATGTCGATACCCATAGCGGCCGTCGGCTCCGCGCCGGTGCGGGCCATGGGGAGGATGGTATCCTTCACATCCTCCCAGGTGTATCCGAAGGCCTTCTGGAGCCGGACGCGCTCCTCCGCGCCCACGGTCTCCACCTTCCGGTTGGGGATCGGCAGGTCGCTGAGGGGGATGAGGTTTCCGTCNAACCNCTCCCCGTAGGGCTGGCGTCTGGCACAGCTCTCCTTGAGCTCCTCGTCCTCAATGATCCGCTTTTGCCGCAAGTCCACCAGGAGCATCTTGCCTGGCTCCAGGCGGGATTTCTTTACGATCTGCTCCGCCGGAATGTCCAGTACCCCCACCTCAGAGGAGAGAATGAGCCGTCCGTCGGCGGTAATATAGTACCGGGACGGGCGCAGGCCATTGCGATCCAGTACCGCGCCCACGCAATCGCCGTCAGAGAAAAGGATAGCGGCAGGGCCGTCCCAGGGCTCCATCAGGATGGCGTAATATTGATAGAGATCCCGCTTAGACTGNGANATGGTTTTGTNTCCCTGCNAGGGCTCCGGGATGGCGGCCATCACGGCCAGAGGCAAGGGCATGCCGCTCATCATCAAAAATTCCAGGGTATTGTCCAGCATTGCGGAATCGGAACCCTCTCCATTCACCACCGGAAACACCTTGTCCAGCTCCTTCTCCAGCAAAGGCGAGGACATGGTCTCCTCCCGGGCCAGCATGCGGTCGATATTGCCCCGGATGGTGTTGATCTCGCCATTGTGAAGGATGAGGCGGTTGGGGTGGGCCCGCTCCCAGGAGGGGTTGGTATTGGTGGAGAAGCGGGAGTGGACAAGGGCGATGGCGCTTTCATAATCTTCGCTTTGCAGGTCGGGATAAAAGTCCCGGAGCTGTCCAACCAGGAACATGCCTTTGTAAACAATGGTGCGGCTGGACAGAGAGACCACATAGGTGTCGCCGCCGGACTGCTCAAAGGCCCGGCGGGCCACATAGAGCCGCCGGTCGAAATCCAATCCCCGCGCAACGTCCTCCGGCCGCTTAATAAAGCACTGCTCAATATACGGCATCTTANCNAGTGCCTTGCGCCCCAGGATCTCAGGTCTGACAGGCACCGTCCGCCAGCCCAGCAGCTCCATCCCCTCTTTTTCCAGGACGATCTCAAACATCTTCTTGGCCCGGGAACGTTTGAGCGTCTCCTGAGGGAAAAAGAACATACCGACACCGTAGTCCCGGGGGGCGCCGAGCGTAAAGCCAAGTTCCTTTGCAGTCTTGCAGAAGAAGCGGTGAGAAATTTGCAGAAGGATGCCCACGCCGTCGCCGGTCTTGCCCTCGGCATCCTTCCCTGCCCGGTGTTCCAGCTTTTCCACGATCTTCAGCGCGTCGTCTACTGTCTGGTGGGAGGTTCGTCCCTGGATATCCACCACCGCGCCGATCCCGCAGGCATCGTGCTCAAAGGCGGGCTCATAGAGACCGCTGCGGGAAAAGCCCTCGCTTCTGGTCGGTTCCATTTGTATGACCCCTTTCCGGGTAAAAATCAAAAAAGGGCGCGGCACGCTGCGCCGGAAAGAAACGCTCCGGCACAGCGGCCCGCACCCCATTGCGCGTTCCATCTCGTTTTCCGTTTACAGGATCTCCCGAATGCGCGCCACAGCCTCTTGGGTAGCGTCGGCGTCTCCAAAGGCGGTCAGGCGGATATAGCCCTCCCCGCTGGGCCCGAAGCCCGCACCGGGGGTGGTGACCACACAGGCCCGCTTCAGCAGGACGTCAAAGAAATCCCAGGAGGAGATCCCTTTTGGCGTCTGGGCCCAGATATAGGGGGCGTTAATGCCGCCATAGACTGTGAGACCCGCGGCGGCAAGACCTTCCTTAATGATCCTGGCGTTATTGAGATAGAAGGCGATGGTCTCCTTGATCTGCTTTTGTCCCTCAGTGCTAAAGGTGGCCTCAGCGGCCCGCTGGACAATGTAGGATACGCCGTTGAACTTGGTGCCCTGGCGGCGGCTCCAAAGGGCGTTGAGCCTTGCCCCTTCCCGCTCTAATGCCTTGGGGATGACGGTATAGGCGCACCGGGTACCGGTAAAGNCGGCGGTCTTGGAGNAGGAGCNGAACTCAATGGCACAGGTCCTGGCCCCCTCGATTTCAAAGATACTGTGGGGGNTACCCGGCTGCGTAATAAATGCCTCGTAAGCAGAATCGTACAGGATCACGCTGCCATGGGCGTTGGCGTAGTCCACCCACCGCTCCAGCTGCTCCTTGGTGGCGGCGGCGCCGGTGGGGTTATTGGGCGAACAGATATAGATGAGATCGGGGGCTTTCCCTGTGGGAAGTGCCGGGAAAAATCCATTTTCCGCAGTGCAGGGCAAGTACACAAGCTCCGTCCACTTCTCCCCATCATAATCCCCCGCTCTGCCCGCCATGGCGTTGGTGTCCACATAGACGGGATAGACCGGGTCACAGACCGCCACAATGTTGTCCAGGCCAAAAATATCTCCAATGCTGCCACAGTCGCTCTTGGCCCCATCAGAAACGAATATCTCATCGTCGGCAACCTCCACACCGGCAGCTTTATAAGAATCCCGGATGGTGAAGCGCAGGAAGTCATAGGCGCAGCAGGTCTCCTCACAATAGCCCCGGAAGGTCTCCTTGTGCCCCATCTCCTCCACGGCCTTGTGCATCGCCTCAATGACGGCGGGCGCCAGGGGCTGTGTCACATCGCCAATGCCCAGGCGGATCAAGGGCTTGGGCGGGTTTTCCGCCGAGAAGGCCCGCACCCGGCGGCCGATCTCGGGAAAGAGATAGCCTCCCGGCAGCTTCAAAAAGTTCTGATTGATATGCGCCATGTCAATTCCCTCCTTGGAATTTGCCCTCCGGCCACTCGCCCTCAAAGACAGTGACAGCCGGGCCGGTCATATAGATGTGTCCGTCGGTCTCATCCCAACGGATGTGAAGATCGCCGCCCAACAGGGTCACGGTGNCCTCCCTGCCGGTCAGGCCCTGGCTGGCACAGGCACAGACCACGGCGCAGGCCCCGGTTCCACAGGCCAGGGTTTCCCCACTTCCCCGCTCCCATACCCGCATGCGGACATGGCCGGGCGTCAGCACCTCCACGATCTCCACATTGACCCCATTGGGAAAGGCAGGATTGGGAACCGAAAGAGGCGCATGGATCTGCAGGTCAAAATCCTTTACAGACGCGACAGGAAATATAATATGAGGATTCCCCATAGAGACAGGGCNGCCCCGATACTCCATTCCCTGGCAGGTTATGGTACGGGGTTCCTCCGGGATCGGAATCCCCATATCCACAGTGACCGCCGTTACCCGTCTGTCCTGTGTGTGGAGCTCCAGCGTCTTGATCCCCGCCAGAGTCTCGATGGTGAGGGTGGTCTTATCAGTCAGTCCCCTGTCGTAGACCAGCTTGCCCACACAGCGGATGCCATTGCCGCACATCTCTCCCTGGGAACCGTCGGCGTTAAACATCTTCATCTGGAAATCTGCTCTCTCCGATGGAAAAACGCAGATGAGACCATCGCTGCCGATGCCGAAGTGCCGGTCGGACACCGCCCTGGCCAGAGCCGGCAGGTCTGCCGGGGCCGCCTTGGTACAGTCCAGATAGACATAGTCGTTGCCCAAGCCCTGCATCTTGATAAAATGCATAGAAAACTCCCCTTTGAGTTTTGTTCTATTGATAAACGGCGGCAGTCAAGCCGTCTTGACTGCCGCCGTGAGGCGTTCACGCTGAAAGACCGCCTTTGTCCTTCTATGTCAATCGTTCCACAGGCCATCCAAAACCATTTGGGCGGTCTGTGTCAGTCGGGCGCCGGAATCCATGCTCTTTTTCTGAAGGAACCGGTGGGCCTGTTCCTCCGTCATGCTGTGACGATCCATAAGCACAGCTTTCGCCGCTTGGATCAGCGCCGTCTCCTCGCCGCTGCGCTGGGGCCGCACAAAGCGTTCCATCTTATGGGAAACCTGAAGAAGCATCCGCACCGAGGACAACAGGTCGTTCCGGGCCACCGGGGCTGCCAACTTGAATACGTTGTCGCCGCACATGAGATCCAGATAACTCTGGACTGCCAGAACCAGCACAGAGCATGTCAAGGGCAGATCCTCCGCCATGTTTTCGGCGGTCTCATCCCGCAGCTTATAGCCGCAGATAACGATGCCGATATGCTGTTTATGGATCAGTCGCTTCACTTCGGCGGCAGAGTGACAGACCAAACAGGTTGCCAGACCGGCGCCTTCCAGGATATCCCGANCTCGCTCAGCAGTTTTTTCCCCCTCGAAAGCCAGGATCACCTTTTCCATTCCCATTCACTCCTTCCCTATGAGGAGCTTACCTGGCAGAGCGGCTCAATAGATAACGATGTACTTCTCTCTCTCCCAAGAGGAGACCCGGGTACGGTACTCGTCCCACTCCTTCATCTTGCCCTCAATATAGTTCTCCGCCACATGATCACCCAAGACAGCCATCACCAGCGCGTCGTTCTGCATGGCCTCAATAGCCTCCTCCAAAGAGCCGGGCAGGCTCTCAATGCCATGGCGCTTCCGGGTCTCGTTGTCCATCTGGAAGATGTTCTCGGTGATCTCGGGCGGCGGGGTCATCCCCTTCTCGATGCCGTCCAGACCGGCGGCCAGCAGAACAGCCAGCTCCAGATAGGGGTTACAGCAGGGATCGGGGCTGCGCAGCTCCACACGGGTTCCCATGCCCCGGCTGGCGGGGATCCGAATAAGGGCGGAGCGGTTGGAGGCAGACCAGGCCAGATAGCAGGGAGCCTCGTAGCCGGGCACCAGCCGCTTATAGGAGTTGACCAGAGGGTTCGTGATCGCGGACATGCCCTTCACATGGGCCAGCAGGCCGGCGATAAAGGCGTAACACTCCTTGGAAAGGCCCTTCTCCCCGTTGGGGTCGGCGAAGACATTCTTGCCGTCCTTGAACAGGGACATATTGGTGTGCATGCCGGAGCCATTGATGCCGAAGATGGGCTTGGGCATAAAAGTGGCGTGGAGCCCGTTCTTCTGGGCCAAAGTCTTCACTGTGAGCTTGAAGGTCATGATATTGTCGGCGGTATGGAGGGCGTCGGCATATTTAAAATCGATCTCATGCTGGCCCTGAGCCACCTCATGGTGGCTGGCCTNGATCTCAAAGCCCATCNGCTCCAGTGCCAGGCAGATCTCCCGGCGGGTACCCTCGCCGTGATCCAGGGGGCCCAGATCAAAGTAGCCGGCCTCATCGTTGGTCTTGGTAGTGGGCTTGCCGTCATCATCCGTCTGGAACAGGAAGAATTCCGCCTCGGGCCCCACGTTAAATACATCATAGCCCATCTTTTTGGCCTTTTCCAGCACCTTCTTCAGAACGCCCCGGGGGTCGCCCACAAAGGGCGTACCGTCAGGATTGTACACATCGCAGATAAGCCGGGCCACTTTGCCGTGCTGAGGCCGCCAGGGAAAGATGGTGAAGGAGTCCAGGTCGGGGTAGAGATACTGGTCGGACTCATTGATCCGCACAAAGCCCTCAATAGAGGAGCCGTCCAGCATGATCTCATTGTTGACGGNTTTCTCCACCTGGGAGGCCGTAATGGCAACATTCTTGAGCTGACCGAAAATGTCGGTGAACTGCATGCGGATGAACTCGATGTCCTCCTCTTTCACCATACGGATGATGTCTTCCTTGGTATAAGCCATTGTCAGGCTCCCCTTTCCATATTGAAGATAATGGATTCTACTCTCATACCGGGTGATACAGAAGAAGGCGCTCCGCCCATGGGGTCGGAACGCCTTCGTCCTCAACTGATATACCGAGTATACGAGTTTTTGGAGATGTTGTCAAGATTTTTTCGTAGCAAGTTCCATCTTTGTATCATCTGGCAAGGTACATGGTCTGGACACTCCACTGATTTATGCAATTTGAAAACTATTGGTTTTCAAATTGCAGTAGTAGTTGTACCACGAATCCCGTTCTGTTGGCGTGAGCGTTTCATCTGGTGCATCCACAAGATCTCCCGCAAATCCTACATCAGTGAGGTGGATGCCCCTGACCTCGTCCGGATAGCGCGCGGCGAGATAGCAGGTCACGCCCCGGCCCATGTCGCCGCCGGATGCCGCATATTCTTGATAGCCCAACACTTCCGTCATGAGCCTATGCCACAATTCAGCAACTTCTGCGTTATTAAAGAAACCTTTTGTCGGCAATGTGGAAAATGCAAAACCAGGGGGTGACGGCACTACAAGGTCAAAGTCAGAAAGCAGAGGAAAGAGATATTGATCGTCTGTTCCCAGCGTCCAGTCTTCTTTTTCCATCAATTTTGGCAGTCTTGTATAACTAATTCGACGGCGAAGTTCCTCAAATTGTCGATCGTCAAAATGAATACGAAATTCTCTCCTCATTTTTGAGATCGCCCCTTCAAAGCCCGAGTTGTCATTNTCATTNGAGCCAATGTTGCCACATCGNTGCCACAGAAGGGGGCAAGTCTTGAAAAATCCTGCTATATCGAGGCTTCCCCGTCCTCCGAAATCATTCGAACTCCACCGTGGCCGGGGGCTTGGACGTGATATCGTACAAGACCCGGTTAATGTGGGGCACCTCATTGACGATGCGGACGCTGACCCGGTCCANCACCTCGTAGGGGATCCGCGTCCAGTCCGCCGTCATGAAATCGCTGGTGGTCACACTGCGCAGGGCGATGGCCTGGTCGTAGCTGCGCCCATCTCCCATAACGCCTACCGAGCGCAGGTTGGTCAGCACGGCGAAATACTGGCTCATCGTCCCCTCAAGCCCCGCCTTTGCCACCTCATCCCGGAAGATGAAGTCGGCCTGACGGAGAATATCCGCCTTCTCCTTGGTGACCTCGCCAATGATGCGAATGGCAAGGCCGGGCCCCGGAAACGGCTGACGGGATACCAGATACTCCGGCAAGCCCAGCTCCCGGCCCAGCTGGCGCACCTCGTCCTTAAAGAGCATCCGCAAAGGCTCGATGATCTCCTTAAAGTCCACATAGTCAGGCAGTCCGCCCACATTGTGGTGGGATTTGATGACGGCGGCGTCCCCCAGGCCAGACTCGATCACATCGGGATAGATGGTGCCCTGTACCAGATAGTCCACCCTGCCGATCTTCTTGGCCTGCGCCTCAAAGGCCCGGATGAACTCCTCCCCGATGATCTTTCGCTTCTGTTCCGGCNCGGTAACTCCGGCCAGTTTTCCTAGAAACGTCTCTTCTGCATTGACGCGCACGAAATTGATGTCCCACTTGGAAAACGCTTGCTCCACCTCATCTCCCTCATGGAGGCGCATCAGGCCGTGATCCACAAATACGCAGGTGAGCTGACTGCCCACAGCCTCCGCCACCAATGCGGCGGCCACCGAGGAGTCCACTCCGCCGGAGAGGGCCAGGAGAACCTTGCCCTGCCCCACCTTCTCCCGCACCAGGCGGATGGCGGTCTGCTTATAGTCCCCCATGGTCCAATCTCCCTTGGCGCCGCAGACCTCGTAGAGGAAGTTTCGGATCATGGCGGTTCCGTTTTCGGTATGGTTGACCTCCGGATGGAACTGGACGCCATAAAAGCCCCGGGTCTCATCGCAGATGGCCACATTGGGGCAGGCCTCGGAATGTGCCATGAGGGAAAATCCCTCCGGTACCCGCTCCATATAGTCCCCGTGGCTCATCCAGGTGACGCCCTTCTCCGGCAAACCTTTGAACAGTTTGCAGGAGGTGTTGAAAACGGTCTCGGTTTTGCCGTACTCCCGAGCGGTGTCCGCCTGGGCNGCAGTGACCNGNCCGCCCAGATTGTGGGCGATGAGCTGGCAGCCATAGCAGATGCCCAGAATGGGCACTCCCATTTGAAACAGACCGGGGTCGGCCTGAGGCGCCTTGGGATCGTATACACTTCCAGGCCCGCCTGTGAAAATGATGCCGATGGGCTCCATGGCCCGGAGCTCCTCAAGAGACACAGTGCAGGGCTTGACTTCACAATAGACCCCACATTCCCGCACCCGGCGGGCAATGAGCTGATNATACTGACCGCCGAAGTCTAATACGATAACTGTTTGACGCGCCATACCCATGGCCTCCCTTATCTTTCCTTCTCAATCGTAGTATGTGGGCTGGATGACCCGTTTTTCCCCCAACTCCTCAGGGGCGCCTCCCACAGGCGATCTCCCCGCCTGATCGGCCGACCACAGGAACGCGTCCAGCTCTCCATGTTCAAAGTAGAGGTTCTGCTCTACCTTCTCCTCNTCCCGGACAGGCAAAAAGGCAGACAGCTTTACCGCCCGGTGGCCGCACTGGGGACACCGGTAAGCGATGATGCCGCAGGCATACATGCCCGTTGGGATCTCCGCCTTGCGCTCCACAGGGATGAGGTGCTTGATATAATATTCCGGATCTCTGTGAGGTACNAAGTGGCCCACCCGCTGCTCCGGCATGGCATAGAGCTGCTTTCGGATGATCTCCATCCCAGTGGTACATTCACTGCACCAGTCGTCGTGGAACTTCTCCCGCAGCTTTCGAAACAGTGCCATCTTACTTCGCCGCCTGGGCTCCCGCGGTCACCAGGGTCTCCGCCATCAGGTCGGCTTTCGAGATGCCGGTGAGAATGTAGTCGCTGTCCATCCGCCAGCGCTTATTGGAGGTAAAGGTATTCACCCGGATCTTCATACCGTCCACGGTAAAGAGAAAACTCACCCGGCTGCTCCCCTCCAGGAAACCCGCGCCGCCCCGGCCGTCGTCCACACAGACGTTGCTCAGCGCGCTGGCGGGCCGGACATATGCCTTGGTNGGATTCCAGCGAAACAGAAGGGCCACCTGGGCGTGAACCAGATCCACCACCACGGTGCAGCCATCGGCGTTAAAGGTGTGGTTGGGCACAAAGCCGGTCTCTTCCAGGCTCGCGAGAGTGCGCCCCTTGGTCTTATCATAAAATTTCCGCCCCAGGAACCCCCACCAGGCCACTGCCAGGCCAAAGCCCAGGATACTGAGGATAAGCCCCACCTGCTCCGGCAGCATGACCCCCAGCACGACGGCCAACACCATGACCGCAAATGGGCCAAAAATGTTCAAAAGCAAATAGAGGGGGTTGATCTTTTGCATCTTTTCTACGGTTTCCATGTCTTTTCCTTCTTTCATAAAATTAGTCCCAATCGGACTTTTTATTCTTTTTCCGGACAAAATAGGCGGGGAAAATGCCCAGTTTGGAGCCCAGCATGTGGAGCAGAGGCATTACGACCACTATGGTGGCCAGCTGAACCATAAGTACGGGCGTCTCCGTGGCTTGTTCCTCGTTGAGCACCGCCGTAGCCCCCACCATGTCCACGTAAAAATCCGTACGGCTCAAGGGCTCGCTGTGCTGGATCTGATCCAGGAAGGTCTCGCTGCTGGTCAGATCCTCATAGACCACCCGGCCAAGGGGCAGGCGCTTGTCTGTGGTATAGTAATCGTCCCCGCCCAGCATCTGGACGCTCTCCTCATTGATCCAGGCGGCCACCAGCTCCCCGGAGGGAAGGGTCAGCGCCTGAAAATATTTCCCGCCGTAATAGCCCGCGCCTCGGTTGCGGTACTCAATACCGGGAGAGATCACGGTAAAGGTATCGTGACTCAGAAGGTCTTGCACGCTCTGTGCCTGAAAGACCTCCTCCCCCGCCGCACCGCCGATCTCACCGTCCACCGGCTTGTGTGCCTCCACCTGGGCGGCATAGTTCTTCTCCGCTAAGATCCCGGCCACCTTTCCTGTGCCCATAGATACCAAAAAAGCCAGGGCCAGGCAGAGCCAAATATCAAAGGGCAGCAGTCTTCTCCTCATGGTTCCCTTCCTCCTTAAATCTCTATAATGTCAACAGGGTCTCTCTCATAGCCGCCTCCTGCCTTTTCTGTCCATTTTATGATCCGTATTATTTTATCTCAAATGTGGGCGTATGGCAATACGAAATTTCCCCGGACTTTTCCCTCATATTGCCCCCAAAAACGGCCATACTGGACAGGAGAATATCTGCGAGGAGGCTTCCGCATGGTCATTGCCTTTTTCCGAACTATCATCTTATACCTGCTCATTATCGCGGGCATCCGGCTCATGGGCAAGCACCAGGTGGGCGAGCTGGAGCCCTCCGAACTGGTGCTCGCCCTCCTCATTGCCGATCTGGCCGCCGTACCCATGCAGGACTTCGGGATCCCTCTCATTTCCGGCGTCATCCCCATCCTCACGCTGCTTTCCATGACCATGCTCATCTCCATGCTGTCCATGAAGAGTATCCGTTTCCGGGCCCTGCTGTGCGGGCGGCCCTCCATCATCGTGGAAAACGGCAAGCTCCACCAGCGGGAGATGGCCAAAAACCGGTTCACGGTAGACGAGCTGATGGAAGAGCTGCGGATGAAAGGGATCACCGACATCTCCACGGTGAAGTACGCCATTTTGGAGACCAACGGCCAGCTCTCTATACTCCCTTACGCCGGGGAAAAGCCCCCCACCGCCAAGGATATGGCCCTCTCCCCGGAGGACGGCGGGCTGCCCCTTATCATCATCAATGACGGACGTATTTTGGAGCACAACCTGAAGACCAGAGGCTATGACCTGAACTGGCTGGAAAAGCAGCTCCACTGCCAGGGCGTCAAAAAAGCGGAGGAGGTCTACCTGCTGACGGCAGACGAAGGCGGGCGGGTCTATTTTTCCCGCAAGGAGGAAAAAGGATGAAGCGGATCTGGATCGCACTGGCCATTCTGCTGGCTGTCCTATGCGCCACACTGTATCACAGCGTTTACCTGAGTCATTTCACTCAGGATCTGTCCTCTCTGCTGGAGGCGGCGGAGACAGAGGCAGAGAGCGGAAATTGGGACAAGGCGGCAGCCCTCACCCAAACCGCCCAGGACAAGTGGGCACAGCGGGAGTGCTATCTCCACATCACGCTTCGCCACGATGTGACCGACAATATCTACACCGACTTCCGGGAGGTATGGGAGTTTCTCCACTGTCAGGAGTCTGGAGAATACTCCGCCGCTAACGCCCGGCTCATCGCGGGACTGGAGCTTCTCTCCGAGGCGGAACGGCTGACCCTTCAAAATGTGCTCTGAGGGAAAAGAGGCGCCTTCCATCAGGAAGGAGCCTCTTTTCAATGCCCTCGATGCTTTTTCCGTTTCTTCTCCTGGCGCAGTTGGAACTGCCGTTCCTCCTCCGCCTCCCGTTCTGACCGGGACTTTTCCCTGCGGATCGTCTTTCCCTCCTGGTGCTGAAGCTTCAACGCCTCCTGGGCCTTGGTGCCCACCGGAGCCCTGGTCAGCTGCCGGGCCGCCTCCCGTCTGGCCCGCTTGGGGTTTGGGCGGGAAAGCCTCGACCTCCCGCCCGGCAGAGCGGGCGAAAACGCCAACTCCCGCCAACGGGCGAGCAAAAGCTGATAGACCTCGCAATCCCGCGGCTCGGCGCCGAAGGTGAGTTTGCAGACGGAGTAGTCCGCACCCTCCCAGCGCTCATACAGTCCTACCCAGAAGGGGTCGTCAAAGTAGACCGTGAATGTACAGACGTCGCATTCCATAGAGCATCCTCCTTTTTTGCGCTTTCCCGGGGAAGGGACAACCAAGGAGGCAGGTTACTGACAGCTTTCGCCGCGCCCGGACTACCCGACCGGGCCGTGTTTTTATCCCCATGCGCTGTGGAACGCTTCTATCATAGCGGCCCGCCGCCCATTTTGTCAAGGTTTNNGACTTGAGGAGGAAAAAGGTGTATCATACCTTCNAGGGGAGGGCTTACTATGGAAGACTTGATACAAATATTCTACTTTATCCTGGGCCTTCTCCTGCTCTTTGCCCTTTTGGTGGTGCCCCTCATCCTCACTGTCTGCAATATCTATAACCTTTTTGCGAAGTCTCCCTTTCGTTCTCAGGTCGTAGACGGTCTCACGTTCGTGTTGGGCCCTGCCTACATGTGGTTTTTATCGGCAGTCTGGTCTGCCCCGGAATGGGATGTACCCCTCTGGACAAATATAGAGCCCTACTTTCACACGCCTCTGGCCTCCCGGCACCTGCCCACCCTTCTGGCTCTGGCGGCCTGGGCCTGGCTGTCCTACTATCTGCTCCGGTTCCCCAAAAAGCCTCTGCCTCCTCTGCCCACGGCGCTGTGTATCTCCGGCCTGGAAGCCGGCGCCGTCCTTACCGTCGTCTATATTGTCCAGCTTTCCCCCCATTGGCTGGAGGGCGTCTTTATGCCCCCTGACGTCGTTTACATGCTCCTCTTTCCCATCAATTACCTTCTCTGCTCCGCCCGGCTCCTCCGCCGCGTCATTACGGCCCAGACCGAGCGGTTCCGGGCCGCACCTCCCAAAGGCGCACCCTTTCTGGATGCCTGTCAACGGCTTCTCACCCATAGCTTAGGGTGGATGGGCTCCGGATTTCTGCTCGCCCTTCCTCTGCTGGCGATCCTGCTGGGCGTTCTCGTGCTCTTTGGCCAGGCCCCTGACGCCGCCGTCCGGGCCTTTACNGAGACCAGNGACTGGGCCTTGTCCCAGAAGATCTCCCCGCCGCCCATAGAGTACCACGGTCACTATCTATGCACCGTAGCAGTGGGCGGACATCCCCGGTTGGTCAAGCCCACCCGGCAGGGCATCCGCCACGGGCAGCGTATCGTGGTCAACCGCCAGCTGTGCGTGGCCAACGCCTTTGAGCAGCTGCTCATGGAGCGCGCTCCCCGGNTCCACAAGGCAGTGCGGGGCTTTTACGACAACCACGGCTATCCCCTCTCCCAGAAGATCACCACANCTNTGCGAGCCGACATCACCTATCTGCTGATGAAACCGCTGGAGTGGCTGTTCCTTCTGTGTCTCTNCACCTTCGACGAAAAGCCGGAAAACCGCATCGCCATGCAGTATACCGGGAAATAAAAAACGCCCCGCCAAACGGCGGGGCGTTTTCTATCTCATTTCTCCTGGAGCAGCTTATTCAGCTCCGCCATAAAGGTACTGATATCTTTGAACTGGCGGTAGACTGAGGCGAAGCGCACATAGGCCACCTCGTCCACCTCTTTGAGGCGATCCATCACCATCTCGCCGATACGGTCAGAGGAGACCTCACGATCCATTTCGTTCTGAAGGGCCTGCTCGATCTCCTCTGCGATCTTCTCCAGTGTGCCAAAGGGCACGGGCCGCTTCTCGCAGGCCCGGATCATACCGTTGAGAAGCTTGCTGCGGTCAAAGCTCTGACGGCTGCCGTCCTTCTTGATGACGACCACCGGCAGGGATTCCATGACCTCAAAGGTGGTAAAGCGCTTGTGGCAGGCCAGGCACTCCCGCCGGCGGCGGATGCTGGTGCTGTCCTCGGCGGGCCGGGAATCCACCACCTTACTGTCCAGATGACCACAGAAAGGACACTTCATAACGCGCACACTCCTATGTAGGATTTATCTCCATTTAGATTCTACCACACAAAAGAGGAGATTTCCAGCATTTTATAGCAAATTTTGCCGCTTTTTTGCCGCCAAAAGGGTGTTCTTCATCAGAATAGCCCTGGTCATGGGCCCCACACCGCCGGGCACCGGGGTCAAATAGGCCGCCTTTTCCGCCGCGGCGGCAAAGTCCACATCGCCGCAGAGCTTGCCGTTCTCGTCCCGGTTCATGGCCACATCAATGACCGCCGCGCCCTCCTTTACCATATCCCCGGTGATAAGGCCCCGGCGGCCCACGGCGGAGACCAGGATATCCGCTTCCCGGCAAATATCGGCCAGGTTCGGGGTCTTGGAGTGGCACAGTGTAACAGTGGCATCCCGCCGCAGAAGCAAAAGGCCCATGGGCTTGCCCACAATATTGGAGCGGCCCACCACCACCGCCCGCTTTCCGGCGGGGTCAATGTGGTACTCGTCCAACAGCTCTATCACGCCCGCAGGCGTACAGGGCAAAAAGCCCTCCCGGCCAATGAGCAGGTTCCCGGCATTCATGGGATGGAAGCCGTCCACGTCCTTTTCCGGGGAAATAGCCCGGATCACTGCGTCCTCGTCCATGTGCTTNGGCAGCGGGAGCTGTACCAGGATGCCGTCGATGTCCTCCCGGCCGTTGAGGCCCTCCACCAGCTCCAACAGCGCGCTCTGGGGCGTCTGGGCCAGAAGGTCGTACTCCTCGCTGTAAAAGCCACAAGCTTCACAGTCCTTGCGCTTGCTGGTGACATAGACNCGGGATGCGGGATCCTCCCCCACCAGCACCACCGCCAGTCCGGGACGGCGGGGCAGCTTGGCCGCCTCCAGGCGCACCCTTTCCTTGACCTTCTCTGCTAGGGCCTTCCCATCAAGCAGGGTCATCGCNGTTCTCCTNCTCCCGCAGCTCCTCCAGGATCTCCTCAGCGCTGCCCGGCGTCTCCGCCCATTCTTCCTCTGGCACCTCCGCCTCGGAAGCCGCGGCGGCCTTCATGGCTTGCATTCGGTTGGGCCACAAATCCTCCGGTGTGTGAGGACGGCACAGCTGGAATATCAGGACAGCTGTGGCCACGACGAAGATGACGATGGCCAAAACCTGGGAGACCCGCAGGCCGGTGGAGAAAAAGTACAGGCTGTCCGTGCGAAGGCCCTCGATCCAGCTCCGGCCCAGGCCGTACCAGGCCATATAGCTCAAAAAGATCTGACCGTCGAATTTCCGCCGCTTTTCCACGATAAAAATGAGAAGCAGCAATCCCAACAGGTTCCAAAGGGACTCATAGAGGAAGGTGGGATGCACCTCCATGTACTGGTAGACGCCGGTCACCGCATCGTCATAGATGCCCATGCGCCAGGGCAGGTCTGTGGGGCCGCCGTAGGCCTCCACATTGACGAAGTTCCCCCAACGGCCCACCAGCTGGCCAATGAGCATCNCGAAAGAGCCCAGATCCGCAAAGGCCNGAAAGCAGAGCNTCCGCTTTTTGCAGAATACCAACAATACCAGGATCGCGGCGATAATGCCGCCGTAAATGGCCAAACCGCCATCCCAGATACGCACCATCCGGCCAAAATCCAGACCTCCGTCGACATTGCGGTAGAGATCCAGATAAAAGATCACATAGTAGAGTCTGGCTCCGATGATACACAGGGGCACGGCGTAAATGAGCAGGTCGATGATGTCGTCCTGCTCCACGCCATAGCGGCTGGCCCTCCGGGAACAGAAGGCCACCGCCAGCAGAAAGCCCAGTGCGATGATGATGCCATACCAGTGGATGGGCCAGCCAAAGACCCGGAACGCAATATCCCTTACATTTATTTGAAACCCAAGGCCGGGAAAGACCACCGAGCTCATACCGCTCCCCCCTTTGGCTTGATCACCGCGAGAGCGGTTTTCTCCTCGGTCACCACCCGGCAGATACACGCCTCCACATCGGACTTGGAGATGGTCTCAAAGACCTCCGGGAAGGTCAGGTAGGAATAGCCGTGGAAATGGGCCGCGGACTGGCTGACGCAGATGTTCTCAAAGGAATTGAGGCCCCGCACCAGGCTGCCGTAGGCCGCCCGCTTCAGCCGCCGGAAAAGGCCCTCGTCGATCCCCTCCCGGCCAATACGCTTTGCCTCAGCCAGAACGGCCTCCCGCACGGCCTCGGGATCCCGGCTCTCGCCGCCGGCGCAGAGGAACGCCGCGCCGGGATATGCCTCGCAGCCATAGGAAAATGCCTCGTTCACCAGCCCCTCGCCGTAGAGCTTAGCATAGAGGGGGCTGGAGGTTCCCAGCAGGGCCTCGCAGGCCANATCGCNCAAAAGCTCCCAGCGCAGCCACGCCTCTCCCTGCTCCGGGGGCGTATCCTTAAAGCCCAGCTGGAAGATAGGCGTAGAGACCGCCATCTCTTTCTCCCAGCGGCTCTGGGCCGCCTGCTCTCCCTCCGCAGGGCCGTAGTCCCGCCGCGCGGGAATATGGCCTTCCTTGGGCAAGATCTCCTGTGCAATGGCGGCGATCCGCTCCGGATCTACATCCCCTGCCACACAGAGCACCATGTTGCCCGGATCGTAGAATGCCTTATGACAGAGGTTTAGCGTCTCGGCCGTGATCTGGGCGATGGACTCTACCGTTCCAGCAATGTTTTCCTTCACCGGGTTGTGGGCATAAAGTCCCTCCAGCATCCCGTAGAAGACCTGCGTGTCCGGCTCGTCGTCCCCCATGCGGATCTCCTGGCCAATAATGCCCTGCTCCTTGTCCACGCTCTCCTGGGTGTAATAGGGAATGGAGACAAAGGAGAGGAGTATCTTCAAATTCTCCTCGAACTTCTCTGTGCTCTCAAAGTAGTACCCTGTCAGCGCCGTAGATGTGAAGGCGTTGGGAGAGGCCCCATTGGCCGCCAGNTCNNGANGGGCGTTTCCATCCTCGGTGTCAAAGGTCTTGTGCTCCAGAAAATGGGCCACCCCGGCAGGGGTGTCCAGCCATTGGCCATCCAGCTCAAAGCGCATATCCATACCACCGTAATTGGTCGCGAAAAAAGCATAGCTCTTTTGGAAGCCGGGCTTGGGAGAGACATAGATGTGCAGGCCGTTGGGCAGCTGCGTGTGGAACATCCGCTCCCCGATCCGGGAATACTTCTTCTCTTCCATACTCATNCCTCCATCCCCTTCAAAAAGTAAACCGTATCCAGGTTCAGCGCCTTCGCCGCCGCCACGGCGGCCTCAACGGAGACCTTGTCCACCGCCTGAGCCAGCTCCTGGGGGCTCTGGGTCAGTCCGGCCACAGCCTGGCTCAGCCACCAATCCTCTTGACGGCCCTGACTGTCCAGCATGGTCAGCAGTGAGCTGACGGTGTAGCGCCGGGCGCCCTCCACCTCCCAGGATTCAAACTCCCCGCGGCGGCAGGCCTCCAACTGGGCCTCGATCTCATCCTCGGCCCGCTTTACATTGCAAAACTCCACGCCGGAGGAAACGATCATCAATCCCTTATAGCGCAGCAGAGAGGAGCTGGCGTAATAACAGAGAGACAGCTTCTCCCGCACATTGAGGAACAGCTTGGAGGTGGTGGTGCCGCCAAAGAGGGCGTTGCAGAGCACCAGGGCGGGATAGTCGGGGCTTCCCGCGGTGATGCCGCCGGTGCGGAAGCCCATGGTCAGCTTTCCCTGGGCCACGTCCATGGCCTCCTCTACCCGCCGGGTCTCCTGGGCAAAGGGCAGGATCACCGTCTCCGGCACCTCATAACCGCCCTCCCGAGGCAGCCCCGTCAACGCCCTTTGAAGGATAACACAGACCGCATCATGCTCCGCGGAGCCGCAGTAATAAAGCTCCAGCCGGGAATGGGCCAAAAGCTCCTGATACCGTGCCCAGGCAGACTGCGGGGTAATGGGCTCCACATCGGCCTCCCGGCCCAGTCTGCCCACGCCGTAGGCCTCCTCCCGGCACATCTCCTCCACCACACGGTTCACGGCATACTGCCGCTTTTCGTTGATCTCNGCCCGGATACGGTCTACCAGATTGGCCTTCTCCTGGCGGGTGTAGTCAGGACAGAATACCCCCTCATGGGTATAGGGCCTCAGGAGCAGCTCCCCCATAAGCTCAGCGGCCTGATCCAACANACCGCCCCCGTCTAACGTATAGGCGTCATCCAGAAAGCCACCCAGAAAGCCCACGCACTGGATCTCCCCCTTTTTGCGCACCATGGGGTCGATGGCTCCGCCGTAGAGCTGATCCAGCGCGGCGGAGAGGGATTGAAGATCCGGATGGGCCTCGCTGCCCCGCCGCAAAAGGTACGGGATCAGGGCATTGACCGCCGCAGTCTCCTNTTTCAGCGGGGTCAGCAGGGTCATAGAGAGCAACGAGGATTTAAATTTTTTCGTGTTCACCGACGTGAGGAAAACGCCGGGCATAAGCTGTGTCCGTTTTACGGTAGCCATGGCTCCACCTTTCTTTCCGCTATACTATAGAATCGCTAAGGGGATTACAGCCCAACGCCCAGAGGGTCGTTGCGGCCATAATCGTCGAATTCGTGCAATCGCTGCCTGCGGCTATTATAGCATTATTTTCTTCCCTTGGCACCCTCTGCCATAAAAAATTAACGATTTTCCGCGGATTTTTTCCTCTTGCAGAAGATCTCCAGGCTGTGTTCCCCTTCAAGTTTTGTCAAATCAATATCCTTTACAGCTACTCCATCCAAGCGGATCTCGTCCTTTTCTCCCCAAGCGNNCCTGATATGGAGCAGGCCCGCCTTCGTCCTCCACCGTACCCTCCAGCCGGGNCAGGTCTCCGGAAATGCCCCATTAACTGTGATGCGTTTTCCCTTTACATCAATTCCCAAAAGGCCGTTTACCGCCGCCTGATAAAACCAACCAGCCGCTCCGGTGTACCAGCTCCAGCCGCCCCGGCCCAGATGGTCTGGGTGGGCATAGACGTCTCCCGCCAACACATAGGGCTCGGCCTTGTACTTTTCCGTGGCGTGATTGGCCGGCAGAAGGGCCTGGAGCAGCTCCCAGCCCTCCTGCGTCCACCCCGCCCTGAGACAGGCCAGCGCCAGCCAGGCGGCCGCATGGGTATACTGCCCCCCATTTTCCCGCACGCCGGGAAGGTAGCCCCGGATATAGCCCGGACGGGCCTCCCCGCTGTCAAAGGCCGGGTCAAAGAGTTTTACCAACTCTCCCTCCCGACAAAAGAGGCGCTCCACTGCGGAGCGGAGCGCCTCCTCCGCCCGCTCCCCTCCGGCCATGGCTGCCCAGCTCTGGGGAATGGAGTCGATCTGACATTCCTCCGACAACCGGCTGCCCAGGGGTGCTCCGTTATCATACCAGCCCCGAAGGTACCATTTCCCGTCCCAGGCCAGCTCCCCGCTCTTTCGCAGCTTTTCCGCCCACGTATTACACAGCGCGGCGGTCTTTTCATCCCCCTGCCGCGCTGCGAGAGGGCGGAACTTTTCCAGCGTTATAACGGCAAACCAGGTAAGCCATACGCTCTCGCCCCGGCCCTCCGCCCCCACCAGATCCATGCCGTCATTCCAGTCTCCCGTCCCTATCTTCAGCAGGCCATGCTCGCCTACGCCCCGTGCCAGGGTCTGCTCTATGGCCCGCAGGGCGTGAATATAGACGCTGTCGGTCTCTTTGGTCTCCCCGGGGACAAAATACCGCTCTCGCTCCCGCTCTCGAAGCGGCTCCCCGGACAGCCAGGGAACCTGCTCGGAGAGAAACTCCATATCGTCCCAGGTCTCCACGTAGCGGCCCAGGGCATAGGGCAGCCAGAGCAGGTCGTCGGAGATCCGGGTGCGAACGCCCCGGGCCTTCTCCCCTCCTACTTCATGCCACCAGTGCTGGACATCTCCCTGGGTGAACTGGTGTGCGCAGCAGCGCAGGATCTGCTCCCGAAGCCATTGAGGCTCAAAGGGCAGCAGCGCCAGCGTGTCCTGGAGCTGATCCCGGAATCCATACGCCCCACCGTTTTGATAGTGGGAGGTACGCCCGAACAGCCGGCAGGCGATGACCTGATAAAGGCACCAGCCGTTGAGATAGGCGTTAAAGACCCCATTGGGGGTCTCCACCCACAGGGGGCAGGTCATCTCCCGCCAGCGCTCCTGTGTGGCTCTCAGCGCTTCTTCCCATCCCCCGCCGCCGTTTCGCTGCGTTCCCTGAAGGCCGGTGGTCAGGCAAAGGGTCTGGGCAAAGCTGTAACGCGCCTCCCCTTTCCCCATCGTGATGTGCNGCAGCTCTCCCGTCCCCTGGGGCAGTTCCACCCGCAGCCACCGCTCCGCGCCTTCCCAGGGGACGAAAACGGTAGTGGACACCATCCCCACCGGCCAGTCCTTGTCCCACCGGGCCCAGCCAAAACCGTAGGTCACCTTCACCGGCAGGCCGTCCCCGCCGGCAAAGATGCTGTGGGTCTCCCCGCCATAGGTCAGGAGAAACCATTCCGGCCCGCCGACGGCCAGAGGGTTGTTGTTCCAAGCTGTGATAGGCGTCTCACGGGCATTGCCCTGCCAGAGGTGACCGCAGCCTGTCTCATCAGTGAGGCAACCGAAGCGGGGATTGGTCAGCAAATGACTCCAGCCCAAAGGCGGTAAGGTTCCGTTCAACTGCAAAACAAAGCAGTTTTCCTCATCAAAGCGCCATTCCGGCACACCAGGCGCCACCCGGCAGGGCAGCGCGGGCGGCTGAACAGGGGCATCGGAGCGATCCCGCCAATGGGCTGTCCCGTCCAAAACCACTGCGGCCCAGTCCTCCCAAGGAGAGNGTGCCCCCTCCGGGGGCCGCTCCACCAGATGGATGCCTCCCTTCTGCCCCACCTCTCCTTCCAACCCCATGGCCTTCACCGCCTCCAAAACGCCGCTCTTCTGGGGCCGGTGGTAATCCCCTCCGTCACTGAGGAGATAGACCAGATCGAAGGAATACCCGCATCGGCTGAGCAGAGCATGAGCCTTCAGCGGAAACGGCTCTACCGGATCTCCCTGCGCAGGGGGAAGCGCCAGGGCAATGGGTACATCTCCGGATACCCCATAAGCCCAGAGGGCCGATTGCGGGGTCGCGCCATGGCCCGGAACAGGAAAGGCCAGGGCGGAGAGCAGCTCCATGACCCGCCGGCCCTCCTGGTTGGAGAAAGACAGGCTCCGCATCAGGCCATCCAACCGTCCTACACTCTGGATCGGAGCGGTGAGAACTGTCAGGGCAGTCTGTTCCGCCTTCTCTCCGCCGTCCTCCACACCCAAAGCCAGCCGCAGGTGATGCAGGCCCTTCCCACTCAGGGGAAAGCGGGCCAGCAGGCAGGGATCCACCACCGCCCCGAGAGAACCTTCGGCAGGTGTTTCCAAAGCCTGCTGAAGCCGGCTCAGTCCACCCCGTCCCAGACCCCTCTCCCGACTGGTGTCAAAGTAGGCCCCTTCCCTGTCCCACAACACGGCCAGACTCGCCCTGCGGTCTCCCTGGCGGGGCCTGCGGGTGAAGAGGACGCCCCGGTCTAACGCCCCGCTCTCCAAGGAGAGCTTGGAATAGGCCGGATGGGCCAGATAGTCCGCGCCGCGGGCCNGCACNNGCTCCAGATAGCACACCAGCTCTCCACCGGCGGCCCCCTCCAGCTCCACAGACCACAAAGCGCCCCGCTCTCCCCGGGGAAGCGTGAGGCGCACGCTCGCCGTAAAGTCTTTTCCCCTTACCGTCCATGTCGCATCGCTTCCTGTGAAACTCCAGGAAAAGTCATCTTCTTCCGACAGCAGTGGCGCGGCGGTCAGGGCGGTAAGCACCCCCTNATCACTGCGGTAGAAAAAGCTGACTCCCGCCGGGGCATACCNCTCCCGAAAACGGGTGGAAACCGGGGTCTCGNCCCGGTCATCGATAAGGGATACGGCGCCGCTGTCCGTACACAGAGCCCGGAGAAGGCCATTGGAGAGTAAATGGCAGGCGGGCCTGGCCAGATCATACCCCTCCCCTATCCGGCAAAATTGACTCTGCCGCAGTGGTTTGGGCCGTTCCATTGCCCAAGCGTTGTCCGGCCGCATCACCGGCGCACCCACAGGCACTTTCTCCTGCAAAAGCTCCCGGAAAGCNCCCATGGAGCAGTCCCGCAGGAACCGCTCCTGCATCACATTCTCTCTGAGGGTATTGTCAATGGCCACCAGGCTCATGCCCAGGTGGTGAGACATGAAGGAGCGCACTACCGCCCACCGCTCTCCCTCCTGAAGCCGTCCGGGGGTCAGATCCACCGCCTCGTANAGGCCGTAAGTGCCCTCCAGGCCCATATCCCGCAGGCGGCGCAGGTTTCGCCCCGCGCTGGCCGGAGCCAGAAGGAGAGCCAGAAAGGAGGCGTAGGGAGCCACCACCANCTCTCTGTCCAGGCCCCGCTTCAGGCCCAGGGACTGCACCCCGTGGGCCTTANATTGATAGGCCATACCGGGGTCGAAGGCATAAAAGCCGGATTCTGAAATACCCCAGGGGGCTTTGGTCTTNTCTCCCCGGCGTTTTTGGGCATAGATACAAAAGGAGAGGGACTCATACATCAGGCTCCCCTGTTCTCAGGGCAGGAGCAGATTGGGCATAAAATACTCGAACATGGTGCCTGTCCAGGAGGCCATGCCGCAGTAGTCGTTATCCCCTACCAGTCCCCGCCCCAGGNGCCGCCAATGTCGGGGAGGCACCTCCCCCAGGGCGATGGCCAGATAGCTGGCAAGCCGGGCCTCGCTGGCCATCAGGTCATACCATCCGGAGGTGAACTCTCCCCGCTCCGCATCATAGCCGATGGTGAACAGCTTGCGCTCCCGGTCATAAAGGGGCGTCAGCGCCATTGCATCGGAGAGCGCTTCCGCCCGCCGGGCCAAAGTGCCCTCCCCCCACTCGTAGAGGGCCTCACGCAAGGCGATAAGGCATCCCCGCAGGTTGCCGCTGTCCACCGTGGAGACATACCGGGGCTGCAAAGGGGTACAGTCAGAGGTATCATACCAGTTGTACAGGTGACCCTGCCACTTTTCCAAGGTCTCCACCGTGTCCAGCATATGGGCGATCAGCTCCACTGCCTCGCTCCGGCCTGTAAGCTCCAGATCCGCGNCAGCCACACAGCTCAAAAGNGCCATGCCGATGTTGGTGGGCGAGGTGCGCCGGGCAGGGCCCAGCCAGGGCTTCTCCTGGATGTTGTCCGGGGGCAGCCAGTGATCCTCCGGCCGGAGCCAGTCCTGAAAGTAGCTCCAGATCAGCCCCGCCTGGTGAAGCAGAAAAGGCCGATCCTCTGCCGGGGCGGATTTTCCCTCCCGCACCGGCCGGGACAGCGCCCAGGCAAAAATGGGAGACGCCGCCCATACCAGGCCGATGGCCGCCCCCGCCGGAAAGCGCGCAAACACTATGGCAAAAGCCCCCACTGCCACGGCGGGCCATTGGGCCCGGAAGTCGGAGCGAAGTCCTGTTTTTTTCCGCTCCGCATCCGCCGCCGTCACCCATTCCAGCATCTTTCGGTGACTGACAAAGCTCCGCCACAGCGCAGTGCAGATGGCCGAGGCGCAGATCCAGGCATGGTAGGGCAGAAACAGGAGCTGCACCAAGGTTTGAAGGAGCATCCCACCATAGCCGGCNATGATGGTGGAGTGGTACCTTCTCCGAAGACCTGTTCCGCCCCGAAAGGCAAGCTCCGCCCCGGACAGCAGCAGATTCGACCAGGCCGACACCACCGCCAGCGCTGCCGCCGAGCCAAAGGCCGGGGCAGACAGGCACATTCCCAGCAGCAAAGCCAGCAATGTCGCCACCGGGGAGAGACTTCTGCGCAGGTTGTCAAAAAGCTTCCACTTGTCCACCGAGGCAATCGGGTTCTCCTCCAATCGCCCCGCCTCGTCCCGCACCCGGCGGCCCAGCCAGGGCAGCAGCTGCCAGTCCCCCCGCACCCAGCGGTGGAGGCGGGAATAATAACCGGTGACCCGATAGGGATAGCCGTCGGTGAGCTCTACATCCTCCAAAAGCCCCGCGTGGAGATAGGCCCCCTCCAACAGGTCGTGGGAGAGCACCCGCTCCAGGGGAAACCGGCCGTCCAGACACTGGGCAAATGCCTCCACGTCAAAGATGCCCTTGCCGGTATAGGTACCCCGATCGAACAGGTCGTGATACACGTCGCTGCAAGCTCCGCCGTAAGGATCGATGCCCCCCTGGCCGGCAAAAATGCGGGAGAACTGGGAGCGGTTCGCCGAACGCAGATCCACCCCTACCCTGGGCTGGAGAAGACCGTAGCCCTCGGTGACCACTCGCCGCTTTTTGTCCACGACGGGCCGGTTCAATGGGTGGAGCATGGCGCCCACCAGCTCCCGGGCCGTACCCACATTGAGGGCGGTGTCGGAATCCAGGGTGATCACATATTTTGTCTACGCCAACGCCCGGCTGTCCCCGGAACGGATGCGCAATGCGGTGGGCCGGCCTCGAAGGAGCCGGATCAGCTCCAGCAGCGCGCCCCGCTTCCGCTCCCATCCCACATAGCGCTCGTCTCTGCGCTGAAAAGCCGGCTGGCGAAAAAAGAGGTAGAAGCCCCCGTCATATTTTTCATTGAGAGCGTCTATGGCCTCCTTGGCGCGCTTTACCCAGCGGCGCTCTTTCGCGCCCATGGGCGCCTCCCGGTCGGGGAGGTCAGCCAGCAGGCCGAAGCGGAGCTCGCTGCCGCAGTCCCGATTGGCAAGGCGGTAGCGTTCCAACAGTGCGGCATAGCTGTCACCACTGTGTTCATCGGTGAGAAGCCCCGCAATGACACACAACGTCCGTCCTTCAGGGGGAAGGCCCTCCTTCAGCGCCATCCGGGGCACCCCCCGGGGACGCACCCAGCGGGTGGCGCNAAAATCCACCAGATTCTTCATCAGATCCGAGGCCGGCAAAAGCAGCAGGAAAAAGAGCGCCCAACTCTCTGCCTGAAAGCCCTGCCACAGAGCCAGGGACAGCGTGGGCAGCAGGATACAGGCCACGTACAAGGCCCCAGAGGGCCCCTTCTCCGTCTCTCCCAAGGGCCGCCGAAAGAGAAACCAGCCGATGTGCCGCTCCTCCCTGTCTCCACGCTCCGCCAGAGTTAAGGCTTTGTGGGCGGCCTCCACCTCCGTCATGTTGTGCTTTCTGGCCAGAAGGCAGACCTGGCGGCGGTAGCGGGAGCGGGTGGCCTCGTCCATCTGTCCATAGAGCCCCGCCGGATCCCGGAGGAGGGTCTGTTCCACCGGGCTGGATGTCTCCAGCAGAGGCCCCAGGTTGGCGGTAGACAGCGTCCGCAGGCCGGTGAAGATCCCCTCCATGGCCTCAGCAAGGCCCGGCGCCTCGCTCTGCTCCTCCAGAGCGCCGCAGTACTCCGCCAAACGCAGGCACNGCGCGCCCCGCAGGGCGGGAACAAAGAGGGACAGCTCCTCCTCAGTGAGAGGCCGGGTCTCCTGCACTCCCGCCAGATACGCCGCCAGCTCCTCCACTCCTGCCTTGGGCGCGGCCTGGGCCAACGCGGCGGTCAGGGCCTCCAGACGCGTCTCCTTCCCCGTCCAGGTCAGGCGTTTTCCCCGCTTCAGCTCCTGCTCAGCCGTTTTTCCCTCCCGCTGCGCCAAATAGGCGTTATCCAACAGCCATTCCACCGCCACCGGGAGCCGTTCCCACTCCCTGGCGCTCAGCTTCAGCCGGGTCTTTTCAATGCGTTTCAGCGCCCGGCGAAGCGCGCCGGCCATTCCACGGCCGGATCGGCAACCTTCTATGATAAGGCTTCCCGCCCGCTCTCGCCCCAGCTCTAAAAGCCCCATGATCTGTGCCCCCTTCCATCTCTCCCCAGTTTTGACAGCGGGGCCGCTTTTCATACAAAGGGCAAATACACTTGCTTTTCCGTCNGAAAAAAGCGATAATAGTCTATATCTTTCTTGCCGGGAGGGCTCTCTATGGGAAAATACATCCTCACATTGGATCAGGGCACCACCAGTTCCCGCGCCATCCTCTTCGACCGGGCCCAAAACCTGGTGAGCACCGCCCAGAAGGAACTGCGCCAGATCTACCCCAGAGAGGGCTGGGTGGAGCACGACCCCATGGAGATCTGGGCCTCCCAGTACGCGGTGATGATGGAGGTACTGGCCCAGTCCGGAGTAAAGCCCCGGGATGTGGCCGCCATCGGCGTGGCCAACCAGCGGGAGACCACCGTTGTGTGGGAGCGGGCTACCGGCGTGCCTGTATACAACGCCATCTGCTGGCAGTGCCGCCGGACGGCGGAAGAGGTCGACCGGCTAAAGGCCGACGGCCTGACAGGCCACATCCGCAAAACCACCGGGCTGTTACCCGACGCCTACTTTTCCGCCACCAAGCTGAAATGGATCCTGGACAAAATCGACCCCCGGCGGGAGCGGGCCCGGCGGGGAGAGCTTCTCTTCGGCACGGTGGACTGTTGGCTGGTGTGGAAGCTCACCGACGGCGCCGTTCATGTCACCGACGCCACCAACNCCTCCCGCACCATGCTCTACGACATTCACCGGGGCTGCTGGGACGACACACTCCTCCAGGCGCTGGACATTCCCCGGGAGATCCTCCCTCAGGTAGTGGAGTGCAGCGGCGTGATAGGTCACGCCGATATTTCCGGGATCAGGATCCCCATTGCCGGTATGGCGGGAGACCAGCAGGCCGCCCTCTTCGGCCAGGCCTGCTTCGCCCCCGGCGAGGCTAAAAACACATACGGCACCGGCTGTTTTCTGCTAATGAATACGGGAACGACTCCCTGCGAGAGCCGTAACGGCCTGCTCACCACCATCGCCATGGCCCGAAACGGCACGGTACAGTATGCTTTGGAGGGCTCCGCCTTCACTGGAGGGGCCGTGATCCAGTGGCTCCGGGACGAACTGGGTCTGCTCACCGAGGCCTCGGAGGCCGAGACCGTCGCCGCATCCGTCCCCGACACCGGCGGGGTCTATCTGGTGCCCGCCTTTACCGGGTTGGGCGCGCCCCACTGGGACATGTATGCCAGGGGCTGTCTGGTGGGGCTCACCCGCGGCACCAATCGGGCCCACATCGTCCGGGCAGCCCAGGAATCCATCGCCTACCAGGTGCGGGATCTGGTGAGCGCTATGGAGAAGGACACCGGCCTTCCGCTCACCAACCTCAGCGCCGACGGCGGTGCCAGCCGGGACGGCTTCCTCCTCCAGTTCCAGGCCGACATATTGGGTCAAAGCGTCCGCCGCCCTGTTGTGCGGGAGACCACTGCTTTGGGCTCGGCCTGTCTGGCGGGTCTGGCGGTGGGTTTCTGGCGGGACACCGATGAACTGCGCCAGCTCTGGCGGCAGGACGCCATTTTTACCCCTCAGATCGAGCGCGGCCGCAGAGAAACGCTCCTGGCCGGCTGGCATAAGGCGGTAAACCGCAGTCTGGATTGGGCGGAGCGGTAAGCACCATTCCACCCCCCTCCTCATAGGATGGGTTGTGGCAAAGGCCACCACATTTCAAACGGAGGGATCTTATTCATGTTTTGTTGTGGTTCCTGCGGCAGCTCTTGCGGCTGCGGCAGTTCTTGTGGTTGCGGTGGTTCCTGTGGCTGCGGTTGCGGCTGCGATACGGACAACGGCATTACCACTCTGCCCATCTTCCCCGATAGCCCCGTCTTTTCCGGGCTCTCCCAGTTCCCCGTCTATGTCTCCTACCCCGCCTTCTACGCCGGGGAGAGCGCTATCAACGGTGCCAACCAGGCCATTTTTACTGTCAACGGCACCACTTCCACCGCGGCCCGTATTTTCCGGGTCTGAGCCCCAATGCCGCCCTCTCGGGCGGCTTACATCCCCTCCTTTCAAATGTGAGCTTGAATTCCGTTCCTCCTGCTTTTATCCGCCTTTTGAGGTGATCTTCATGGATTACAAAAGAATCGGCAACGCCCATGCGTAAGCTGTGCTGGCTGACCTGCGCTTTTTCAGCGGCGGTCTTTCTGTCGGTCTATCTTCTGCCGGAGTCCCTCGGACTTCCGGCAGGGTTTTTGTGCGCCCTGGGCGGTCTCCTCTCCCTTCTACTCCCCAGAGGGGCCCGTCAAAGGGCCGCCCTTTTGGCCGCCGGACTGGCCGCGGGCTTTTTGTGGACAGGCCTCTATGCCCACTTTGTCCGCGCTCCCGCCCACGCTCTGGCAGATATATCCCAACCACCCTTTGCCATGACGGTCTTGGACTTCCCCACTCCCACCAGCCGGGGCGCTTCCCTTCCTGTACGGCTGGGAGAAGGCTCCACCAAAGTACAGCTCTATGCGGGAGCGGAGGCGCTGGAGTTTAGGCCGGGAGATAAGATTTACGGCGCCATACACCTTTCCCCCTCCGACTTTCTCCGGGGCGAGAGCGTAGACTACTATCAGTCCAAAGGTATCTATCTGCTGGGCTATGCCCAGGAGGAGCCGACCTTGATCCAGCGGCCGGAACACATCCCGCCCCGATTTTGGCCCCAGTACGCCGCCCATGAACTGAAGGCTTCTGTAGCCCGCCTTTTCCCAGCAGATATAGCCGGTTTTGTCACCGCGCTCATCACCGGGGACAAATCCGCTCTGCCCACCGGGCTCTATTCCGCCTTTCAGCGATCCGGCATTTCCCATATAGTTGCGGTATCCGGCCTCCATATCAGCTTTTTGGCGGCTATGATGGCTCTGCTTTTGGGTAAAATGAACCGCCGCTCCGCTATCCTCACCATTCTGATCGTCTATTTTTTCGCCGCCCTGGCGGGAAATTCCCCCTCCGCCCTTCGAGCCGCTTTCATGTGTTCTTTTCCTCTGCTGGCTCCCTTGCTCAATCGGGAGGAGGATCGTCCCACCGCTCTGTGCACCGTCCTGGCGCTGCTCCTGCTCCATTGTCCCTATGCCGCCTCCAGCGTCAGCTTACAGCTCTCCTTCGCCGCTGTTGCCGGTATCTATCTCATCACCACACCGCTGAGTCAGCGGTGGCATAAGGCCGTCCCAAAATGGGACAAGCTCCCCGGCTCTCTGGCAGGCAAGGTTCTGCTTTATTGCGTGGATTCCCTTGCCGTCACGCTGGGCGCGCTCCTCTTCACCACTCCTCTGGCCGCGCTTCATTTCCATTCAGTCNCTCTTGTAGGGCCATTGACCAACCTGCTCACACTGTGGGCGGTGTCCGACGTGTTTTTAAGCGGGCTTCTGGCCGCTCTTTTGGGCCTGTGTTTTCCCGGTGCGGCGGCCATCCTGGCCTGGATCTCCGCCTGGCCCGCCCGATGGGTGATCTTTATCGTAAAAGCCTTCTCCCGCTTACCCTTCGCCTCCATTCCCCTCACCTCAATCTATCTGCTGGGTTGGTTNCTGATCGCCTATGCCATAGCGCTTCTGTACCTCTTCTCCCGGCGGAGGCTGCGCCCCACCGTTTGCGTCATCNCCCTGCTTCCCACCCTCTGCGCCACCTTGATGATGAATGTCTATCCCACCCTCACCGGAGCTCTCACTGTGGCCGCTCTGGACGTGGGGCAGGGCGCCTCCACACTCTTCTATTCCAGGGGACACGCCGTACTCGTGGACTGCGGCGGCAACAGCTGGGACGATCCCGGCGATGTGGCCGCAGATTACCTACAGTCCTTGGGTTCATCCCACCTGGACGCTCTGATACTCACCCACTACCACAGCGATCACACCTGCGGCGTAGCGGAGCTTCTCTCCCGGATCGATGTGTCCCTCATCATCGCTCCCGATGTGACCCCGGAGGATCCCCTTCGCCAGGAGATCCTGGCTTTGGCAAAAGAGCACGGCTGCTCCGTAGAACTTCTTTTGGAGGATGCCGCCATTTCATTTGGCGATGCCCTTCTCTCCATCTACGAGCCCTTGGGCAAGGGCAGCGCCAACGAGGAGGGCCTGTCCGTTCTGTGCACCGTCGGCTCCTTCGACGTGCTGATCACCGGAGATATGGACGCGGTAGTGGAGCGCAGACTTGTAAAGTATAAGAGCTTGCCGGACATTGAACTGCTTATGGTGGGCCATCACGGCTCCAAAACCGCCACATCGGAAGAACTGCTCCTGGCTGTCACACCGGAGCGGGCCGTCATCTCTTCCGGGTACAACTCCTACGGCCACCCGGCTCTGGAGGCCATGGAGCGGTTGGGCGCCGCCGGCTGTGAGATCTACCGCACTGACCTGATGGGTACGGCAAGCTTTATCATTCAAAAGGAGGAACAGATGCAATGAAATTTGTCTCGTGGAATGTTAACGGCCTGCGGGCCTGCCTGAAAAAGGGCTTTTTAGAAAGCTTTTTCGCCTTGGATGCCGACGTATTCTGCCTGCAGGAGACCAAAATGGAGGCCCATCAGGCAGAGTTTGACCTGCCTGGTTACCAAATGTATTGGAACTCCGCCCAGAAGAAGGGCTACTCCGGCACCGCCGTTTTCACCCGTTTGACGCCCCTGCGCGTATCCTACGATATTGGTGATGACGACCATGTAGGAGAGGGNCGCGCCATCNCCCTGGAGTTNGAGGATTTCTATCTTGTCACCGTCTACACACCCAACGCCCAGGACGGGCTGAAACGGCTGGACTACCGCATGGCCTGGGAAGACGCCTTCCGGGCCTACCTCCTCGCCCTGGACGAGAAAAAGCCGGTGGTCGTCTGCGGCGATCTGAACGTGGCACACGAGGAGATCGACCTGAAAAATCCGAAAAGCAATCACTTAAATCCCGGTTTTTCTGATCAGGAGCGGGAAAAATTCTCCCAGCTTTTGGCCGCCGGCTTCACCGACACCTTCCGTTATTTGAATCCCGGCCTGACAGGAGCCTACTCCTGGTGGAGCTACCGTTTTCACGCTAGGGAAAATAATGCCGGATGGCGCATCGACTACTTCCTCATCTCCCATCGGCTGCGGGATCGGCTCACTAACGCCGCCATCCACACCGACATTTACGGCAGCGACCATTGTCCTGTTTCCATCCGGCTGGATGTTTGACTGTCTTGGAGGCGGAAAATTAACAAATAGGTGACAAAATGCCGCCGGGGATTGTGCCCGGCGGCATTTTAGATTATGATATTAAAATGAACGTATCCTTCTCTTGGAGGCACAAGCCTATGAATCGACATATTGCTTCCCGTCTCACCGCCGCGGGACTTGCCCTTTCCCTGCTGGCCCTTCCCGCCGCACAGGCCCTCACGCCCAAGCAGGCGGCGCAGCTCCTCCAGACCTATTACATCGATGAGGTGCCTCAGTCCGTTTTGGAACAGCCCACCATCGAGGATATGCTGGCGGCCCTGGGGGATCCCTATACGGAGTATTTCACCGCCGAGGACTACGCCGCTTTTGCCGCCACCATGCAGGACTCCACCCTGGTCGGCGTCGGCATTTCCTACTCCCACACCGAAAACGGTCTTCTGCTCGGCGGCGTTATGGCGGACTCCCCCGNCGAGGCAGGCGGGCTCCAGGCCGGCGATATTATTGTGGCGGTGGACGGTCAGGATGTTCTGAAAGAGCCGGACGAGGACGTGATCTCCGACTGGTTCAAGGGCGAGGTGGGCTCCAAGGTGCAGATCACCTATCTGCGCGGCGGCGCCCGGCGCACCGTCACCCTCACCCGGAACATCGTAGTCGTCCCTGCCACCAGCAGCGACCTTCTGGCCGGCCACATCGGCTACATTGACTGTGATACCTTCGGCGAGGAGACCTATGGCCATTTCCGGGACGCCATTGACGCTTACGGCGCCGAAGCCGATGTGTGGATCGTAGACCTCCGCACCAACCTGGGCGGCGCCACCGACGCCGCCGTGGACTCCGCCGGCCTCTTCATCGGCGAGGGCGACCTTCTCTACTTCCGGGACGGAGTCGGAAACTATGAGTATCACCCCTACGAAAACGACGCCGCCACTGACGCCCCCGTCATCGTGCTGGTAGATCAGAATACCGCCAGCGCGGCGGAGATCTTCACCGCCGCCATTCAATCCTATAGCCGGGGTCTCATCATCGGCGACCGCACTTACGGTAAGGGCGTGGCGCAAACCGTGCTGACCAAACGCTCCTTCCCCAGATTCTTCGCCGACGGAGACGCCCTCAAGATCACCTCTCACCGCTTCTTTTCTCCCGCCGGCAATACCACCGACCAGATCGGCGTGATCCCCGATCTGCTGATGGACGAACGCCTGGCCGCTGACGTGGCTCTTCTGCTGGCGGACAGCGTCCCTGAGCAGGGGGACGACACCCTTCAGCTCGATCTGGGCGGCGCCCTTTGGCAGCTCAACCTGACAACCGCCGCCCAGGAGACTCCCGAGGCGCTATTGGCTCTGCTGGAAGCCCTTCCCATTTCCGCCGGAGTGTGGCTGAGCAAGGGAGACAACAACTGGCTGGACGCCACCGCCGTCCAGGCCGGCGCCCAGGTCAGGCTGGAGGTGGAGGCTCCCCTTTTTACNGATCACGACCAGTCCCGGTATGCCGAAGCCCTCAGCATTTTGAAGACCTATGATATGCTTCAGGGCGTAGGCGACGGCAGTTATCACCCGGCGGACACCATGACCCGGGCTGAGCTGTGCCAGATTCTTNCCTCCGCCCTTAATTGCGTCATACCTGAAAATCCAAGCCCTTATACCGACGTCTCTGACGANGCCTGGTACGCCCCTGCCGTCATCNCCGTGAGCAATATGGGGCTGGTAAAGGGCATTGGTCACGACCTGTTTCTGCCGGAGGAGCCCATCGACCACCAGCAGTTCATCACCGTCATGGGCCGTCTGGCCCAGCGGCTCAATATGTTCCTCTATGAGGACAGTGCCGCCATGCCAAGCAGCGCTTTGGAAAGTGAAGCGTTGGCGGGCTATGACGGCTGGGCCAAGTCCTCGGTCTGGCTCCTGGCGGAGAGCCAGGAAGGCTATTTCGGCAATTCCCTGAATCTGCTGTGGGACGATCCGGCAAATATCGACTCCACCCAGCCCACCACACGGGATGAAGCGGCTTACCTCCTCTACCGTCTGCTCACCTACACCGAGATCCTGCCTCCCACATAAGCATGGCTAGAGAAGCAAAGAGCGCCAGGCCCCTGTAAAGAACATTTGGAATACCCGCATGATACTTCCGTGTCATGCGGGTATTCTTTGCAGCGTTTTTTCATTTTTGGCGCTATAACGTTGTTTTTTTCCGCTGCGGTGCATAAAATACCCCTGACCAAAGGCTTTGCCAAGGAGGAAATGGATATGCCCAACTGCGGCGTGGTGGATGTAGGCTCCAATACCGTGCGTCTTTCCATCTACCGGTATGAAAACGGTGGCTTCAAGCTCCTGCTTGGGAAAAAAGAGACCGTTGGACTGGCCGGCTATGTGAAAAACGGCGTCCTCTCCCCCGCGGGGATCCAGGAGGCCTGCCAGGTCATCGCCCAGTTCCAGAACCTGCTGCGGAACCTGGGCGTGGAGGAGCTCCACATTTTTGCCACAGCCTCTCTGCGCAACATCGTCAATACCGACGAAGCTCTCTCCGCCATCTGGGGCGCCACCGGTGCGGAGATCGAGGTCATCTCCGGCGCGGAGGAGGCCGCTTTGTCCTACCTGGGCGCCCTCTGGGGNGCCCCTGAGACNGCCGATCCCAGCCTGCTCTCCGACATCGGCGGCGGCTCCACCGAGCTGGTGGTCTGCGAGGACGGGAACATNCGCTCCGCCGTCAGCCTGCCCCTGGGCTCTCTGTCCCTCTTCACCCAATATGTAGAGGGAATATTCCCCACTGCCGGAGAGGCCAAGATCATNCGCCGCCATGTGGCGGATGCGCTCTCCCGCGTAGAGGCCACCCCCTGCACCCATCTGCGGGGAGTGGGCGGCACCATCCGCGCCGCCGGAAAGCTCTGTGGCCTGAAGCCGGGCCAGGCTCTTGCCGCCCAGGATATCCGGGCACTCTGCCGCAGGTTGAAAAAGGGGGATAGTGAAACGCTTCGAGATGTGCTTCGCATCTCCCCTGACCGGATCCACACCCTTCTGCCTGGTCTCATCATCCTGCGGGAGGTTGTCAAGACTTTCTCCGTGGAAACGGTCGACGTCAGTCTCCGGGGGGTGCGGGAAGGCTATCTCCTGTCCCGGGTCTTGGGAAAGGAGGCGCCCTATGTCCAAGGGGAATGAGGTGGACACCCGGTATACCCAGGAACGGGAGCTGTCCTGGCTGCGCTTCAACCAGCGGGTTATGGAAGAGGCCTGGGACGAGAGCGTCCCCCTCTTCGAGCGGCTGAAATTTGCCGCTATTTTTACCAGTAATTTAGAAGAATTTTTCATGGTTCGGGTTGGAAGTATCGGGGACATGGCGCTCATACGCCCGAATCACGTGGACAGCAAGAGCGGTCTCACCCCCGCCCGGCAGCTCTCCCTCATCCTTCAGGCCGTCCGCCCCCTCTATCGCCGCCGGGACAAGCTGGTGGCCGAACTGGAAAAGCGCCTGCGCGCCTGCAATATCTGCCGGCTCTCTCCCCAGGAGCTGAGCCAGCGGGAACGGCGGCAGACCGAACGGTTCTTCCGGGATTGTGCGGGGCCTATCCTCTCCCCTCTGGTGGTAGACAGCCATCACCCCTTCCCTCACCTGCCCAGCGGCCAGCTTACCATCGTCCTTTCCCTGCGCCGGGAGGGCCGGGAGCATCTGGGGCTGGTGCCTGTCCCAAAGGCGCTGCCTTCGTTTTTGGTGCTGGAGGAGCCAGGTCTTCGTTATGTGCTCATTGAGCAGATCATCCTCTCCCATGCCTATGCGCTCTTTGAGGGCTATACGGTCACCTCTCAGGCTGTGATCGCGGTGACCCGCAACGCCGACCTGCCCCCGGAGGACGAAGATAGCGAGACGGAAGAGGACTTCCGCGCCCATATGAAAAAGCTCTTAAAAAAACGCTCCCGTCTTTCTCCCGTGCGCCTGGAGCTTCAGGGAAACCTGGACGAGGCCGCCCTGTCCCACCTNCAAAGCCGCCTTGGGCTGGAGGCGGCCCGGGTCTTCCATTCCAAGGCCCCCCTGTCTCTGCGCTATGTCTATGCGCTGGAAGATCGGCTGCCCAAAGAGAGCGCCGCCGCTTTGTGCTATCCCCCCTTTACCCCCTGCTGGCCCAGCGCCCTTTCCCAGAAGGAGCCCATCATCCCTCAGCTCCTCCGTCAGGACGTTCTGCTCTACTACCCTTACCACTCCATGGAGCCCTTCCTTCGCCTGGTGCGGGAGGCCTCCGCCGACCCCCAGGTGCTGTCCATCAAGATCACGATTTACAGGCTGGCCTCCAAGACCAAACTGGTAGAATACCTTGCCGCGGCAGCAGAAAACGGCAAAGACGTCACCGTCCTCCTGGAGCTCCAGGCCCGGTTCGACGAACAGAACAACATCCGCTGGGCAGAGCGGCTGGAGGAGGCGGGCTGCACGCTCATCTACGGCGCTGAGGGCTTCAAGGTCCACTCCAAAATCTGTCTCATCACCCGCCGGGACCGGAGCGCCATTCAATACATCACCCAGATCGGCACGGGCAATTACAACGAAAAGACCGCCCGGCAGTATACCGATCTGTGCCTGATGACCGCCCACCCCGGCCTGGGCTCTGACGCCGCCGCTTTCTTCCAAGACCTGGCCACAGGAAATCTGGCGGGCGAATACCAATATCTCCTGGCCGCTCCCCACAGCCTGCGTCCCGGCCTCATCGGCCTTATAGATGGAGAGATCGCCAAAGGCAGCAAGGGGTTCCTCTTCTGCAAGGTCAACTCCGTCACCGACCGGGCGCTCATCGACAAGCTCTCCCAGGCCAGCCAGGCGGGCGTGAGGATCCTGCTGAATGTCCGGGGTGTGTGCTGTCTCCGCCCCGGCATAAAGGATCTGACCGACAACATCCGTATCTTCTCCATCGTGGGCCGGTTTTTGGAGCACGCCCGCATCTTTGTCTTTGGCAAGGGAGAGGACGCCAAAATATACCTCTCCTCGGCAGACTTTATGACCCGAAACACCCAGCGGCGAGTAGAACTGGCCTGTCCGGTGCTGGATGAGGCCGTTCGGCGGCAGCTCTCCCGTTATATCGAGCTTCTCTGCGCCGACAATATGAGGGCGCGGGAGCTGGACGATACCGGGGAGTGGCTTTTCCCCGTTCGCCATCCCGGTGCGGAACCTCTGGACGCCCAGGCCGCCCTTCTAAGCGAGGCCGTCCAGCCGCCGTCCCTGCCGGCCCGCCCTCAAGGAAATCAGGATATCTCCGGCTTTTGGGGCTGGTTAAAAAAGAAACTGGAATGGGAGTGAACCCCATTCCAGTTTTTTCTTATTTTTACTCGTTTTACTCCGTTTCTTTCTCTTTTTCCCCTTTTCCCCGCCGAAACCGTACAAGCTGGGCGGCCGTCCAGCCCACCAGGATCATCCGGCAGTAGTCCATTGCTGTCCGGCCGAAGGCAAGGCAGTAATAAAGCGAGCCTGTATAAAATTGGCCGCGTGTCATTATGAGATTAAAATTCCACAGAAGCAGGGTCGTACACGCCACGCCTGCGCAGCCCATAAAAAAGGGCCGTTTCCAGCTCTTCCCCGCCGGCCATGGTTCTTTTCCGTAAGAAAGCGCCGTCCAAAGGATGAAAATGAGCATCACCAGGAACTGGGCCCAGGCGATAAAAAGCCGCATATAGTTCATCCGGGGCGTCCAGCGGAAGGTCTGAAAAACGATCCCCCAGCGCAGACCTGTGGCATAACGGAGATAGAGGTCGGTCAACAGAAACAGGATCCAGCCGCACCACAGTCCCGCCCGCTTTCCCTTGGAGGTCAGGCAGATAATAGTACAGATATAGAACGGCAGGCCAAAGATCAAGCCCAACAGCGCGCCGCCCATGAGAGCCAGGATAACGGTGATGACTGCGCCCATGACCAGATACACGTATCCGGCCCGGCGGCTTCCGCTCCTTTGCGGCGGCTCGGAGCGCTCCGTTCCCTTCTCAGGCGTCTCCTTCAAGGTCAGCTCATCCGTCAAGCCCTCTCCCTTTACAAGCTCATCCAGTGAGATCCCAAAGACTTCGCTCAGTTTTATCAGTTTATCCAGATCGGGGATCGACCCGTCCGTCTCCCACTTTGACACAGACTGGCGGGAGACCCCCAACTTTTCCGCCAGGCTCTCCTGGGACAGACCTTGCCCTGTCCGCAGGCGAACGATATNTTCTCCCAAGCTCACATTCCATTCCTCCCCGCCGTCTTTTGTTCTTAGTATAACGGGTTACGCCGCAAAAGTCCAGCAAGCCCCCTTGGAATGAACGCAACCTCCAGTTGCGAAATCCTTTTTGCGGTCTTTTTGCCCGCCCCCCTCTCTGTATATCCCGCCATTTTTGCGGCATCATTTTTCTATATTGAATATCCTGGTTTATCGTGGACTTTCTGCCAGATATGTGCTAAAATAGGTAAGTTAAAATGTTACACTTATGACCTCCGGGAGGTATTTGCTTGAAAACAGATATTTTAGGCGTGGGTATCGACGACCTGCTCTTATCCGAGGCCATTGCGGCCGGAGCCGCCCTTTTGCAGGAGGAACGCTTCCACTACGTGGTCACCCCCAACCCGGAATTTATCCTCTCCGCCAAGAAGGATGAGGCCTTCCGGGCTGTTCTCAACCGGGCTGACCTGTCTCTTCCCGACGGGGTAGGCGTAGTTTATGCCTCCAAGATCCTGGGCCGCCCCCTGCGGGGGCGCGCCCCCGGCGCGGACTTCGCCCAGGGCCTCATGGCTCATATGGCCCGGACGGGGGACAAGCTCTTCCTTCTGNGCGCCAAGCCCGGCGTTGCGGAACAGGCGGCGGAGAATCTCCGCAAGGCCAATCCCGGGCTTATCGTCTGCGGCACCCATGACGGCTATTTTAAAGAGGACGGGCCTGTCATCGAGGCCATTCGCGCCTCGGGCGCGGATGTGGTCTTCGTCTGCCTGGGCGCGCCCAAGCAGGAGCTCTGGATGGCGCAGAACGGCCCCCAGACCGGTGTGAAGCTGGCAGTGGGGCTGGGCGGCTGTCTGGACGTGTTCGCCGGAAACGTGCAACGGGCTCCCGATGCCTGGCAGAAGGCGGGGCTGGAGTGGCTCTACCGGCTCATTAAGGAGCCCAGCCGGATCGGCCGTATGGCAAAGCTCCCTCTTATCTTGGTAGACGCCCTGGGGGCGCGATTGGGAGGCAAGTGACATGAAGGGAAAACTCATCGTCTTCGAAGGCACCGACGGCTCCGGAAAGTCCACCCAGTTCAGGCTTCTGTGTGACCGGCTCCGCACCCAGGGAACAGACTTTCAAAGGCTGGTCTTCCCGCAATATGAAGAGCCCTCCTCCGCGCTCATCCGCATGTACCTGGGGGGCGAGTTCGGTTCCCATCCCTCCGACGTAAACCCCTACGCCGCCTCTACTTTTTACGCCGTAGACCGTTACGCCTCCTGGAAAAAGGTCTGGGGTGCGCGCTATCAATCGGGAGGGCTCATTCTCTCCGACCGCTACACCACCTCCAACGCCGTCCACCAGGGAGGCAAGCTCTCCGCCCAGGAACAGCCCGCCTTCTTTGACTGGCTTTTCGATTTGGAGTACCGCAAGCTGGGACTTCCCGCCCCTGACACAGTGATCTATTTGGATATGCCCACGGAGCAATCGGTGCGGCTTTTACGTTCCCGGGAAAGCGAAACGCACACCAAGGGCGATATCCACGAGGTGGACGAGGCCTATCTGGCCCTCTGTCACCAGACCGCCCTCCGGGCCGCGGAGCACTACGGATGGCGCCGGATCTCTTGTGTGGACGGCCACGGCCAGGTGCGGAGCATGGAGGACATCCACAGCGAGATCTGGTCTATCATTTCTAAGGATATTTCCACTCTTTCTTAATAGGAGGCTCACATTTATGGTCTATATTCTTNTTGGTACCGGCTTCGAGGAGGCCGAGGCCATCGTCCCCGCCGACCTGCTCCGCCGAGCGGGGGTGGAGGTCTCCCTGGTGGGCCTTTCCGGCTCTGAGGTCACCGGTGCTCACAATATCACTGTGAAAGCCGATCTGACGGTGGACAAAGCGGAGCTGTCCGGCCTGCAGGCCCTTGTGCTTCCCGGCGGTATGGGGGGCGTGACGTCCATCCTGCACTCACCCAGGGCCATGGAGCTTATCAAACAGGTCTACGAGGAAAAGAACGCCTATCTGGCCGCCATCTGCGCCGCCCCCACCATTCTTGGCGCCCTGGGCTTTCTCAAGGGCCGCAGAGCAGTTTGCTATCCCGGTATGGAGGATCAGTTGACCGGGGCTATCCNCTGCACCGGTGAAAAAGCAGTCGTGGACGGCAAGCTGGTCACCGGGCAGGGCCCTGGCGCCGCCTTTGATTTTGGCTTAAAGCTGGTGGAGCTTCTCAAGGGAGAGGCCGCTGCCCGGCAGGTGCAGGATGGAACCCACTATCGCCACTGAAAAAGCCGCCCTGCGGCAAAGCGTAAAGCATTTTTGCCTGTCAGATAGCGACAGATCCCACAGCGACCAACTCCTCTTTGCCCGGTTCCTTGCTCTGCCTCAGGTCGAGCAGGCCCACACGCTGTTTCTGTACTACGGTGTGGGAATGGATCCGGACACCGCGCNGCTCATAGAACCTCTGCTCCAACGTGGCAAGGTCATTGTCTTGCCATGCTGCCGCCCGCAGGGCGTGATGGAGTTTCGCCAATATATGGGCCCCCAGGCACTTCAAAAGGGCTCTTATGACATCCCGGAGCCTGATGAGACCTGTCCCCCGCTGNTTCCCGGANCCGATNCTCTCCTCCTCACCCCCGCCCTGTGCTGTGACCGCCGGGGGTTTCGGTTGGGGCATGGCGGGGGATACTATGACCGGTATCTGACCCGGCACACACCCTACACCGTGGCTCTATGTCGGGGATCCCTCCTGCTGGATAGTATTCCTGCCGCAGCCCATGACCGGCAGCTTGATCTGATCCTCACGGAGCGGGAGCGCCTGTCCTTCTCTTGAACAAGAGAAAAGCGGGGCTTTCACCCCGCTCTTCCCTGTGTACTCGCTCAGCAGCAGCCGTCGTTGCACCCACAGCCACAGCCGTTGCCGCAGCCACAGCCGTTACCGCCCCAGCCGCCACAGCAGCAGCACAGGATGATGATAATGAGGATGATCCAGCAGCATCCGCCGCCCCAACCGTTGTTACCACAGCACATAGAAACTTCACCTCGTTGATTATTTGACGGCTCGGGAGGTCTCCCTCGCCGCCATCCGAAATATCCTATGCGTCCCCCACAAATGTGGTTCCAGGATGGGGACGCGAAAATGACAGGAGTGAGCCCTATATGGCACAGGAATCTCAGCGAACCCCTCCCAGAAACGCTCCCCAAGGTCAGCGCAAGCGCCGTCGGCGAAAAAAGCATATGAATCCCATCCTATACATCCTCCTGGTCGTGGCAGTCTCCGCCGTTTTGGCGGGATTGGGTTGGATCTGGGCCGGAGATGTACTTGCTCTCAACAAGGAGTCCCATTCTGCTGACCTCACCCTCACCGACGATATTTTCACCTATCACGACGAGGAGGTGGAGGTCACCCGAGACGGCGTGACCCAGACCGTGACCCGGACGGTGAGTCAGGCGGACATGGACTATGTGGCCGACCAGCTCAAGGAAAACGGCCTGATTGAGTATAAGGCCCTCTTCAAGCTCTTTGCCGCCTTCTCCCATGCCAGCAGCAAACTGGCCCCCGGCACCTATAATCTCAACACCGACATGGACTATAATGCGCTGATCAACTCCATGTCCGCCCGCTCGGGAAGCCNGAAAACGGTGAGCGTCACCATCCCTGAGGGCTATACCCTGGATCAGATCTTCTCCCTGCTGGCCCAGGAGGGTGTGGCCAATGTCTCCACCTTGCAGAAGGTGGCGGCCGAGTATGATTTCAAATATTCCTTCCTCAAGGGCGTTCTCCCCTTGGGTGATTACCACCGGCTGGAGGGCTATCTCTTCCCCGACACCTATGAGTTCTACATGGGCGGCGGTGAGGCCGAGGCGGTACAGGTGCTGAACAAGATGATCCTCCGCTTCGACCTGCAATTCACGGACGAGCTGCGTTCCCAGTGTGCCGAGATGGGCTACTCCATCCACGACATCGTCACCATCGCCTCCCTCATCGAAAAGGAGACCGACGGCACTGACCAGGCCCATATCGCCTCTGTTATATACAACCGGCTGGATCACCCGGAGTACGAGACCGTGGGCCTGCTCCAAATCGACGCCGCCATCGCCTATGTCACCGGCAGGGCCGTGACTCAAGCCGACTATCAGAGCGTAGACAGCCCCTATAACACCTATCTCAATAAGGGGCTGCCCCCCGGCCCCATCTCCAGTCCCGGCATGGTGGCGCTCAATTCCGCCCTTAATCCGGACGACACCGACGACTACTATTACGTCCTGGGCGACGACGGCCGCCACCATTACGCCCGCACCAGCGCGGAGTTCGACCGCCTGAAGGCCAGCTTCAACAATGGATAAGCGATTGGAGATCCTGGCCCCCGCCGGTGATATGGAGCGGCTCCAGATGGCTGTAGCCTACGGAGCGGACGCGGTCTACCTGGCGGGGCAGATGTACGGGATGCGCTCCTTTGCCGGGAATTTCAGCCGGGAGNAGCTGGAAACGGCAGTCTCCCTCTGTCATTCTCATGGCGTCCGCGTCCACATCACCTGCAACACCATGCCCCGCAACGATGAGCTGGCCGCTCTGCCCGAATACCTGGCCTTCCTGCAGGATGCGGGCGNAGACGCCCTCATTGTAGGGNATGTGGGTGTGCTGGCTCTGGCCAAGCGCTATGCTCCAAAGGTAAGCGTCCACATCTCCACCCAGACCAGCATCACCAACTATGCCGCCGCCCGGTTTTGGCACGACCAGGGGGCGCAGCGAGTGATCCTGGCCCGGGAGTTGACTTTGGACGAGGTGGCGGAGATATGTTCCAAACGGCCCCCTGGTCTGGAGGTAGAGGCTTTCGTTCACGGGGCGATGTGCGTGAGTTATTCCGGCCGGTGTGTCCTCTCCAATTATATGACCGGGCGGGACGCCGCCCGGGGCGCCTGTGCCCAGCCCTGCCGGTATCAGTACGCCCTTATGGAGGAGCAGCGCCCCGGTGAGTTCTTTCCCGTAGAGGAGGACGCGCNGGGGACGTACATTTTCAACTCCAAGGATATGTGTATGATCGACCACATACCGGAGCTTCTCCATGCGGGCCTGGACAGTCTGAAGATCGAGGGGCGGGCCAAGTCGGNCTACTACGCCGCTGTAGTCACCAACGCCTACCGCCATGCGGCAGACGCCGCCCTGGCTGGGCGGCCGCTGGAGCCCGTCTGGCGCGCCGAGCTGGACAAGGTGAGTCATCGCCCTTACTCTCATGGCTTCTACTATGGCCATCCGGAACAGTATGTGGGAGACGCCCGGTATGTCCGGGACTGGCAGGTATCTGCCATCGTCACCTCCTGCACTCCCGAAGGGAAAGCCCTGTGCTCCCTGCGCAATAAGTTCCGCCGGGGAGAGGCCCTGGAGCTGGTGGGCCCCGGTCTTGCGCCCGTCCCATTCACCGCGGAGGGATTGGAGGATGAAAACGGCCTCCCCATTGAAGAGGCCCGGGCGCCCCAAATGCCCTTCCTCCTCCGGCTCCCCTGTCAGGCCCCGCCTCTGTCTATCATCCGAAAGAAGGTCGCAGAATGAAGGAACGCCGCCTCGATTACGACGTACTACGCGTCTTTTCCATGCTGGGTGTGATCTATCTCCATACGGCGGCAGTGGCTCTGCGGGGCTTGGATAACGCGCCGCTGTGGAATTTCTCCAACCTGCTGGCCTGCCTCTTCACCCCCGCCGTCCCCCTCTTCTTTATGATGTCGGGCGCCCTGCTTCTGCGGGAGGAAAAAACGGCCGACCTGGGTTTCCTTTTCCGCCGCCGGCTGCCCAAGATCCTGGTGCCCTATCTGGCCTGGACGGCCCTGGTGCTTCTCTACCAGGTCTTCACCGGCCAGGGCGACGCCGCCCTTACCTCTCTGAGCCGTCTGCTCAACAACGGCGTGGCGGTGCCCTACTGGTTCCTCTACGCCCTGGTGCCCCTGTATCTCCTTTCCCCCTTCCTCAAACGGATGGCAGATCATCTGGACGGCGTCCACTGGCACTATATGATGGCTCTGTGGGTCATCCTCACTCTGGGGCTCAACACCATTCGCTCTTTTGTGCCTCCCGAGTGGCTCCTCACCTTTACCGAGCACTGGACGCTGAATATCAATATTGTGGGCGGCTACCTGGGCTACTTCCTGCTGGGGGCCTATTTGGAGCGGCTGGAGCATCTCCCATCCCGAAAGGTTTTGGCCTTTATGACCCTTTTTCTCTGGGGCTTTGCCACCCTGGGCACCCGTTGGGACACCTACGCTCACGCTGCCTATTCCAGCCGGTTTACCGACTATCTCTCCCTATTCACTATGGCTTTGGCCACCTCCATCTTCCTGCTGGCTAAGACCTGCCTGCGCGGGAAAGCGTACCGCGGCAAGCTTCTGCCCTGCCTGGCGGGCCTCTCCTTCGGCGTCTACCTCATCCATCCCCTGGCACTGGGTATGGGGGGACTGATTTGGGGTAAGCTCGTCACCAGCTCCACCATTCCCGTCACCATCCTCCAGCAGACGCTCTATTATCTGGCCATCTCCCTGTTCTGCATCCTGGCCTGCCTGGCGCTCTCCTCTGTGAAACCCCTGTGCTTCCTTTTTACGGGCCAGCGGTTCGATTCCGCCTGCAAAAGCAGCAATCTCTTCGCTCTTTTCTCCTCAAAAAAGGAGTCTTGAGCCTTGACAGGGCCGGAAAATGTGATACAATTATCTCCGCAATGACGAAGTTAAGGCTGTCACNCNNNGTCAAGCGAGAGGGGACGGTGAAAGCCCTCCGCGACACGGACAGCCGCGCCACTTCCGAGCGCTCCGGGAGACCGGACGGCTCAGCCCCGATACCGGCTGCAATGAGATGCGTCNCTCGGGGCGTAAATCAGGGTGGTACCGCGGAGCATATCGCTTCGCCCCTGGACTTCACAGGGGCGGAGCGTTTTTATTTCCCACCCCTAATTTTGATCGGAGGTTATTTCCATGAGTAAGCCCAAGTATCTCGGCGTCAACGAACTGCGGGAGATGTACCTGAAATTTTTTGAGAGCAAGAACCATCTGCGCCTGCCCAGCTTCTCCCTCATCCCCCAGGACGACGCCTCCCTGCTCCTCATCAACTCCGGTATGGCGCCCATGAAGCCCTACTTCACCGGGGAGAAGGAGCCCCCCCGCCATCGGGTGACCACCTGCCAGAAGTGCATCCGCACCGGCGACATTGAGAACATCGGCCACACCGCCCGCCACGGCACCTACTTCGAGATGCTGGGCAACTTCTCCTTCGGGGACTACTTCAAGCGGGAGGCCATCCACTGGGCCTGGGAGTTCCTCACCTCCCCCGAGTGGGTGGGCATCGACCCCAGCCGCCTCTACCCCTCCGTCTTCGCCGGCAACGAGACCACCCCCGCCGACGAGGAGGCCTTCCGCATCTGGAATGAGGAGATCGGCATACCCACCGAGCGCATCTTCAAGTTCGGCAAGGAGGACAACTTCTGGGAGCACGGCTCCGGCCCCTGCGGCCCCTGCTCCGAGATCTACTATGACCGGGGCGAGAAGTATGGCTGCGGCAAGCCCGGCTGCACCGTGGGCTGTGACTGCGACCGGTATATGGAGGTCTGGAACATCGTTTTCTCCCAGTTCAATAACGATGGCGAGGGCCACTACGAGGAGCTGAAGCAGAAGAATATCGACACCGGCATGGGCCTGGAACGGCTGGCCGTGGTGTGCCAGGACGTGGATTCCCTGTTCGATGTGGACACCGTCATGAACATTACCCACAAGGTCAGCGAGATCACCCACGCCCACTACNGCGAAAGCCACGAGCGGGACGTGTCCCTCCGGGTCATCACCGACCACATCCGCTCTGCCACCTTCATGATCTGCGACGGCGTGCTCCCCTCCAACGAGGGCCGGGGCTATGTCCTTCGCAGTCTCCTCCGCCGGGCCGCCCGTCACGGCAAGCTNCTGGGGGTCAACGAGCCTTTCCTCTATGAGGTCTGCGCCACCGTCATCCACGAAAACGAGGGCCACTACCCCGAGCTGCGGGAGCGGCAGGACTATATCGCCAAGGTCATCCGGGTGGAGGAGGAGAACTTTGCNCGCACCATCGACGGCGGCCTGAAGATCTTCCATGACATGCTCCAGGCCCACAAGGCCNAGATGGCAAACCTGTTCTCCGGGGCCGACGCCTTCAAGCTGTATGATACCTACGGCTTCCCCATTGACCTGACCATCGAGATGGTGGCTGAGCACGGCATGAAGGTGGCACAGGACGCCTTCAAGGCCCTGATGGAGGAGCAGAAAGTCCGGGCCCGGAAGGCCCGTGAGGCTTTGGGCGATCTGGGCTGGGCCGGCGTGGAGTTCGGCAAAGAGGTGCCCGAGACCACCTTCACCGGCTACACCGAGACCATCTCCACCGCCAAGGTGGTGGCCATCGTGGCCGAGGGCGAGCTGGTGGACGAGATCGTCTCCGGTGTGGAGGCTATCGTGGTGCTGGACAAGACCCCCTTCTATGCCGAGATGGGCGGCCAGGTGGCCGACCACGGCTCCATCACTGGCAAGGGTCTTTCCTTCCAGGTCGCCGACGTGCAGAAGAACAAGGGCGGTAAATATATGCACTCCGGCAAGATGGTCGAGGGCGTATTGAAGGTGGGCGATCCCGTGGAAGCCGCCATCGACGTTGACCGCCGCAAAGCCGTCATGCGCGCCCACACCGCCACCCACCTGCTGGACACCGCTCTGCGCCAGGTGCTGGGTGCACATGTCCAGCAGGNCGGCTCCCTGGTGNAGCCTGACCGTCTCCGTTTCGACTTCACCCACTTCTCCGCCATGACTCCTGAGGAGCTCGCCCGGGTGGCCNCCATNGTCAACGAGGCTATTTTGGAGGGCTACGAGGTGNACACCGATGTGCTCCCCATCGAGGAGGCCAAGCAGAAGGGCGCCATCGCCCTCTTCGNCGAANAATACGGTGACACCGTCCGGGTGGTGGACATGGGCCACGGTTTCTCTGTGGAGTTCTGCGGTGGCACGCACCTGGACAACACCGCCAAGGCCGGCTTCTTCCACATCGACAGTGAGTTCTCNGTGGCCTCCGGCGTCCGCCGCATTGAGGCCACCACCGGCCTTCTCACCCTGGAGACCTTGANCCGTAATCAGGAGATGCTCTTCCAGGCCGCCGCAGTCCTCAAGGCCAAGCCCTTCGAGNTGCGGGAGCGGGTCTCCCAGACCATGGAGGAGATCAAGGCCCTCCGCCACACTGTAAAGCCCTTCCAGGCCANAGAGGCTGTCAGCGAGGCCAAAACCTTCCTCATGGGCGCTAAGGATGTGGGCGACCTGAAGGTGCTCACCGCCACGCTCCCCGACGCTGACGCCGACAAGCTTCGTAAGACCGGCGACTTCCTCCGCGACCGGGATGAGAGTGTCGTCGCCGTCCTCTCCTCCGTCAAGGCCGGCAAGATCACCTTCCTGGCCGTCTGCGGCAAGGCGGCTGTTGCCAAGGGCATCAAGGCCGGCGACATTATCCGCTCCGTCACCGCCATCTGCGGCGGCAAGGGTGGCGGCAAGCCCGACTCCGCCATGGGCGGCGGCAGTGACCTGCTGAAGCTGGACGACGCCCTGGCCACGGTGGACGGCTTCGTGGCGGAAAAGCTGGGGCTTTGAGCCATGCTTCCTCAGGATCCCTTTATCCTTTTGAGCGTGGTCAACACCCAGCTCAGAGATCGCTTTCCCACCTTAGCGGCCCTGTGCGAGGAGCATGAGACCACGCCAGAGGCCCTGTGTGCCAGGCTGGAGGCCGCCGGCTTCCGCTATGACAGCGCCCAAAACCAGTTTCGGTAATTTGTAAAAAGGAGGAACGCCCTATGTCCGAGTGCCTGTTTTGTAAGATCGTCGCTGGGGAGATCCCCAGCAAGAAGGTCTATGAGGACGAGCTGTGCTACGCCTTCTATGACATCGATCCCCAGGCNCCCACCCACTTCCTGGTCATTCCCAAGGCCCACATTCCGTCGGTATCCCANGTGGATGAGACCAACGCCGCCGCCATCGGCCACATCTTCACCGTCATTNCCAAGCTCACCAAAGAGCTGGGCCTGGAGAGCTACCGCGTGGTCTCCAACATCGGTGACCAGGCGGGTCAGAGCGTCCGCCACCTCCACTTCCACGTCCTCTCCGGGAGGGATATGACTTGGCCTCCCGGCTGATGGTCTCTCCAAAACAGAATAACCCGGTATTGCCCTGGGTCTTCGCCATCATAGCCGCCCCCTTCCTCTGGGGGTGGCTTTTGGTGCGCCTTTGGGTGCTGCTCCCCCTGGCGCCCCTGAGCGGACTTCAGCTGACCGTGGCCGCCGGGGTGATCACCGCCGCCGTTCTCATTTCCGGCACGTTGCTCCATGCCGGGAAAAAGCTGCTGCTTCTGAACCGGCCCTGGCAGACCCTGCTGGTGGGCGCAGTAAGCTTTCTTCTGGGCTTTTTCTTCGATGTGAGCCTGTCCATGCCCTCCTCCCCGCCGGAGCTTCCCGGCGTACCGGTGGAGAAGCTCTGCCATNTGGGAAACGGCCTGGTTTTTGCCGTCATCGTTCTGGCCCTCTGCCATGCGGGACGAGAGCTTTTGGGCCTGGGACGGGTGCCGTGGCGGCAGATGCTGCTCCTCTTTCTCTGCCTCAACGCCGTCACCGCGCTCTACGCCTTCACCTCAAAGACGGTCTATGTCTGGGACAGCGCCGGATACTGGGCCATCGCCCGCTCTCTTGCGGCGGAGNATCTGAACTACGGGCATCTCCTNCGCGTCCTGGAGAGCACACTGACCCAGGATTACAACCAGCTTCTGGCCCTGCCCATCTCCCTGGTGATGCGCCTGTTTGGCGGCAGCCGAACGGTATTTCTCTTCGCCCTGTCCAACTTCTATACCCTCCCCGCCCTCTGGGGTCTGGCCGCCATGGCAAAGGAGAGAAAGTGGAGCGGCCTTGTGCTGGTAGGTCTGTTCCCCATGCTGGGCTATACCGGCCTTGTGGGCTTTGTGGATGTGGCCGCCGCCGCGCTGGGCATCTGGGCCTATGTCATCTATACCAGCGACCGGCCCGCCGTCAGCCGCGGCATCTTCTCCGGCGCACTATTGGTGGGCTCCTTCCTTCTGCGGCGGTATTTCTTCTTTTTCGCCGCCTCCTTTGGTGTGGCCGCCCTGGTACAGAAGCTGGTCTGCGACCGGAAGAGATGGGCAGACTTCGTCGCCCTCTTCGGCTCCTGCGCTCTGTGTTCTCTGACTTTTACCTACCAATTCCTGCTGGATAAGGTACTGGGCACCAACTACAAGGATCTCTACTCCGCCTATGACCTGGGTCTACGCACAGATATCTTCCTCATCTGCCGCTATTTTGGCCTTATTTTACTCATCGTCGTTTTTCTCTCCGCCCTCTACGGTCTGCGGCGTAAGGAGGATCGGGCCAAGCTGGTGCTGGGCTTTGTCCAGGTGGCGGTGTGCTTCGCCGCCTTCATCGCCGTCCAGTCCCACGGTCAGCAGCATCTGCTCATCTATCTTCCTGCCGTGGCCCTGCTGGCGGTGACGGCCCTGTCCGCCGCGCCCCAGTTCTGGAGCGCCATCTTCGCCATCCTTACGGCGGTGAACTGCTTTATCTACAAGGTACAGCCGGTCTCCATCGCCAGCCTGCGCCTTCCCGCCCTGCTCCCCTCCTTCCAGTTCTACGGCCCCCAGCGCACCGACATCGACCAGCTGCTGGAGCTGTCCGACTTCATTGACGGCCTCTCCGCCACCGAGCCCCACACCGCCGTGGTGATGGCCTCCTCCTTCACCTTTAACAGTGAGACCCTCACCAGCCTCCGGCCCTCCCTGGGCCTTTCAGATCCGCAGGTACGCACCACCATCCAGTACCACGGCACGGTGGACAAGCGGGACGCCTTCANCTGGAATACCCCCACCGCCGACTACATGATCGTGGGCGATCCGGTTCAGGTGCACCTGGGAGAAGAAAACCAACGGGTCATGACCATTCTGGCCTACGATGTGCTGTCGCACACCGGCCCCGGCAAAGCCTACGAACCGCTGCCTGAGACTTTCCAGCTCTCCGACGGCGTCACCGTGCGCATCTACCGGCGTACCCGGCCCTGGAGCTATGAGGAGTACCAGTCCATCTCTGAGCGTCTCACCGAGTATTATCCCGACTACGCAGACCTCTACGCCCTCCCCGCCTGGATGGTGGAGGCCCACGAAAAGGAGACCGGCTGAAACTGCAAAATGCCCGTGAGAAATATTCTCACGGGCATTTTTATGTGCCGCTCACGGTAATCGCAGACGGCACCTGTCCTTGATCCATCGGCCTTCTATATCCCTGCGCTCCCCGCTTTTTCCTCATTGGCCGCCAGCCCCATTCGGCACAGCACGGGATAGAGGGCATTGAGCAGAAGCACGAGCATCAGGGTCTGCACCGGCAGCATAAGGAGATTTTTCCAAAAGCTGATTCCGGCGTAGTATAAATACCCCTTTCCGGACAGAATGGAGCTCCATAGTGCCCCCAGGGTCACATTGAGGGCGCTGGTGCAAAGCTTGGCAAGAAACACCCGGGGCAGAGTGGGCTTGGCCCCGTAGAGGAACAGGGCGTAGAAGAGGGTCCCCAGCATCGTGGTGAGGGCATAGCCGGGAAAGTAGGGCGCTCCACTGGGTTTCACAACGAAGGATACCGTATCCTCTGCGAAGCCGAACACAAGCGCCGTCACCGGCCCGCATACCATGCCGCACACACACCGGGCCAAAAAGCCCCAGGTGACCTTGGCCGTATAGAGATCGGTAAGGTCTATTCGAATGGAGGGCAGATAAGACAGGGCCACGCAGGCGGCGATCATCAGCGCCGCAAAGCACAGGATGCGTGGGTTCTTAAAATCGGCCAGCGCATCCCTCCAATAGTCCCCAGAAAAGGGTGAGGCGTAGGTTCTCATTCTGTTTTTAAGCATAAAAATTCCTCCTTCTGCGGTGGGCAGCCCTTTCGGGTGTGCCGCACAGAGGAGGATTTCATGCTGCCGTCCCTTATGCGGCAGCGGGATGCGGAAACGGCACTGCGGAGGTCAAGCCTCACTTCGTCCGGCGGACAACTCCCCGTCCCGCCGGCACTATACACGCCGTTTCCTACTCTGCCTTTATTGTTCTATATCATACGCCATCCCAGCAGAAAAAGCAAGCGCCTTCCGTCAGATCAGCCCCAGCTCTGCCAGCCCTTCATAGCCGTAGAGGGCGTTGAGCACCTCCAGCATGGCGTTGGAACTCAGGTGCTCCGGCAGATCCAGCTTCTTTAACAGCGCCTGCCGCCGCTGGGCGGCGTCCGCCGTCCCGGACAAACCCGCGGCGTATAGATCCCCTTTGGTCAGCGCCCGGCGGGGCGGGACGCGCTCCCCCGCCTCCTCATCCAAAAAGGTGGCACCCGCCTTACGCAGAGCCTCCAGCAACGTCTGGGGCGGCATTCCCTCCACCCCCAGCTTTCCCTCCTTCCCCGGCGCGCGCTTGCGCTTTTCCTTACCGGGGCGGTCAGGGATATAGGCGTGCTTCACCAGGGACGGATCCACCGCCCCCTTCAGAAAATTACGGATCACGAACCCAGCCCCGTCGGAGTCGGTGAGAACGACCAGTCCCCGCTCCGCAGCCAGCCGCCGCAAAAGCGCCAGCCGCTCGGCGTCCTTGAACACGCCAAAACCGGAGGTTTCTAAAATAACGGCGTCCACCACCTGGGAGAGGGTATTTTTGTCATACCGCCCCTCTACCACGATGGCCTCCCTGATTCGTTCCATCGCTTATTCCAGCCCCAGGGGGATCAGTTCGCAGTAGTCCTCCAGGCTGCCGCCGGCGCGGAAACAGTCGATGATCNCCTTGCCCATGGGATGGAGCCGGGCGGTATCATAATCCCTCAGCTCCCGGTCAAAGAACTCTGCGAGGATCTTGGCTCCGGCGTCATAACCTTTCTGTCCCAGCCGCTCCTGAAGCTCCGGCCGGAGGAATTTGGGCGAGATATACTGGCCGTCCACCTTCATCTCCTTCAGAGAGTAGCCCAGAATGGGACACCGGGCGGGAGAAAGGCGATCCATGCGGAAATTCACTCCGCCCCGGCGGGCCAGATACTCCCGGGCGATCCATTCGGCGGAGAAGCCGATGTCATAGATACCGATGTGTTGGTTGGGAATGAGAACATACTTGGTGTTGGGACAGTTCAAGATTTGCTCCATGAGCAGGTTGGCCTGGGTCACCCGTTCCCCGGTGGCAAAGGGCCAATAGGAGCCCACCCCCTCGCTGGCCAAGGGCACATCGTCAACAATGCTGGGGTTATTGTACCCTCTGGGGGCTACCAGCCGCCACAACCAGGCCAAGGCCGGGGGCAGAATGTGCATCAGCCCCACAATACCGTAGCTGGGGTGCTCCGCAGTGGCGGGNGGCATCCGCACACCGAAGCTGCGCACGTCCACCTCCACCGGCTCCTTCACCACCCGGTCGATCATCCGCCGGGGAATGATGACCCGGGGATTCGAGCAGGGGGTGCCGTCAGAATCTGGAGAGTGCTCCCAGAGNAGGCAGGTGGCCNTGGGCACCGCCTGAAGGNNGAAAAAGATCAGCGGCTCCTTGGNATGGATGGAGATACGCTCGTAAGTAGGGTCGGCGCCATACTCGTCGATGCCGTCCACCCGGACGAACCAGCCGTCCTCTCCGTCCGAGAGAGTCAGCTTGCCGCTGCCGCCCTGAAAGCTGGGACAGCACATGGCCATATCGTCGGTCACCGGCTCAATGGTACAGGTGTCGCTCATGCTGATGTAGTGCCGGGTACCGTTGACGGTGTTCACTCCCACCAGCACCCGNCCGTCCTCCTCCCGGCGCACATCCTGCAAAAGCTCGCTCTTACCGCCGCCGGAGGCCCCCTCGTGCATCATCACCATCTCATTTTCATAGGGGGTGATGATCCGGGCAGCGGAGGCGTGGGCCGTGACCCAGCCCTCCTGCTCTCCGATGTCCAGCAGCACGCTGTAAACCCCTTTCTTGGCGGAGGGGCCGGGATAGAGATTGTAGGAAAAGATCTCGTGGAGCGTCTCACTGCGGCTGTGTACCACCACCTGCTTGCCGTTGAAGCGGGTGTGGCGGAAGGGCGGCGCCATATAGATAATGGCCCGGGGGGTAAAGCTGTCCACCTCCCGAATGTTCACAAATGCCTGGAGCTGGCCCAGGGCAAAGGCAAAAAAGGCGGCGTTCCGGGGGCAGACCAGCACCGCCTCATAGCCGTAGTCATAGCCCCCCGCCTTAAAGGGCACCAGCACCAGCTCCTGGGTGGCCAGCCACCGCATGGTCTCCTCCCGCACCTCAGAGAAGGGATAGCCGTAGACCTCCTCAAACCGGGGCTTGTCGGTGGGCTGGTCGTCGGCGATGCGCATACTGTCCGGATCCCGGCGGCGCATGTAATCCTCCTCAAAGTTCACCACCGCCCCATTGCGGCAGCGTACCACGCTGGCCTCCTTCACCATCTCGCCGTTCACCTCATAGGAGACCTCAATGCGGTCGCTGCGGCTGTTGCCGAAGATCAGCTCGTACAAGGTCTCCTTGCTCTCGGGAACGATGACGCTGGGGCTGTGTTCCACGATCTGTGCCAGCTCCTGCGGCAGGTTGAATCTCTCCATCAAAATATTCAAAATAAGCACCCTCGCTTTCTGAAAGACATGTTCTCAAGCCGATTTCTTCTCCGCCAGCTCCAAAAGCAGGCCGGTGAGCAGCTCCCCCGCGTCCGCTCCGGTGGATTTCATGGCAAGGTCAGTCTCCTCACAGCGGATGACCGCCCTGCGGCACCATGCCAGGGAGAACCGCCGGGCCGACTGAAGGAGCTTTTCCGCCGTAGAGGCCCAGCTGATGCCCCACAGCTCCATAAGCCACTTGGCCCCTTTCCCATTCTCAATGGCCAGTCGGGCGGTATAGAGCCGCCGCAGCTGCCAGCCCAGCATGGCCAGCAGCCCGATGGGAGTCTCCTGCATATGCAGCAGGTCGGACATGACGGAAAAGGCCTTATCGAAATTCCCCATGGAGATGGCGTCAGTGAGCTGGAACACCACCGCGTCCAGCTGGGGCGTGGCCACCGTGTCGATATCCTGGCGGGTAACGCGCTCGGCCTTGGCATAGGCCCCGATCTTGCCGATCTCGGTGATCAGCCCATTCATCAGATCGCCGCACAAAAACACCAGATACCGGGCGTCCTCGGCGGAAATTTCATGGCCGAGCGCCTTGAACCGCCGCTGGATCCAGGTGATGAGCCCATCGGGGCCCTGCCGGGGAAAGTTGACCTCCCGTCCCGTCTCCTTGATGAGCTTTGCCAGCTTCACCCGGTTGTCCGGCTTATAGGGGATGACGTCATAGATAAAGATGAGGCACACGTAATCGGGCAGGTCGCTCAGCAGCTCCGTCAGCGCCTCCTTATCCCCCTTATAGATATCGTAGTCGTAAACCTCCACCAAGGTGCGTTCACTCATCATGGGCATGGCGTCCACCAGCTCCCGCAGCCGCTGAATGGTAAAATCTTTCGCCGGCAAAACATGATGGTTGAACTCGTCCAGGCCGCCGGTGAGGAGTTTTTCCCGCATTTCCTTCACACAGTGATCCCGCAGGTAGGTCTCCTCTCCATGAAAGATGTAGAGCCTTCCGATGCTTTCTGCGGCCAGCTCCCGCTTCAATTCCCGGTAGCTGTTATCCACATCATTTTTCTTGAATGCCACGGCGGTTCCCCCCTTTACACACAATGGAGATAGTATATCATATGCATCCGCGTTTTGCAAGCGAACAAGTAAAATCTTTCATTTTTACAATAAATGCTTCTCTTCCCATGCCCCAGAGCGCCATCGCAGCAGGAACAAAACCGCCCGGATGCACTCATCGCAGGCCATGGCCGCCCACAGTCCCGGCAGGCCATAGCCAAGGTGCACCGCGAAGAGCCAGCCGCAACCCACTCCCATAGCCCAGGCAAAGATGATGCAGATGGTGATGGGGTACCTGATATCCCCGCAGGCCTGCAAGACCCGGCACATGACCATATTCACCGCCCGTCCCGCCTCCAGGGGAATTTCGATCAGCATAATGACCGGCGCCAGGGCCAGGATGTCCGGGTCAGAGGTAAAGATAGAATAGACCGGCTTTGCCAGCAGAAACAGGAGCACGCTCACCGTCAGGGACACCGCCATGGAGCCCAGCAGGGCCCGCTTTACGCTTTTCCGGGTGCCGGGAAGATCCCCCGAACCCATGAGCCGCGCCACCACCACCTGCGCCGCCTGGGACAGCGCCGCACCGAAGAGATAGGTCACGTTGGCGAACATATTGGCATAGACCCTGGTGTTCACCACGAACTGGGCAAAGCGATTGCAGATGGTCTGGATGCAAATTTGTGACATGTTGTAGGAAAGAGACTCTCCCCCTGTGGGCACGCCGATGGCCAGCAGGCGCTTGAACTGTTCCCAGGGGAAGGGCCGCAGCTCCTGAAGGCAAATGGCCCGTCCGAACCGTTTGCGGAAGAGGACGGCGATGACCGCCACTCCGATGAGCCGGGACAAGTCGCTGGACACCGCCGCCCCCGCCACCCCCAGGGCCGGCACAGGCCCCAGGCCGTTGATCAGGATGGCGTTGCCGCCGATGTTGACGCAGTTCATCAGGACGGAGATGACCATGGTCTCCTTCATCATCTGACTGGAGCGGAAAAAGGCCACAAAGGTCAGGTAAGCGGATTGCAGCGCCATCCCGGCCCCGATGATGCGCATGTACTGGCAGGTCTTTTCAAAGATGTCGGCATGGACGCCCATAAGCCGGAAGATACCGGGACAGAACAGGATCAGTACGGCGCTGACTATAACTCCAAAACCGATATTGGTCACCAGCGCCACCGTATAGGTTCGGTTGAGCTTGGCGGTGTCCTTTGCTCCTATGTATTGGGAAATGAGGATGGTCGACGCGGTACAGATGACGGAAAAGACCAGCAGCACCAGATTGGTCACTTGATTGGCGTTGCCGATGGCTCCCACCCCGCCGGGGTCGTGCCAACCCACCATGATCTGATCGGCGTTGCCCACCAGCATCTGTAAAAGCAGTTCTATAAAAATGGGCCAGCACAGCCCAAGGATATTGTTTTCCCGCTGTTTCATTTCGCCTCTGCCTCCTTCTGGAGCGTACTACGCAATTATACGGACTTCCCTCAAAAAGGCAATGGGCGTTTCCACCAGATTTTAGACCCTCCCCCGGCCCCCTTTCCAGCATTTTTCCCTTGCCCTTGACGGCGGTCGTTTTGGCGGGTACAATGGAGAAAAACCTTCCAGGAGGGATACTATGAAACAGTCTCGCGCCCGTAACTACGGCGTTGTAGTCGGTTCACTCCCCACCGGGGCCGGAAACCGGATCACCGACGTCCCCGGCGTCACCGTTGGGCACTGCACCGTGGACACCGAGGAGCATAAGACCGACGTGACCGTCCTTCTTCCCTGCCCCCAAAACCCGTTCACTCACAAGCTCCCCGCCGCCGCTTTCGTCCTCAACGGTTTTGGCAAGAGCCTTGGCCTGGTTCAGGTGGAGGAATTGGGCGTCATTGAGACCCCCATCGCCCTGACCAACACCCTCAACGTGGGTATCGTCCACGACGCCCTGGTGGAGTACATGATCCGCCGCTGTGAGGCAGATGGCGTCGACCTGCGCTCTGTAAACCCGGTGGTCTGCGAATGTAACGACGGCGGCCTGAACCACATCCAAAAGCGCGCCGTCACCCGGGAACATGTCTTTGCCGCTTTTGAGGCCGCCGGGGCCGACTTTGCCGAGGGGGACGTGGGCGCCGGCAAGGGCATGGTCTGCCACGGCCTTAAAGGCGGCGTCGGTTCCGCCTCCCGGCGCATGGAGGCGGACGGACAGACTTATACCATGGGAGCCCTGGTGCTGGCCAACCATGGCAGCATGGCCGACCTCACCATAAACGGCGGCCGCATCGGCCCCCGGTTGGATGCCGCCAAGGCCGCCAAGGAGAGCGATGTGGGCTCCTGCATCGTCCTTCTCGCCACCGACCTCCCCCTGGNCAGCCGCCAGCTGGGTCGGGTGGCCAAGCGCGCCTCGGTGGGCCTTGCCCGGCTGGGCTCATACATCGGCCACGGCAGCGGCGAGGTGTTCCTGGCCTTTTCCACCGCCAACCCCTTTGACCCCGACGACAAGTCCGCTCTCCGCCAGGTGACCGCCTTCCACGAGGAAAAAATGGATCTCCCCTTCCGCGCCGCCGCCGAGGCGGTGGAGGAGGCTGTTTTGAATTGCCTGTTCACCGCCCGCACCTGCACCGGTTGGGATAAAAAGACCGTCTACGCCCTCACCGATCTGTGGACGCCGGAGGCATAAACAGAACAAAAGGGGCCCGGCGAGTGCCGGGCCCCTTTTTTCCGCCTTTTTACGCCTTCTCCCCGGCCCTGTCTCCCAACGCCCGGCAGGTATAGACGATCGCCGTCAAACAGATGAAAAAGGTCAGCAGATCGGACACCGGCATGGAGTAGAGCACTCCGTCCAGTCCGAACCACCGGGGCAGCAGCAGGGCAAAGCCCACACCGAAGACCACCTCCCGTACCAGAGAGATGACGGTAGAGGCAGCAGCCTTTCCCAGGGCCTGCAGGTAGATAAATGTGCCCTTATTCACCGTGGCCAGCACTGTCATGCACAGATACACCCGGAAGCACTTGATGGCGTACTCGGTATAGTAGGCGCTCTCGTTGGCCGCCCCAAACAGCCCAATAAGCTGTCCCGGCAGCAGCTCCACAATGAGCAGGGCCACTCCGCCCACGATCGCCTCTGCCGTCAGCAGGCGGACAAACAGAGCCTTTGCCCGGTCTTTGCGCCCCGCACCGATGTTATATCCCACCACCGGGATACAGCCTGCCGCCAGCCCCACAGCGATGGAGATGACGCTTTGAAAGAACTTCATTACGATACCCAGCACCGCCATGGGGATCTGGGTAAACTGCGCCTGACCAAAGATGGGGTCTATCGCGCTGTATTTTAAGGTCATGTTCTGGATCGCCGCCATGGCCATGACCAGGGAGATCTGGGACAAAAAGCTGCATCCGCCCAACGGCAGATATTTCCTCACCAGCGCCCCGTGGACTCGGAAGCTGCCCTTTTCCATCCGCACGGCCTTCATGTGGCAGAGGTACCAAACCGCCAGCGCGGCGGTGAGTATTTGCCCCAGCACAGTGGCCACCGCCGCGCCCATCATCCCCCAACGGAAGACAAAGATGAAAATGGGGTCGAGGATGATATTGACCAGCGCCCCCGCCAGGGTAGAGGCCATCGCAAACCGGGGGCTTCCGTCAGAGCGGATGATGGGGTTCAGCGCCTGTCCGAACATGTAAAAGGGCACGCCCTGGGTGATCCAGAAGAAGTACTCTTTGGCATGGCAAAAGGTCTCATCATTGACCCGTCCGCCGAACATCGTCAGGATGCGCTCCTGAAACACAAGATAAANTGCTGTCAGGATCAGGCTGATGGCAATACACAGCAGCACGGCGCTGCCGATGCTCTTGTGGGCGTCCTCCCGGTTCCCCGCCCCCAGGCTGATGCTGACAAAAGCGCAGCAGCCATCGCCGATCATCACGGCCAGCGCCAGGGCCACCACCGTCAGCGGGAAAACCACCGTATTGGCCGCGTTGCCATAGGAGCCCAGATAGTCCGCGTTGGCGATAAACAGCTGATCCACGATGTTGTAAAGGGCCGCCACCAGCAGAGAGATCACGCAGGGCACGGCATATTTGCCCATCAGCTTGCCGATGGGCTCTTTTTCCAAAAAAGCGTTTGATTTTTGATCCATGTCTCTTCCTCTTGAACATAAGAAAGCACCCGACATGAAGAGCTGGACTTATGCCTTCAGGCCGCGCGCTTTCTATCTTAATTTGGGTTTTCGGACAACAAAAAAGCAACGTGCAGCATTCAACCGGAATTACGCGTTGACGCTACACGTTGCAACATAAAATATAACAGATGGCAAGCACAAAAGTCAAGATTGGATTTTCACTCTATGGGCAAAATTTTATGCCTTCTNGAAAACGTCCTTGCCCATGCCGCAGATGGGACACACCCAATCTTCAGGCACATCTTCCCACGGTGTTCCGGGGGCCACGCCGTTGTCGGGATCGCCAACCTCCGGGTCGTATACATACCCACAGGGGCCGCAGACATACTTCTCCATGCTCTCACTCCTTTCCCAGTTTCTCGGTCAGCTCGTTCCAAAATTCCAGCGCCTTGAAGCGCACCTCATAGCCCTCCTCCCCGGTGATAAGCCCCACCTGGTTCCCGGTGAGGCCCGCCGCCTCGGCGGTCTGCTGGCTTACTGAGTCCATACACAGGGGCGGAAAGACCACGCACCACCAGTTGCGGCCCTTCCCCTCTCCCACCGTGATCCGCAGGGCGGTATAGCGGCCCGCCGGGAGNGAAAAGNCGGTATATTGCCGGGTGGGAAACCACACGTCCTCCTCCAGCGCCGCGGTCACCGGCCTTCCTTCGGCGGCCTCGGCTCCGGCCCGGGCCAGCTCCTCCAGGTGTTCGCCCAGAGCCGTTCTGGCCGCGCCCTGACCCTGAATATCCTCCAGCCAGGGCTCCGCCGCCTCCAGCACCGCGTCCCGCACCCGCAGCTTCACCAGCTGCTCCTCCAGCGCGTCCGACGCGCCTACCACATGGAGGCGCACCACTTTTTCCGACAGCGCCCTCTGCTGCCCGGAGAGCCAAGTCCCACCCAGCGCCGCCATGCATATGCCCAGCATCAGCGCCAGCTCCCAGCGGTGAAGTTTATTTTTCCCCTTGGAACCCATTTCCCGGCGCAGGGCGCCTGTTTTTCCTTTCAATAACAAAATGGACACACCCTTCTGTAAAGCGTGTATCCATTTTTTCCATTTTTGACCCGTCTTAATCCCCCTCTGTGCAGGAAATGAAGGTTTCAGGCCAAATTTTTTTCAGGGCTGCATACGCCTCCACCGCCTTTTCCTCTGCGGAAAAAAGTCCATATACCATGGAGCCGGTCCCCGTCATACAGGCGCCCAAGGCGCCCCTGTCTACCAGCGTCCCCTTCACTTCCTCCACCACGTCCCGCTGCCGCTTGGGCAGCACTTCCTCAAAGACATTGTAGAGTCTTCGGGCCACGCCGGGCAAATCCCCCGCCTCCAGCGCCCCGATCATCCCCGGGGTATCGGGACGGCCGTGGAGCCTCTGCCCGTCCAGCTTGGCAAAGAGCTCCGGAGTGGATACCGAGAAACCGGGCTTCACCAGCACCGCCCAGCACGCCGGCAGCGCCGGCAAGGGCGTCAATTTTTCTCCGATCCCTTCCGCCAGAGCCGTTCCGCCCATGACGCAGTAGGGCACATCCGCCCCCACGCTCCTGCCGATCTCGGCCAGCTCCTCCACGCGCAGGCCCAACCCCGCCAGACGGTTCAGGCCCCGAAGGACGGCGGCGGCGTCAGAGCTGCCTCCGGCGGTACCCGCACAGACCGGGATCCGCTTTCGAAGGTGGATGGTCAGCCTCCCCCAGTTTCCCCCGGTAGCCTGTCGAAGGCGCTGCGCCGCAACGGCCGCCAAATTTCTTCCATCCACCGGCAGAAAGCCCAGATCCGCAGAGATGACTGTGCCCTCCCCCGGTTCCAAGGTGAGGGTCACCTCATCGGCCAGGGAAACAGTGGTCATTACCATCCGCATCTCATGATAGCCGTCCTCCCGCTTCCCCAGCACATCCAAGGTCAGGTTCAGCTTCGCGGGAGCGGCCAATGTCAACGTCTCCACAGCAGTCCTCCAAATTCAGAACAAATGCCTTCCACGAAGCATTGCCGTTTTACCGGATCTTACGAGCCTCCAGATAATACCGCTTGTCGTGAGCCTCCCCCATGGAGAAGGTCTTTCGGGGCAGGACGCCGCCATTCAGAATGGCCGGAAACAGCTCCACTTTGCTCAACGCCGGCAGGATGAAGCCAAGATTTCCCGGCTGGCGGGCCAGGTCGCAGGTCACNCCCATGCCGTGGATGTAATCGATACTGCCTCCGTGCGCTTTGATGTATTCGTCCAGAAAGCTCTGAAGGGTGCCCACCGGCAGAGGTTGGACGGGATCGGGCACCGTGACGGCGCCCTCCCCACCGGCGTAGATATAGCGCAGGATATGGCCGGGGCCCTCCCCGCCATAAGCACCCGAAAAAGATTCCAGCAGAGAGCTGAGCAAGTCTTTTCCCTTGACGTTAAAAAGCACCCTGTGTATGGCCTTGAACTCCAGGGAGAAGTCGTAAAGGTTTATCACTTCACACAAGGCATACCGGGCGGGCAGCTCCTTCCACCTCTCCTGGGGCACCAGCTTTTTCTGCCGCTCATAGCACTCCTTGGCCGTAGTGAGAGAGTGGTTCCCATCTCCAACGGCAAACTGGAAGGGTATCTCCGCGCTCTGGGGGCCATACCGCTTCTCCATCGCCTGGGGGGAATTGAGGGCCTGGAAAGCGGCGGCGACCTGGGTCATGGCCGCCTCATCCAAAAGCCAGCCGGAGAGATGGCCGCCGCCAGTCATCAGGTCAAAATCATAGAGAAGTTCCAACTCCCCCTTGCGCGCCGCCAGCGGCTCGATGACCGTCCGCTCCGGGTCGTCGCACAAAAGCATGGCATGGGGCAGTTCGATGGGGGCGTTCTTCCGCACCGCCANCCGGGGCGGGATGCGGCTCATAACAGTGCCCTCCNTGGCCCGTACAGGCGNCTGGGCGTNCGGCTCNTAATCATACTGCTCCAGATCCAGCGCGCCCACCAACCCCCGGCGCAGCTTGCCGTCCCGGAGCGTGCGCTCCACATAGACGAGCGCCCCCGGCAGCTCACGGAAGCGCCCCTCCCGGAGGTAGCGGGTCATGGTATTGTTGATCTCCACGATGTCCGTCTCCACGTTGGGGCCGTCCAGGCAGCTCTCCGGTAAGATCAGCCGAAGGGCAGAGGGCGCTCCGCCCACGATCTGCTCCACCTCCGCCCAGTACTCCGGCTGGNNGACATATTNGTCACAGGCCACCACTGCCCACTTACTGTATTCACAGTCCCTGGGCAGCAGGATATCAGCCGGCCCAAAGGCCAGGCCCTGGAATCGTTCATCCATGGCAGATCCCCTCCTATGTAAATGGGCCTGAAGCTCTCAGGCAATGACCGCCTTGATGGCGGCGAGCAGGTCGTCAAAGGTCTCATAGGCCGGCAGCTCAGGATAGTCGGCCTTGATCTTGCCCGTACTCTTAAAGAGGAAACCCGCCTTACTGGCCTGGATCATACCCAGGTCGTTGTAGCTGTCCCCGGCGGCAATGGTCTCATAACCGCAGGACTGGAGCGCCTTCACCGTGGTGAGCTTGGACTTCTCACAGCGCATCTTGAAGCCGGTGATCTCCCCGTTGACCGCCACTTCCAGGGTATTGCAGAAGATGGTGGGCCAGCCCAGCTTCTCCATGAGGGGCTTGGCAAACTGCTCGAAGGTGTCGCTGAGGATGATGACCTGGGTAAGGCTGCGCAGCTCGTCCAGGAAGACCTTGGCCCCGGGCAGGGGATCGATCTTGGCGATGGTGGCCTGGATCTCTTTCAGCCCCAAACCGTGCTCCTTCAGGATGCCCAGCCGCCAGTTCATCAGCTTATTGTAGTCGGGCTCGTCCCNGGTGGTGCGCTTGAGCTCAGGGATCCCACTGGCTTCGGCAAACGCGATCCAGATTTCCGGAACCAGGACGCCCTCCATATCCAAACAGACGATATTCATACCCACTTCTCCTCTCTTCAGGCGTTTTCCATTATTTTTTCAGACCATCCAGGAAGTGCTCCAGCCGCTCCAAAGCCTCGGCCAGATCCTTCATGGAGGCGGCATAGCAGGCCCGAACAAAACCCTCTCCTCCTGGGCCGAAGGCAGAGCCGGGAATGACGGCCACATGCTCGGCCTCCAGGAACCGGTCGCAGAACTCCTCAGAGGTGAGGCCGGTGGAGCGGATGCAGGGGAAGGTGTAGAAGGCGCCCCGGGGCTCAAAGCACTCCAGGCCCAGGCGGCGGAAGCCGTCCACCAGGANGCGGCGGCGGCCGTCGTACTCCTCCTTCATGGCCTCGATATCTCCATCGCCGTTGTTCAGCGCCTCAATGGCGGCATACTGGCTGGTGGTGGGGGCACANATGATGGCATACTGGTGGAGCTTGGTCATGGCGGCGATGAGGGGTTGGGGGCCGCAGACATATCCCAGCCGCCAGCCGGTCATGGAATAGGCCTTGGAANAGCCGTTGACCACGATGGTGCGCTCGTACATATCCGGGATGTTGGNCANGNNGACANGGTGCTNGCCATAGGTAAGCTCACAGTAGATCTCGTCGGAGACCACCATGATGTCAGTGCCCCGAAGCACCTCGGCCAGGGCCTCCAGATCCGCCCGGCCCATAATGCCGCCGGTGGGATTATTGGGGAAGGGCAGCACCACCGCCTTCGTCCTGGGGGTGATGGCGGCCTTCAGCTCCTCTGCCGTCAGGCGGAACTCGTCCTCTGCGCGGGTCTCCACCGGGACGGGCACTGCGTGGAGCATGGACACCAAGGGGCTATAGCACACGAAGGAGGGTGAGGGGATGATGACCTCGTCCCCCGGCTCCAGTATGCAGCGGAAGGCCAAGTCCAGGCCCTCGCTGCCGCCCACCGTAACCAAAATCTGGCCGATGCCCTCATAACTTAGGTCAAAGCGGCGCTTGAGGTAACGGGAAATGGCTTTGCGCAGGTCGGAAAGACCGGCGTTGGGACTGTACTTGGTAAAGCCCTTCTCCAGAGAATAGATGCCCGCGTCCCGAATGTGCCAGGGGGTGATGAAGTCGGGCTCCCCGATCCCCAGGGAGATCCCCCCCTCCATGCCCTGGAGCAGGTCAAAATATTTACGGATGCCGGAAGGCTTGACCTTTTTGATCCTTCCGCACAAGATCTTCTCGTAGTCCANCATCACTCAAGCACAAACCTTTCCTGCTGTTCCTCCCGCTTCTCGAAGACCAGGTGGTTCTCCTTGTACTTGCGGAGGATAAAGTGGGTGGCGGTACTGGTGACCTCGTCGATGGTGGACAGCTTCTCCCCCACGAAGTGGGCCACCTCCTTCAAGGTGCGTCCGGAGATGATAACGGTGAAGTCAAAGGCGCCGGACATGAGATAGAGGCTCTCCACCTCGTCATACTGGTAGATGCGCTGGGCGATGCGGTCAAAGCCGTCCCCCCGCTGAGGGGTCACCTTCACTTCGATAAGGGCGGTGACCGCCTCCCGCTGGGTGCGGTCCCAGTCCACCACGGCCTGGTAGCCCAGGATAAGCCTCTCGTCCTCATATCCCTTGATGGCGGTCTTTACCGCCTCCACACTCATACCGGTCATGGCGGAGAGCTGATCGGGCGTCAGGGTGCAGTCGGCCTCCAAAAGCTGTAACAGTTTGGTATCCATTGTGATGTCCTCCTATTTCAATCGCTCATTTGGTTATTATACACGCTCCGCTCTGCCTTGACAAGGGTCGACGCTCAGTAGGTGCGCTGGCACACCTCACGGATCTTAGATTGGATGGTCTTCAGATCATCGAAGGTCTCGGGTCTCCTGCGCGGGTCGCGGAGAAGGGCCGCCGGGTGGAACAGGGCAATGCGCAAAATGCCGTCCCTTTCAAACCACTGGCCGTGCTCCCGGGTGATCTTAAAATCCTCTTTAATGTACTTCATGGCGGCGATGCGGCCCAGGCAGATGATGATCTTGGGGCGAATGAGGGCGATCTGCCGCTCCAGCCACTGCTCACAAGCCTCCTGTTCGATGTTCAGGGGATCCCGGTTCTGGGGCGGGCGGCACTTGACCATATTGCCGATATAGATATTCTTTTCCCGGCTCAGGTCGATGATCTCCAGCATCTCGTCCAGCAGCTTGCCGCCCCGGCCCACGAAGGGACGGCCGGTCAAATCCTCCTGTTCCCCGGNGCCCTCGCCGATACACATGACCTCCGCCGTCTCCACTCCCTCGCCAAAGACCACATTGGTGCGAGTGTCCGCCAGAGCGCAGCGGCGGCAGGACAGGCATTCCGCACGCAAAGCTTCCCATTCGTTCATTGCCATCTCTCCCCTTTTGTGTTTTTCCCATTCTACCACAAGAGCGCACAAAAGCAAAGATGTGATTCTGTTCAAATTCACTATTGCAATTGAAAAAGACTGTGCGTATAATAACAGACAACAAAAGCGATGAAGGAGACCGCCCCTCGGGCGTGCCGACAGAAAACGCGGGTCACCGGCTGAGAGCCCGCCACGGCAAAGAGAGAAGGCGCAACGCTNNGGAGCTGACCGTTCGAAGGCCCCTTGGGCAAGTAGGGCGGTACGGCCTTTCCACGTTACGGGAAAACGAGTGGCCGCCTCAAGGGGGAGACGACAAGCCTGGGTGGTACCGCGGAATTTTCCGTCCCGAAGCTGTATTGATACAGCTTCGGGACTTTTTTCGTCTCAGGCGCCATTACACGGCCTCATTCAAGGGGGGATCGGGCCGGAAAAGGTGATGCCAAATGAAAACGATAGATGGAATTCTGACCCGGCGAACTGTGACGCTGAAGGCAGTGGTCTCCGGCACGTGGGAGGGCCGCACGGTGACGGTGGAGGGCATGATCCATGCCCTTCGCGACATGGGCGGCATGGTCTTCCTCACCCTCCGGGGGCCGGAGGGCGTGCTCCAGTGCGTCTTCGACCGGCCGGCTCTGCTGGAGGACGTCACCGAGGAGTGCGCCGTAGCGGTGACCGGCGTGCCCCACAGGGAGCCTAGGGCGCCTGGGGGCGTGGAGCTGGCCGGATTGGAGCTGGAGNTCCTCTCCCGGCCCGCCGGGCCACTGCCGGTGCCCATCTCCAAGCGGCGGCTCAACCTGAACCTGGACACGGAGCTGTCTCTGCNGCCGGTGGTGCTGCGCGCCCTTCGGGAGCGCTCCATCTTCCGCANCCAGGCCGGGCTGTGCCGGGCCTTTCGGGACACCCTCCACAGCCTGGACTTCACCGAAGTCCACACCCCCAAGATCGTCCACGCCGGAGCGGAGGGCGGCTCCAACATCTTCCGTCTGGACTACTTCGGCCGGAAAGCCTTTCTGGCCCAGTCCCCCCAGTTCTACAAGCAGATGATGGTGGGCGCCTATGAACGGGTCTTTGAGGTGGCCCCCGTATTCCGGGCAGAGAAACATTCCACCGCCCGGCACCTCAACGAATACACCTCCATGGATCTTGAGATGGGCTTCATCCGTTCCTTTGAGGAGATCATGGCGGTGGAGACCCGGTTCCTGCAAAACGCCATGGATCTTCTGCGGGAGGAATATGCCGCCGATGTGGAGCGGCTGGGGATCGAGCTGCCAGACGTATCCTCCATCCCCTGCCTGCGCTTCGACGAGGCCAAGACCCTGGCCGCGGAAAAGTACGGCCGGCCCATCCGGGATCCCTATGACCTGGAGCCGGAGGAGGAGCTGAATATCGGCCGGTATGTCAAGGAGGAGCTGGGCAGCGTCTTTGTGTTCGTCACCCACTACCCCTCCAAGAAGCGCCCCTTCTACGCCANGGACGATCCCGCCGACCCCAGATTCACCCTCTCCTTCGACCTGCTGTTCCGGGGCATGGAGGTGACCACCGGAGGCCAGCGTATCCACGAGTATCAGGCNCAGGTGGAGAAAATGCTTGCCCGGGGGATGCACCCGGAGGAGTTCGAGAGCTATCTGATGATCCACAAATCGGGTATGCCGCCCCACGGCGGACTGGGCATCGGCCTGGAACGGCTCACCGCCAGGCTGTGCGGGCTGGACAACGTCCGCCACGCCTGCCTGTTTCCCCGCGACCTGTCCCGTTTGGAACCNTGAGGTAAGGAGGAAAACAGAATGAAGATCACCGAAGAAATGGTTGCGTATATCTCCACCCTCTCCCGGCTCAAGCCGGACGAGGCGGAAANCGCCCGAATGACCGCCGAGCTGGAGAAGATCGTCTCCTATATGGATCTTTTGAGCGCCCTGGATGTTGACGACATTGAGCCCATGAGCCATGTGTTCCCGGTCAAGAACGTGATGCGCCCGGACACGGTAGAGCCCTCCTTCCCCCGGGAGGAGCTGTTGAAAAACGCCCCCGGCAGGGCCGACGAGGCATTTTTGGTGCCAAAGGCGGTGGAATCATGACGGAACTTTATAAGATGACCGCCCTGGAGCTGGGGGCGGCTTTGAAGAAGGGGGCGGTCTCCCCCGCCGAAGCCCTGACCGCCGCCAAGGAGCGCATCGCCGCCTGCCAGGGGGACAACAACGCCTTTATTACTGTCACCGAGCCCCAGCCCAACAGCGGGGACAGCCTTCTGGCCGGGGTGCCCATGGCCTACAAGGACAACATCTGCACCCGCGCTGTCAAGACCTCCTGCGCCTCCAAGATCCTGGGTGATTTTTCCCCCTGCTATGACGCCACGGTGGTGGAAAAGCTCCGCGAAGCCGGGGCCGTATCTGTGGGCAAGCTGAACATGGACGAGTTCGCCATGGGCTCCACCTCTGAGACCTCCTTCTACGGCCCGGTCAAGAATCCCTGGGACTTGACCCGGGCCCCCGGCGGCTCCTCCGGCGGCGCTGCCGCCGCCGTGGCGGCGGGAGAGGTCTGGTACGCCATCGGCAGCGACACCGGCGGCTCCATCCGCCAGCCCGCCGCCTACTGCGGCGTGACGGGCATGAAACCCACCTACNGCACCGTGAGCCGCTATGGCCTCATCGCCTATGCCTCCTCCCTGGATCAGATGGGCCCCATCGCCCGTTCCGCCGCCGACTGCGCCGCCGTGCTGGATGTGATACAGGGCAAAGATCCCCGAGACGGCACCAGCCTGGCGGGAGCCTACGGCGGGCTCCTATCCTCCCTCACCGGAGATGTGAGGGGGCTGAGGATCGGCCTCCCCGCCGNCTGCTTTGGCGAGGGGCTGGACAGTGAGATCCGCAAGGCTGTGCTCTCCGTGGCCCAGGTGCTGAAGAGCCGTGGGGCCACAGTGGAGGAGTTTTCCCTCCCCGTCATGGAGTATGTGGTGCCCACCTACTATATCATCGCCTGCGCCGAGGCCTCCTCCAACCTGTCCCGGTTCGACGGGGTGAAGTACGGCTGGCGGGCCGAGGGCTACGAGGATCTGACCGACCTCTACAACAAGACCCGCACCGAGGGCTTTGGCAGCGAGGTCAAGCGGCGCATCCTGCTGGGCGCCTTCGTCCTCTCCACCGGCTACTATGACGCCTACTACAAAAAGGCGCTGCAGGTAAAGGCTCTCATCAAGCGGGCCTATGACGAGGCGTTCCGGAAGTACGATGTGCTCCTCACCCCCGTGGCCCCCACCACCGCTCCGCGCCTGGGAGAGAGCCTTTCCGACCCGCTCAAAATGTATCTCTCCGACANCTATACCGTCCCCCTCAATCTGGCAGGGCTTCCCGGTATCTCCATCCCCTGCGGCTTCGATTCCGCCGGCCTGCCCATCGGGGCCCAACTGGTGGGCCCGGCCCTGGGGGACGGGGTCATCCTCAACGCCGCCCACGCCTTCCAGCTGGAGACGGCGTACCATCAAGCCCATCCGGACACACAACGCGCAGGAGGTAGANAAGTATGACCTGGGAAACTGTCATCGGCCTGGAGACCCATGTGGNGCTGTGCACCAAGACGAAGATCTTCTGCTCCTGCACCANCGCGTTCGGCGGTGAGGCCAACACCCACTGCTGCCCGGTGTGCACCGGCATGCCGGGCACCCTCCCCGTCCTCANCGAGAAGGTGCTGGAATTCGCCGTAAAGGCGGGGTTGGCACTGAACTGCGCCATCACCCCATACAGCAAGTTTGACCGGAAGAACTACTTCTACCCCGACCTGCCCAAGGCTTATCAAATTTCTCAGCTCTACCTGCCCATCGCCCGGGACGGCGAGGTGTCCTTCTCCCTGTCCGGGGGCGGACACAAGACCATCCGTATCCACGAGCTGCACATGGAGGAGGATGCGGGCAAGCTGATCCACGACCCCTGGCTGGATCAGACCAAATGCGACTACAACCGCTGCGGCGTACCCCTCATTGAGATCGTCACCGAGCCCGATTTCCGCTCCGCCGAGGANGTCATCGCCTATCTGGAAAAGCTGCGCTCCACCCTCCAGTACCTGGGGGTGTCCGACTGCAAGATGCAGGAGGGTTCTCTGCGCTGCGACGTGAACCTCTCNGTCNGCCCCGCCGGCTCCCAGGCGCTGGNCATCCGCACCGAAATGAAGAACCTCAACTCCTTCAAGGCGATTGCCAAAGCCATCGCCTACGAGGCCAGGCGGCAGATCGAGCTGATCGAGGAAGGCAAGCCCGTCGTACAGGAGACCCGGCGGTGGGACGACAACAAGGACGCCACCTTCGCCATGCGCTCCAAGGAGAACGCCCAGGATTACCGCTATTTCCCAGAGCCGGACATCCCGCCCATTGAGCTGTCCAGTACGTATCTGGCTGGGCTTTTCAAGCAGATGCCCGAGATGGCCGAGGCCAAGCAGGATCGCTATCAGGCCCAGTACGGCCTGCCCCTGTACGACGCCCAGATGATCANCGGCCAGAAGGCCCTGGCCGACTTCTTTGAGGAATGTGTCCGGTTGGGCACGGAGCCCAAACAGGCCGCCAACTGGATCATGGGTGAGGTGATGGGCGCGCTCTCCGAGGCGGGTCTGGAGGCCAGGGATATGAAGCTCTCCCCCGCCACCCTCGCCCGGCTCATCGTCCTGGTCAGAGAGGGCAAGCTGAACCGCAACACCGCTGTGAAGGTCTTTTTTGCCGTCTTTGCCGATGACGGNGNCGTGGACNAATACGTGAAGGCTCACGGCCTGGAACAGGTCAACGATCCNNACGCNCTGGCNGCCGCTGTGGAAAAGGTTTTCAAGGCCAATGCCCAGTCCATCGCCGACTTTCAGGCGGGCAAGGAAAAGGCTCTGGGCTTCCTGGTGGGCCAGGTCATGCGGGAGCTGAGGGGCAAGGCCGACCCCAAGGCCGTAAACGCCGCTGTGCTGGAAAAGCTGAAGTCTTTCTAAAAAGCAGGAGAGGAGGCCAATCGCCTCATCTCTTGTTTTTCCGCCCAGACCATGGTAAACTTGTCCTATTCTATATAAAGAAGGTGCACACTATGGACGATCAGCTGCGGCTGGAAATTTGCGAGGTCTGCCGTTTTCTCTATGACCGGGGGTACGTGGTCTCCAACGACGGCAACGTATCCGCACGCACGCCCCGGAACACCATTCTCATCACCCCNTCCGGCGTGGGCAAGGGACGGATGAAGCCCGACATGCTGGTGGAGACCGACCTGGAGGGACGCATCCTCTCCGGTGACCGGCATCCCTCCTCCGAGGGAAAAATGCACTGGATGGTCTACCGGGAGCGGCCGGACGTGATGGCCGTCGTCCACGCCCATCCCCCCATCTCCACCGCCTTCGCCGTCTGCCGCCGGCCGCTGAAGGAGCGCTATCTCAACGAGCTGATCGCCGGGCTGGGCGAGGTGCCCGTCACCGAATTCGCCATGCCCTCTACTGACGAGGTGCCGGATTCCGTGCGGCCCTATGTCCATGACCACAGCGCCGTCATGCTGGCCAACCACGGCGTTTTGGCCTGGGGCGCCACCCTCATCTCCGCCTTTGACCGGCTGGAGGTGGTGNAGCAGACTGCCAAGGTTTATTATTATGTAAACCAACTGGGCGGTGGCGTGGAGTTCAGCCCCGAGCAGGCCGCCCAGCTCAAATCCATGGCAGGCTTCTATCAGAAGCTGGCGCAGAAGCGGGAGGATTGATATGGAACATCAAACCGCCGAAGCGGTCATCGCCGCCCTGGGACTGGTGCCCCTGGAGGATGAAGGCGGCTGGCACCGCACCATGTGGCGCTCCGCCGACGATACCACCGTCAGCTACATCTACTATCTTTTGAAGCGGGGCGAGCGCTCCCGCTGGCACAAGCTCCACCGCTCCAACGAGGTGTGGACGTGGTGCGCCGGAGGCAGCCTGGAAATGACTCTGGGCGGCTCCGGGGCGCGGCCCACGGAGGAAAGGCGCATCCTGTTCGGGCCCCGGACGGGCACAGATGAAGGGTTTGTGGCCGTGGCTCCCGCCGGGACATGGCAGACCACTCATGTGGCAGACGGGGACTGGGCGCTTGTGACATGCGTGGTCTCTCCCGCCTTTCGCCCCGAGGACTGTTATCTGCCCCATCCACCCATTGAGGAAATGCTGTAAAGGAGAAATGCTTTATGAATTTTTCGCTGNACGGTAAGATCGCGGTGGTCACCGGGGTCAGCCGGGGACTGGGCCAGGCCATGGCCCTGGCTCTGGCCGAGGCCGGCGCCGACATTGTGGGCGTGGGCCTTCGCGGTATGGGAGATACCAAACTCCAGGTGGAGGCCATGGGCCGCCGGGCCTTTGAGATCGTCCACGACCTGGGCGACAGCGACGCCGCCCCCGCTTTGGCCGGGCAGTGTATTGCCGCCTTTGGCCGGGTGGATATTCTGGTGAACAACGCCGGTATCATCCGCCTCTCTCCCGCCGAGGAACATTCCGCCCAGGACTTCGACGCGGTGATGGCGGTGAATCTGCGCTCTCTCTTCCTTCTCACCCGGGACATCGCCAAACAGATGATACCGCTGGGAGGCGGAAAGATCGTCAACATCTGCTCCGTCCAGTCCTGCCGGGGCGGCTCCGGGGATGCGGCCTATGTGGCCAGCAAGCACGCCGTCCACGGCCTCACCCGGGCCTGGGCCAACGAGTGNGCCAAGTACCATATTAATGTAAACGCCATCGCCCCCGGCTATATGGTCACCGACAACACCGCCACCCTTCGCACAAAAAAGGACGCCGTGGCCGCCATCGACGCCCAGATCCCCATGGGCCGCTGGGGCGTACCGGAGGATCTGATGGGCCCGGTGGTGTTCCTCTCCTCCGCCGCCTCTGACTACGTCAATGGCCACATGCTGGTGGTGGACGGGGGCTATCTCAACTGCTGACCCCTTTTAAGCTCCTGTAACCGGTTTTTTGACAAGTTAGTGTAAAAAATATGAAAATCCCATCTCACTTTCTGATTAAATGCCACCTTGTTATTCTGCCGAAATTTGATATCATGTATATAGACGCGGTAATTCCCCGGTGTTCTCCGCGCGTTCCACCCAAATTAAAGGAGGAAAACAAGAATGAAAGTGAGCAAGAAGATCTCTGCACTGGCGCTGTCCCTTGCCTTGACCCTCTCCCTCGCCGCCTGTGGCGGTGGCTCCGCCACCACCCCCGCTCCCGCCGAGAGCAAGGCCGCCGAGCCCGCTCAGTCTCAGGCTGCCGAGCCCGCCGCCGAAGGTCTGAAGATCGCCATCTGCACCAGCCCCAACACTGTGGATGACGGCTCTTTTAACGAGGACAACTATGACGGTATCCTCTCCTTCATCGCCTCTCGTGGCAATATCGATACTGTGACCGCCAACCAGGAGCCCACCGGTGATCCCGCCGCCGCCGCTCAGCTGGCAGGCGACATCGTGGCCGACTATGACATCCTGGTATGCACCGGCTTCCAGTTCGCCGGCACNGGCACTCTGGCCGCCGACAACCCCGACAAGAAGTTCATCNTGGTGGACTCCTTCCCCACTGACAGCGAGGGCAACGAGGTCTCTCTGGACAATGTCTACGCCATGCAGTTCGCCGAGAACGAGTCCGGCTTCTTCGCCGGCATCGCCGCCGCTCTGGAGACCCAGACCGGCAAGGTGGCCGTGGTCAACGGCGTGGCCTATCCCTCCAACGTCAACTATCAGTTCGGCTTCATGTCCGGCGTGAACTACGCCAACAAGAACCTGGGCGCCAATGCCGAGTGCGTGGAGATCGCCTCCTNTGCCGGTACTGACGTCACCGGCGCCAACGTGGGCGGCAACTATACCGGCAACTTCGGCGACGAGGCCACCGGCAAGGTGCTGGGCCAGGCTCTGATCCAGGAGGGCTGCGACATCATCTTCGTGGCCGCCGGCGCTTCCGGCAACGGCGTGTTTACCGCCGCCAAGGAGGCCGGCAACGTAAAGGTCATCGGCTGTGACGTGGATCAGTATGCCGACGGCGTCAACGGCTCCGACAACATCATCCTCACCTCCGTTCTGAAGAACNTGGCNATCNACGTNGAGCGTCNNCTCAACGCCATNGTGGACGGCTCCTTCCAGGGCGGCAACTACACCCTCCAGGCCGACACCGACTCCACCGGCTTCGTCACCAACGCCGAGAGCCACCAGTGCTCCGATGCCACCATGAAGGCCATGAACGACGCCTATCCCCTGGTGAAGGACGGCACCATCGTCCCCGCCTCCAACTTCAACGGCAACACGCCCGCTGAGTTCCCCGGCCTGTAAGCCAAGCGCGCATTGACCTGTCACTGATGACGGGGCGCTCCGTTCGTATCTCAGAAACCACCTCAGTTTCTCAAATACCTGCGGAGCGTCCCGTCTCTCTTTTTTCATTTGACAGGACGGCACTTTCGGAAGCGCACCGCACGGCAGTGTCTTTCCGAAAGCGCCCGTCCCCATAAAACGGTACTCCCCCCTCGCGGCACACCCGCCGCAAGGGCCGAAACACAAAGGAGGATGACACACATGGCAACGGACGAGTATATCGTGGAAATGCGCCACATCACCAAGCGTTTTCCCGGTATTGTCGCCAATGACGACATCTCACTGAGCATCAAAAAGGGTGAGATCTTTGCCCTTTTGGGGGAAAACGGCGCGGGAAAGTCCACCCTCATGAGTATGCTCTTCGGTATGTATGAGCCTGATAAGGGCGAGATCTACANCCGGGGCAAAACGGAGCGCNTNTCCTCCCCCAACCACGNCACCCGGCTCAACATCGGCATGGTGCACCAGCACTTTAAGCTGGTGAGCAACTATACCATCGCAGAGAACATCATCCTGGGCATCGAGCCCAAGAAAATGGCCGGGCTCTTTCCGGTGGTGGACATCAAGGGCACCAATGAGAAGGTGGCCGCTCTNNCTAAGCAGTACGGTCTGGAGGTGGATCCCACCGCCAGGATCGAGAACGTAAACGTCTCCACCCAGCAGCGGGTAGAAATTTTGAAGATGCTCTACCGGGAGGCAGAGATCCTCATCTTCGATGAGCCCACCGCCGTCCTCACCCCTCAGGAGATCGAATTCCTGCTCCAGATCATCCGGGGCCTGCGGGATCAGGGCAAGACCATCATCCTCATCACCCACAAGCTGGAAGAAATCAAACAGGTGGCTGACCGCTGCGCCATCCTCAACCGAGGCAAGCTCATTGATGTGCTGGATGTGGCCGCCACCTCCACCCAGACCATGGCCAACCTGATGGTGGGCCGGGAGGTGGATTTCGCCGTCGCCAAAGCTCCCGCCCGGCTCGGCGGTGAGGTATTGAAGGTCGAACACCTGACGGTGACCAACGCCGATGGCTTCCCAGTTGTAAAGGATGTCTCNTTTACTATCCGTGCCGGCGAGATCTTCGCCATCGCCGGCGTCTCCGGCAACGGCCAGACTGAGATCGCCGACGCAGTGGCCGGGATGCTCCCCGCCGCCGAAGGCGTCATCACCTTGGACGGCGCCGACATCACCCACGCCTCTGTTCGGACGCGCACCGACCTGGGCCTGTCCTACATCCCGGAGGATCGCCAATCTGTGGGGCTGGTGCTGGATTTCCCCCTGTCGGACAATCTGGCCCTGAAGAGCTATTACAAGTCCCCCTTCTGTGAAAAGGGCATTTTGAACCACGCCGCCTTTGAACGCTACGGTGAGGAGCTGGTGACGACCTATGACGTCCGCTCCGGCCAGGGAGTGCGCACCATCACCCGCTCCATGTCCGGCGGCAACCAGCAGAAGGCCATCATCGCCCGGGAAATCGCGCTCTCCTCCAAGCTGATGATCTTCGTCCAGCCCACCCGGGGCCTGGACATCGGCGCCATCGAGAACATCCACCGCCAGATCATCGCCGAGCGCGACAAGGGCCGGGCCGTCCTGCTCATCTCCCTGGAGCTGGACGAGATCATGGGTCTGGCCGACACCATCGGCGTCATCTTCTCCGGGCAGATGCTCAAGATCGCCCCTGCCGACGCCATGACCACCAACGAGGTGGGCCAGTACATGATGGGGGTGAAGCAGGAATGAAGCAAAACTGGTTTTTGAGACTTATGGGTGACAGTAAGCGGCAAAAGATCACCATTCCCATTCTGGCCATTCTTTTGAGCCTGCTGGCGGGCGCGGTAGTCTATCTGTTGCTGGGCAAGAGCCCCATCACCGCCTATCTCAGCTATCTTCAGGGCTCCGGCCTGCTGCCCAAGGGCAACTATGCCGCAAAGAAGAGTATGCTCACCGACTTCATGAGCCTTCTCAACGCCTGGACGCCCATGCTCTTCGCCTCCCTCTCTGTGGCGGTGGCCATGCGCTCTGGCCTGTTCAACATCGGTGTATCCGGCCAGATGATGCTCGCCGGCCTCATCGCCACCGTCACCGTGGGCTACTCCTCTCTCCCAGCCCCCATCGCCAAGCCTCTGGTGGTCGTCATCGCCGCCCTTGTANGGGCCCTTGTAGCTGCCCTCATCGGCTTCCTCAAATATAAGTGGAACATCAACGAGGTGGTCTCGGCCATCATGCTCAACTATATCGTGCGCTACTCGGTGAGCTTCTGCATCAAGCGGTTCATGGCCGATCCGGTCTCCCGGCAGTCCAAGGCGGTCTCGGCCGCCTCCCGCCTGTCCCTCATGGACACCGAGCTGGGCGGACTGAAAATGGATATCCCCCTGGGCATTCTCCTGGCGCTCATCACGGTATTTTTGGTCAAGTTTCTCTTTGACAAAATGCGCCTAGGCTTTGAGTTCCGCACCATCGGCGCCAACCCCAGAGCCGCCATGTACGCCGGCATCAATGTGGGGCGGAACCTGGTGGTGACCATGGCCCTCTCGGGCGCCCTGGCCGGATTGGCGGGCGCCACCTATTTCCTGGGCTATTACGGCTCCATCCAGCCCGACACCCTCATCTCCACCGGCTTTGACGCCATCGCCGTGTCCATTCTGGGCAATTCCAGCCCCATCGGCATCCTCCTGTCCTCTTTCCTCATCACTGTCATCGATAAGGGAAGCACCTACATGAGCTCCACCGTGGGGGTGCGGCAAGAGATCGGCTCTCTCATCACCGGCCTCATCCTCCTCTTTGCCGCCTGTGGAGCCTTCTTCAGCTATCTCATCGAGCGCGGCCGCCAAAAGGCCGCCGATGCCTGTAATACCGGAAAGGAGGAGCGGGTATGAACCTCATCAACACCCTTATTATCGACGGACTCTCCTTCGCCCTCCCCCTCTTCATCATGGCCATCGGCGGCATCTACTCCGAGCGCAGCGGCGTGACCAACCTGGCCATTGAGGGTCTTCAGGGCTTTGGCGCTTTTGTGGGCGCCCTGTGCGCCACCCTCATCTCCGGCTTCTTTGCCGCGGGCAGTCAGGCGCCCATGCTGCTGGCCATGGTCTTTGCCATGCTGGGCGGCATGATCTACGCCATGCTCCACGCTGTCCTATGCGTCAATTTCAAGGCCAATCAGGTCATCTCCGGCGTGGTCATCAATATTCTGGCCACCGCTCTGACCACCTTCCTCACCAGTCAGATCAACACCTCCGTGTTCGGCGCCCCCTCTAATAAGTTCGTTCTGACCACCTCCCTGCGTTTCTCGGTGCCGGGCCTGTCCTCCATCCCAGTGCTGGGCGCCCTCTTCACCAGCCTCTACCCCTTCGAGCTCATCATTATCCTGGTGGCGCTGGCGGCCTGGTACTTCCTTTACAAGACTCCCTTCGGCATGCACCTGCGGGCCTGCGGCGACAATCCCCACGCCGTGGACGCCGCCGGTGTAGAGGTCGGCCGGGTGCGCTTTGCCGCCGTTATGGTCTCCGGTGCCCTCTCCGGTCTGGGCGGCATCTGCTTTGCCTACTCCATCTCCGCCCAGTTCTCCCCCGCCATCTATATGGGCTACGGCTACCTGTCCATCGCCGCGCTCATCTTCGGCAACTGGCAGATCATGCCCACCCTCTGGGCCTGTCTCATCTTCGGCTTCGCCCGCTCCGCCGGCTTCGCCCTGACCCAGGCGCTGGGCCTTGCCGCCGCCTTCCAGGATCTCTTCATGACCCTGCCCTACATCATCACCCTCCTGCTCCTGATCTTTTTCTCCAAGTCCAACCGGGCGCCCAGGGCCTTGGGTGAGATCTACGACAAGGGCAAGCGGTGACCTTCCCCCCGTTCGTTTTTCACCTTCGGGTGACGGCGATAAAACCAAATTGCAAAGGAGAAAACAGAATGAACAAGAAGCGTATCCTCTCTGTGTCCCTGGCTCTGGCCCTCACCGCCGCCCTGGCGCTGCCCGCCATGGCCGACAACCTGGTNNGCAAGACCATCGANGTGGATGCCGGCANCGGTGTTTTCGTGGACGGCCAGCAGATCACCCCCACCAACGCCGGCGGAGCTCCCGTCGATGTGTTTGCCTCCGACGGCACCACCTACCTGCCCGTCCGGGCCATGTCCAACGCCCTGGGCGCTCAGGTGAGCTACGATGCCGAGAGCTTCCGGGTCAATGTCTCCACCCTCCCTGTGGACGACAAGGCCGCCGAGTACCTCAAGGCGTATTTCAACATTGAGCCTCTGACCGGCGCCGTCTCCGTAGACGCTTTTAACGCCGCCCTCACCGCCATCTTCGGCGAGGAGGCCGTAAAGGCCGACGCCGCCACTGTGGCCGCCGCCGTGAAGGCCGCCGTCATCAACTGCGGCCTGGCCGAGCTGGCTCCTGTCTATGCCGACAAGGCCGCAGCTCCTGCGATCAGCGGCCTGGCTGAGGAGCTCCTCCCTTATGTGGCCGTGGCCATCAACACCGGTATTGTCTCCAACACCTGGAATTTCACCGCCGTCCTGGACGGCGACACCGCCACCCAGCTGCTCATGAACGCCGTAAATGTCTCCGGCAAGGGCCGCAACTACCTGGGCAAGGTCAGTGATCCCGACATCGCCCGAAAGCTCCAGTCCGCCTGGGCCACCTTCGGCAACTTTGACGACGCCGTCCTCTCCCAGCTGGGCGCCGACCTGGTCATCGCTGAGGCTTCCACCGGCTACAACCTGAANNTCGACGGCTATAACGCCAACNTCCTTCCCGCGTACACCATCCAGTATGGCCACAGCGATATCACCCACGCCATCCAGCTCATGGGCCTGCTCCAGAGCGAGGGCATCGACGCCAAAGTGGCTCTGGAACCCAAGACCTCCATTTACGAGTACATGGTGGACTGGGGCGATCCCACCAAGGCAGAGGCCACCCCCACCTATGAGCTCAAGCCCATCGAGGGCACCGACCGCTGGCTGTGCTACGCCACCGAGTACGATATGATGCTGGAGTTCGACACCGTGGAGGACAAGAACGCCCTGGACAGCCTCATCGAGACCTACTCCAAGAAGTACTCCGCCAACCAGAACGAGGACGGCAGCTTCAAGACCCCGCTGATCGCCGGCGCCTGGTGGAACCCCCTGTACAGCTCCTATGTGCCCATGGCTGACGCCGACGCCTTCACCCTCATCAAGGACAACGTGATCCGCAACGGCGCTTACACCATCCATCCCTTCAGCATGGTGGATGACACCGCCGCCATCGCCAAGGTGGTNGCCNNGAAGGCCCCCGACCTGTCTGTGGAGCTGGTGGATCTCTACGTCAACAACGCTTTCTACCGCTATCTCAACGGCGAGGGCGAATAAGTCCGCCTCTCGTTTAAGCGCAGCAAGTGCAAAAAACCGCCCCGGACACATATGTGTCCGGGGCGGTTTTGCGCGATATCTCAGCCGTAGAAGGAGTGACCTCCGATGGTGCAGATCAGGTTCTTGTTCCGGGAGGCCCAGCAGGACTTGCCCGCACCGTTGAAGTAGTACGCGCCGGGCACCACGTTGGCCCCCTCCAGCACCAGCCGGGCGGCCAGGATGGCGTCGGCGCTGGGGGTGGCGTTGGTCGCGCCCGGGAACTGGTTGGGCGCGTATACCACCCCGCCCACCGTGTTGGGAAACTGGGTGCTGTTCACCCGGTTCATAATGACACTGCCCACCGCCAGCTGGCCCAGAAAGGGCTGATAGCCGCTCTCGTGCATGATGACTTTCGCCATGATATCCAGGGTCTCCTCGTCATAGGGCCGGCCCTCGGCGGTCAGGGGCGTTCCCCCTGAGTAGAGCACCACCTTTTTGTCCCAGCCCGCCCAGGCGCCCAGCGCTGTGGCCAGCGTGCGGGTGGGCACCCAGGCGGCGCCGTCCGGATCGCCCCACACCCCACCCGGGATATACAAATACCGGCCGTTGATGACCAGGCAGGGGTCTCCCACCCGGACGGTCATGGTAAAGTCCTGGGCGGTGACGATAAACTGGCCATCCTCCCAAACCACCTGGGCGTCGGGCCGGATGGCCGCTGTGGCGGCGTAGAAGGGCAGGTAGGAAACCCCATTGCTCAGCCGGGCCTGGAACCCCACCACGCTCTCCTCGTTCAAAACCACTTCCACATTCTCATAGCTCTCCTCCGCGCCATAGGCCGGAAGAGATAAAGACAGCAGCAGAGTCAGGCTCAAAAGCCCTTGCAGGATACGTTTTTTCATTGTCATCCGCTCCTCACTGTTTCCGGTTTGCAACTTTTTGTTACCATATTGTAATCTATTTTATGCCAAATTGCAAGCCCTGTTCCCCTGCCCGATTCCGCAGAAAAGTACCATTTTGTATCGAAAAGCACGTGTTATTCCCCTTTTTTATAAGAAAACGCCCCGCCGGCAGCCCGGCGGGGCGTTTGAAAAGATTTTTTACTGGGGGTTGATGGTGTAGTTGGGGGCCTCTTTGGTGATATAGATGTCGTGGGGATGGCTCTCCTTCAGGCCCGCCGCCGTGATCTGGATGAACTGGGCCCGCTCCTGGAGCTCCTGGATGGTGGCGCAGCCGGTATACCCCATGCCGGAGCGCAGGCCGCCCATGAGNTGGAAGATGGTGTCGCCCACCGATCCCTTGTAGGGGACACGGCCTTCCACACCCTCGGGAACCAGCTTCTTGTTCCCCTCCTGGAANTAGCGATCCTTGGAACCCCTGGCCATAGCGCCAAGGGAGCCCATGCCGCGGTAGACCTTGAACTGGCGGNCCTGATAGACCTCCGTATCGCCGGNAGATTCCTCACAGCCCGCCAGCAGGGAGCCCAGCATCACCACATCGCCGCCCGCCGCAATGGCCTTGGCGATGTCGCNGTAATATTTCACGCCGCCGTCGGCCACGATGGGCACGCCGTACTCCCGGGCTACCCTGGCCGCATCGTAGACGGCAGTGATCTGAGGCACGCCGATACCCGCCACCACGCGGGTGGTACAAATGGAGCCGGGGCCAATGCCGATTTTCACACAGNCCGCACCCGCCTCGATAAGCGCGCGGGTGGCCTCAGCGGTGGCCACATTGCCGGCGACGAGCTGCACGTCGGGATAGAGGGCCTTCACCCGCTTGACGCACTCCATAATGTTGTGGCTGTGGCCGTGGGCGGAATCCAGCACCAGCACGTCCACGCCGGCCTCCACCAGAGCCCGGGTACGATCCAGCACATCGCTGGTGACACCGATGGCGGCGCCCACCAGCAGCCGGCCCTTCTCGTCACGGGCGGAGTTGGGGTAGACCTGGGCCTTCTCAATGTCCTTGATGGTGATAAGTCCCTTGAGCCGGAACTCACTGTCCACAATGGGCAGCTTCTCGATCTTATGCTGGCGCAGGATCTCCCGGGCCTCCTCCAGGGTGGTGCCCTCGGGGGCGGTGACCAGGTGATCCTTGGTCATCACATTGTCGATGAGCTGGTTCATGTCGCTTTCAAACTTCATATCCCGATTTGTGATAATACCGATGAGCTTGCCGTTATCACAGATGGGCACGCCGGAAATGCGGTACTTGGCGCACAGCTCGTTGGCCTCGGCCAGGGTGTGGCCCGGCGCCAGCCAGAAGGGGTTGGTGATCACTCCGTTCTCACTGCGCTTGACCATGTCCACCTGCTCGGCCTGGGCGCCGATGGACATATTTTTATGGATGATGCCGATGCCGCCCTCCCGGGCGATGGCGATGGCCATACGGGACTCGGTCACTGTATCCATCGCCGCGCTCATAAGAGGAATATTGAGGGTGATCTTTTTGGTCAGCTTGGTGTGCAGATCGATGTCGGCAGGAAGGACATTACTCTCCGCGGGGACGAGGAGCACATCGTCGAAGGTGAGTCCCTGCTTGACGAACTTCTGGGCGGCATCCGGATTGACCATGAAAGCATCTCCTTTTCTATGGGTAAATTTTATTTATTTTAACCCTTTTCTCCCCACTCGTCAAGAGTGAGAATCGCGTCAAAACGGCTCTCCCCCGCCGGGCTCACGCCGTGGACGAAACGCTCCTTTGTATCGCCGCCCACGTAGACCAGGAGGCTCTCCCCCGCCATACATTCCTTCAGATACCCGATCTGAAGCGACGAGACGAACCGGTCGGCCAAAGCCGTCTCCAAGCCCGCCGCATCGGCGGCCAGGTCGGCGTAGCGGACATTGTTCACGTGGCCGTTGCAGTCGATATCGCTGTAGTGGAACCGCCGCTCCTCGGCCAGGATCATGTCCTCCGGCATACGCACCTTTCCCAGCTTGCGCTGCTTGCACAGCTCCCCGCCGCCGGTGCGCATCACATCCTCCACGGTGGACATTTTGAGNAGCCTCCGGCTGTCNGCGNCCGCCNGCANCCNAGNGCTCANCGCCTCCCCCACCGGCTCTCCGTCCACAAAGAGGTCGAAATCCCGGTAGAGCATGGCGCCCCGGTCTGCCCGGTGCCAGGTTCGGATGGTCACCTGCTGATTCCACAGCAGGGGCCTGTCCAGCCGGTACCACATCCGTGTCACCATCCACAGGGCGTTATACTTCTCCAGCATCTCCGGCCCGGAGGCGTGAAAGGCACAGGCCGCCTCGGTGGCCGCCTCCTGCAGCAGGTTCAGCACGCCGGAGGGCCGGCACTGGGTATAGATCCCCGCGTCCGCCGCGCCCACGCGGCAGGTCATCTCATAAAAGACGCCCATCACGCCTCCCCCTTTCCACCGATGGTCAGGGTATAGCGGCAGCACAGATCCTCCAAGTCCTCCCCGATGGCGGCGGGAAGCCGCAGCTTGGCTCCGCACTGGGCGCAGGTCAGCTCCACCGAACTGTAAAGCACTTTTACTTTATAGTCTTTCGCTCCACACTCGCAGGGGATGCCGCCCCGCTGCGCAATATCCTTCAGCTCTCCCAGCACCTCAGTCATCACCGCTTCATTGAGGAATGTCTCCTGCCCGTCCTGATCCTCAGACATATGGGCCGCGGCCTCCTCCAGCCGGCGCAGGGCCTGAAACACGGCCCGCTCCGTGCCGATATAGCAGCAGTCAAGTCCTGTGGCTTTACAGGAAAAGGCCAGAGCCTCCTCGTGGAGAAGGGTGTGGACACTGCAGCGGATATGGTGATCCCGGCCGCAATAGGCGCAGGGGACGGTGAGGTCGGCATGGTCGGCCTCCAGCTCCACCAGCAGAGCGGAGCCCCCACAGGGGCAGGGCAGCTTGTTGGCCGCGGCGGCCAGCTGGAACTGTGTGCGCTCCACCACTACACTCTGCTTGCATTTGGGACAAATATAGGCCAAGGTGCGTTTGGGTTCTTCCATAAAGCTCTCTCCGTTTTCCTTGGTATAAGGTCTACCGCTGATATTCATAGGCGATCCGGGGTGTACCGTCCTCCACATAGATCATGCCCCGTCGCGCGAACCCGTGCTTTTCCAATAGATCCTGCATGATAGAGTTNACCTCGTGGGTATCCGCCCGAATATGGGATATCTGTCCCGCACAGAAGGCCAGCACCTGGGCAAACACGCCCTTTATCGTCCCATCGCTGCCCATCCGGTGGATGGTGCCGTAAGGCATATCGCTTCCCCAGGCTCCCTGTTCTATGATCCGATAGTTCGGTTCCTCCCCGACGAGAAAAACAAAACAGCCGTGGGCTGTCCCATCCTCTCCACAGACCACATAGAGCCGGCCCTTTTGGATATCCTCGTCCAGCAGACACTCCGGATAGCCGTTGATCCACTGGCTCCGGTTGCCATTGGCGATCATATAGGCCCGGGCTGCGCTGTATATCCGCAAAATATCCTGGGTGTCTGACCTGACGGCTTTGCGTATCATCCCGATTTCCCCCAAAACTGGTTTTTTCTATTGTAGCACAGCTTGTCCACACTGTAAACGGAGAAGAAAAACGAAAAAGCCATTCTTTCACGGTTATTTTCTTAGCCTTTCGCTCAAACTAACCGCACTTTCACAGAAAGCAAAGGTGATACTATGCCAACCAAAAAACTGGGCACCCAAACCGTAGCCCTGGCCACCCCTCCCGCCATCATCGGCCATGCCAACATTGTGGGCAAAAAGGAGGGGGACGGCCCTCTGGCCAACAGCTTTGACCACATCGAGCAGGACGACACCTTTGGAGAAAAGACCTGGGAANAGGCGGAGACCTCCATGCAGAAGCTGGCCCTGGCCATGGCGCTGGACAAGGCGGGGCAGGCGGCCTCCAACCTGGACTACCTCTTTGCCGGAGACCTTTTGAACCAGTGCATCGGCTCCGGTTTTGCCGTCCGGGGGCAGGACGTGCCCTTCTTTGGCATCTACGGGGCCTGCTCCACTATGGGCGAGGGCCTGTCCCTGGCCGCTATGATGATCGACGGCGGCTTCGCCCAATTTGCCGCCGCAGTGACCTCCTCCCACTTCTGCTCCGCCGAGCGGCAGTACCGCACCCCGCTGGAATATGGCGGCCAGCGCACCCCCACCGCCCAGTGGACGGTCACCGGCTCCGGCGCGGTGGTGCTGGCCAAGGACGGCCCCGGCCCCCACGTGACCCACATCACCACAGGCAAGGTGGTGGACAAGGGCATCAAGGACGCCAACAACATGGGCGCCGCCATGGCTCCCGCCGCCTACGCCACTCTCACCGCCCACTTTCAGGACACCGGCCGCCAGCCCTCTTTCTACGACCTCATCGTCACCGGTGATCTGGGCAAGCTGGGCAAGGAGATCCTGCTGGACTTCTTTCAGCGGGATGGTCTGGAGCTTCCCAACTATGACGACTGCGGGGTAATGATCTTCGACCTGAAAAAGCAGGACGTCCACTGCGGCGGCTCCGGCTGCGGGTGCTCCGCCACCGTGCTCACCGGATATCTGCTCAACGGGATGCGGGAGGGAAAATGGCAGAACATCCTCTTCTGTCCTACGGGCGCCCTGCTCTCTCCCACCTCTACCCAACAGNGGGAGTCCATCCCGTCCATCTGCCACGCGGTGGCCATCAGTATGTCCTGAAAGGAGCTTTTCAATGGATGTTTTTCTGGAATATGCCAAAGCCTTCCTCTGTGGCGGGCTTCTGTGCCTGATCGGGCAGCTTCTCATCGACAAGACCCCTCTGACCCCCGCGCGTATTCTGGTGGCTTATGTGGTCTCCGGCGTGGTCTTGGGCGGCCTGGGACTCTACAAGTACGTGGTGGAATTCGGCGGCGCCGGCGCCACGGTTCCTCTCACCGGCTTCGGCTATCTGCTGGCTAAGGGCGTGCAGAAAGCGGTCGCGGAGCACGGCGTGTTGGGCGCCCTCACCGGCGGCGTCACCGCTGCGGCCGGCGGCATCACCGCCGCTATTTTCTTCGGCTACCTGGTGGCCCTCATCTTTAAACCCAAGTCCAAAAGCTAACCCACGCCGAAATAGCTCTCCAAAAAGCAGGAGAGAACCTGGACATGGATCTCTTCGTCGGCGATGATCCGCCGTAGGTTGGCCACGATATTCTCATCCTTGATCCACCCAGCCTGCTGGGTGTACTTTCGGATGGNCGTCNGCTCATCCNCCAACGCGTAGCGCAAAAATTCCTCCAGGCGCCGGGGGTAGCGCAGGTACTCCGGCGTCCAGTACCGCCGCACGCCCCGGAAGGGCGACCAAAGCCGGGGATCCTCTCCCAGCTGACGGGCCAGCTCCGAGAAGATGCCCAGGTGGCGCATCTCCACCATGGAGATGCGCTCCAGACTCTCCGCCACCTCGGGAAAGCCCGGCTGGGTAAAGTGGCCGTAAAGATAGACCGCGATGGCCCCCATCTCCGAAACGCTCCCGCCCACATTGGACAACATGGCCTGACCGTAACGCCGGTTCCGCCCCTCCACCTTTACCTCGGGATAAGGCCCTTCTGCCGCATATCTCGCCGCGCAGGATATTTCCTCCATGCCCTGTCCTCCTTTTTTAATCTTGCCCTTTACCCTATGCCGGCGCATCGTTGTCCCATGTAAATATAATTTTTAATATTATGTCACATATTTTTATTGATTCTATATTCCCATTGTGATATACTATCCGTATCAATAAAAGGATNGGGTGATCGGTATGGCATTTGTCAACGCTGTTCCCTATAGAAACCCCCTGTCCAAGCGGGGTGAACCGGGCCGGGATCCCTACGACGGCCTGCGGCCCTGGTCGGCCATTACCCACGGCGTGGGGGCCGCTCTGGCGGTGCTGGGNACCGCATTTCTGCTGGTGCGCTCTGTTCTCTTAGGGCTGGACGCCTGGCACATCGTCTCCTTCGCCGTCTACGGCGCCTCTATGATCTGCCTCTACACCGCATCCACCCTTTACCACAGCGTCAACGCTCCGGTGGCTGGGCGGCTGGCTCTTCGGAAGTACGACCACTGCTCCATCGCCCTGCTCATCGCCGGAAGCTACACCCCCATCTGCCTTACAGCCCTTCGCACGCAGGGGGCCTGGGGNTGGGCGATCTTCGGCGTCATATGGGCTATGGCCCTGTGCNCCTGCGCCCTGTCCCTCTTTTGGATCGGCGCTCCCCGGTGGCTCACCGCCGGGGTCTACCTGATAATGGGCTGGCTGGCCGTGGTGGCCTTCTACCCTCTCCGGCAAGCCTTTCCCCCCTCCGGGATGGCCTGGCTGCTGGCGGGCGGAGGGCTCTATACCGTGGGAGGCGTGCTCTACGCCGTCAAATGGCCAGGGCGGAACAACCTCCGGTTCGGCTGCCATGAGATCTTCCACCTTTTCATCCTCCTGGGCAGCATTTGCCACTTTTTTATGATGTACCAGGTGATCTGTTTCCTTTAAAACCAGAAAAAGAGCGGAAAGCATCAGCTTTCCGCTCTTTCTGTTTTCCTTTGCTCTATTGCCGGTTTTCCGCCAGCTCGCGGCCCTCTTTGCCGGAGAGATGCTCCACGGAAAACTCCAGCAGGCAGACCCTGCCCCAGCCGTCCCGGATCTCCTCCTGGGTCTTCGCGGGCAAAATATGGGGGCTGTATTTCTCCGCCAGCTTCTCCAGAGCCATCCGCCGCTCTCCGTCCTCCTCCATGATCCGGATCCGGCCGAAGGCGATCACACTGCGAAAGCCGGTGGTGAATCTCTCCGGTATCACCTGATCCTGATCGATCACACAGAAGGAGGCCTTATCGCTGCTGCGGATCGCGTCCAGCTTATGGCCTGTCACCGCGCAGTGAAAATAGATCTTTCCGCCGTCGGCTATGTAGCTCATGGGTACGGCGTAGGGGTAGCCGTCGTCCCCGGCCAGGGCCAGCACCCCGGAGGTGCCCCGGGCCAGTACCGCGGCGCACTCCTCCGGAGAGAGGGCCTGATTTTTCCGGCGCATCTCACGAAATCCCATACTCCGCCTCACTTCCAGCTGCCCAGCACCATGAGGGTGACGGCAGTGGATGCGGTGAGCTGCTGAGCGTCCCCGGTGGCCAAATAGAGGTGGTTGGCCGCCAGTTCGCCGCCGTTATGGGGCACGCCGTCAGTGACGTCCAGCAGCGGCGCGGTGGTGGTAAGGCCCCCCTGCCGCAGCAGAAGCTGGCTGCCAGCGGAGAGGGTCAGGGTCTTTCCCGCTTTCAGCTCCACGGTGGTGAAGGCGCTCTGTCCCCCCTCCTGAAGCTTCTTGTTCAGGGCCGCCTCCCGCTCGTCCAGCTTGGCCTCTACCTGCCGCAAGATCTCGGGCAGGGCCTTTTCGTTGAGGTAGCTCAAAGTCACCAGGGGATCGTCCTGGCTGCCCTGGGTGCCCGCGGCAAAGGCCACGCCGCCGATGACTCCCGCCACCAGCACCGCGCAGGCCAGACGGCTTGTCCACTTTCCGCTCTTCATGGAAGTTCCTCCTATGTACAAATTCCAGTCCCAGTGGCTGGGGCGGGCCCGCCCCAGCGTGCCCCTCCCCGCCAC
>CAJMXB010000004.1 GCA_905219705.1 Oscillospiraceae bacterium | reverse complement strand
GGGCCCCTGCTGCCGCCGGGCGCGTAAAAAGCAAAAAAGCACCCGGTCTCGGAGTGGATACCGGGTGCTTTTTGTTTCTCAGTAATTGTCGGCCTTGATCTCAAAGTAGGCTTTGGGATGACCGCACACGGGGCAGACCTCGGGGGCCTCCAGGCCATACTCCAAATGTCCGCAGTTGCGGCAGTACCACACCTTCACTTGGGCCCGCTTGAAGACCTCGCCCTTGGCAAGGTTCTCAGCCAGCTGTACGTAACGGNCTTCATGGCTCTTCTCGATCTTGGCCACTGCGTCAAAGGCGTCAGCCAGCGCGATGAAGCCCTCTTCCCGGGCGGTCTGGGCCATCTCCTTGTACATTTCAGTCCATTCCTCGTGTTCGCCCTCGGCGGCGGCCAGGAGGTTGGCGGCGGTGTCGCCGATGCCGGACAGCGCCTTGAACCAGAGCTTGGCGTGCTCCTTCTCGTTGCCNGCGGTCTCCTCAAAGATGGCGGCGATCTGCTCATAGCNNTCCTTGCGGGCCTNGCTGGCAAAATATGTGTACTTGTTGCGGGCCTGGGACTCTCCTGCGAATGCCTTCCACAGATTGGCCTCTGTCTTGCTGCCTTTCAATTCCATTTGCCACGATCTCCTTTCAAAATTTTTACTCTATCGTCCTTTTCCGTCCGTTATCAGTTACGCCCTGACAGTCCGGGCAAAATCCGGTAAAGGTCAGGTCGTGACTTTCGATTTGAAATCCCTTTACCTGAGCGGCCTGGACGTCGATCTGCGCATCATAGGGCACCTCCAGGTCAAAGACCCTGCCGCAGCGCTTGCAGCGAAAATGGGAGTGTGGCCGCANCTCGGCGTCGTACCGCTCCACCGGGAAGGGCATCCGAATGAGCACACCCTCCTCCGCCAGAAGGTTCAGGTTGCGGTACACCGTTCCCAGGCTCAAATTGGGGTTGGCGTGCTTAAGCCACTGGTAGACCATCTCTGCTGTGGGATGTTCCTTGCTGCCGCACACCGCNTGATAGATCAGTTCCCGCTGTCTGGAATAACGTTTTCCGACCATGGCTTCCTCCATCAGTATTGAGAATAATTCCTTTTATTAATATAAAATAGCAGCTTAAAAAATGCAAGTATTTTTTGGACTTTTCTTTCTGTTTTTCCCGGGAGTGAAACCGGAAATTCAGTGCATACTACCCTTCGGATGGAGATTCCAACGATCATGTTCTTTTAGGAGGAGAAGGGAATGAAAGGGAAGATCAGTCTGTTTGCCCTTGCGCTGACGCTGACTGCGGCCCTGGCGGCCTGCTCCAGCGCCGACGCTCCGGCGGTGACCCCTACCCCGGATAACACCAACCCCACCGCACCCTCGGCCACTTCGGCCGAGCCCAGCGGCAGCGTGGCCCAGGGAGCCGCCCGTGCCGGCGACGCCATTGGCGACGTGGCCCGCGGTGCTGTGGACGGGATCGGCGACATGGTCAACGGTGTGGGCAACGCCGCCCGTGATGTGGGCGACGGCATCCACGACGCTGTCCGGTAAATTCGGGGCGCAAAAAAGCACGGCTCAGAGAATGAGCCGTGCTTTTTTATCCTTTTTCCCCTGTATCGGGACAAAACCTTCCGGAATAGAATGGAAAAGATTGCTTGTAAAGGGAGGTCTCGCCCATGCTCTCCGCCTGGCTCGTGCTGATGCTCCACACCCTTTTCTTCCCCCTTCGCCTGTCCACCTCCACCGGTTCCTTTCCCCGGGCCCTGAAACCGGAGGAGGAGCGCAAGTGCCTGGAGCGGGCCGCAGCGGGCGATCCCAAGGCCCGGGACGAGCTTATTGTCCACAACCTGCGTCTGGTCGCCCACATTGTGAAGAAGTACTACACCCAATCCTGTGAGCAGGACGACCTGATCTCCATCGGCACCATCGGGCTGATCAAGGGCATCTCCACCTTTAAGCCGGATCGGAACGTACGCCTTGCTACATATGCCTCCCGGTGCATTGAAAACGAGATTTTGATGTACTTCCGCTCCCAGAAAAAGCTCCAGGGGGAGGTCTCCCTGTCCGACACCCTGGACGCCGAGGGGGAGGCGGGCTCTCTGTCCCTGATGGATGTGCTCCGGGTGGACGACAACATGCTGGAGGAGCTCTCCGCCCGGGACGCGGGGACTGCGGTGCGCAAGTGCGTGGAGGATTGTCTGGAGGAGCGGGAAAAGCGGGTGGTCTGCCTGCGTTACGGCCTGTGCGGCGCCCATCCCCTCACCCAGCGGGAAATCGCCCAGCAGTGCGGCATCAGCCGCAGCTATGTCTCCCGCATTGAGAAAAAAGCGCTGGAGAAGCTGAAGGCCGCCCTGGAAAAAGAGCTGGATTGACAACCCGGCCCGCCTCCAGTATAATATTGGCATCCAAAAACTGGCAGGAGGCGCTTCTATGATCTTCTCCAAACTCAATGGCTCCGACACCTTCGCCGCCTATCCCAAAGCCATCCGCCAGGCCCTGGAGTTTCTGCGCTCCACCGATCTGATGGCCCTGCCCCTGGGCACCCACCCCATTGACGGGGAGAGAATGTTCGCCAACCTGATGGACATGACCACCCGGACTTTTGACGGCTCCCACCCCGAGGTGCACGACAAGTACATCGACCTGATGTATTGGCCCGAGGGGGGCGAGCGCATCGGCGTGGCCCACCGCACCGGCGCGGAGCGGCTGGTGACGCCCCGGCCCGAGGGGGATATCGACTTTTTGGAGGCGGTGGAGGATGAGAGCATCCTCACCGCCACCGCCGGCCACTTCGGCATTTTCTTCCCCTGGGACGCCCACCGGCCCGGCCTGATGCTGGGGGACGCGCCCGCCACCAGCCGCAAGTGTGTCATTAAAATCAGCATGGAGCTTTTGAAGGATGATTGAAAAAGAGAGGCACGGCCCCGGGGCCGTGCCTCTCTTTTTCAATGATAAGCCGCTTATTTCAGTTCCTCCAGCCTCCCCCCCTGGATGGCGTCCAGGTTGGCGCGGATGCGCTCTGTGGGCCAGTCNCACCACCTCAGCTCCAAAAGGCGGTGGACTGTCTCCTCGTCGAAGCGCTTACGGATGGGCTTGGCCGGCACGCCGCCTACGATGGTATAGGGCGGCACGTCCCGGGTCACCACTGACCGGGCGGCAACGACCGCCCCGTCTCCGATGGTGACCCCCGCCAGGATCACCGCCTCATAGCCGATCCAGACGTCATTGCCCACCACGATATCGCCCTTGTTGTCCCATGCCTCCGGGATCCGCTCCACGTTCAGCTCCCAGTCCTCGAAAAAGATGGGAAAGGGATAGGTGGACAGCGATCGAAGGCTGTGGTTGGCGCTGTTGAAGATGAATTTGGCGCCGCAGGCGATGGAGCAGAACTTGCCGATACGCAGCCGCTCGTGGTTGATGGGATAGTGGTAGAGCACGTTGTTGCGCTGAAAATCTCTGGGGTCGTTGACAAAGTCATCGTAGACGCTGTACTCCCCCACTGAGATGGACGGATCGGTCACCACATTTTGCAGATAGACGGTGCTGTGCCCCTGGGAGCGGGGATAGATCTTCCATTCCGGGATCATCAAAAAACCTCCAAATCATGTATTTTTTCCACGGATGATCCCGGCCCGGACAATACAGCGCTTCACGCATACCACCTCCGTCGGGCGCTGAGCCCAAGCTGGCACTATCATACCATATCCACGCCGCCCTTTCAACCGGCTGCGGAAGGGCCGAAAAAGGGGGAGCGGCTCTGCAGCCGCTCCCCCCTCCGGTCAAAAGCCCATGTCGTCGCTGAGGTTCTCCATGACCTGACCCACCGTCTTCATCGCCTTGCCGGCGGCCTTTTTCATGTTGGTCTTCTTTTTCGGAGCCATGGCCGCTCCCAGGGCGGTGCCTGCGATCATACCCAGGCCCATGCCCTTGACNAAATTGTGCTGCTTCACTTTCTCCCACCTCTTTTCTCTCTTTTTCGGAAGCCGTTTCACTCCCAACATTATTATTGCCCCAAAAGGGGAAAAAAACGTTGCGAAAACTTCCAATCTCCTTTATAATAAAATGCGCGAAAGCCAAAGAGGCGAGGCACAGAGCCTCCGCCTCTTTTTTACGGAACCAGAAAGGAGCAGGCCGCTTGAAATACCTCATCAGAAAAGGGCGCCTTGTGGATCCGGCGGGCGGCATCGGCGGCATCATGGACATCCTGGTGGAGGACGGCAGGATCGCCGTCATCGGCAGCGATCTCAATGCGCCCTCCGCCCAGGTCATCGACGCGTCCGGCCTCACCGTCTGCGCGGGACTGGTGGATATGCACGTCCACCTGTGCCAGCCCGGCTTTGAATATAAAGAGACCATCGCCACCGGCGCTCAGGCCGCGGCGGCGGGCGGCTTCACCGCCATCGCCTGTATGCCCAACACCAAGCCTGTCATTGACTGTCCCGAAGGGGTGGCTTTTATCCGGACGCAGGGCGCACAGGCGGGCGGAACCCAGGTCTTCCCTATCGCCGCCCTGTCCAAAGGAGAGCTGGGCCAGGAGGTCAACGACTACGAGGCCCTGAAAAAGGCCGGCGCCGTGGCCCTCTCCGACGACGGCAGGAGCGTGCAGAACGCGAACCTCCTCCGGGACGCCATGATCCTGGCCCACCGGCAGGGTCTGGCCATCCTCTCCCACTGCGAGGATGCGGATATGGTGCAGAATTTCGCCGTCAACGAAGGCCGGGTCTCCCGGCAGNTGCGCATCCCCGGCCGGCCCGCCATCGCCGAGGAGCTGCAGGTCATGCGGGACGCCATGCTGGCGGAGGAGACCGGCGCGNCGGTACACATCTGCCACATTTCCACCGCCAAATCGGTGGCCATTGTCCGCCGGTATAAGAAAAAGGGGGTTCGCATCACCTGCGAGACCTGTCCCCAGTACTTCACCTTTACCGAAGAAGAGGTGCTGAACCAGGGCCCTCTGGCCCGNGTCGATCCTCCCCTGCGCACCAGCTCCGACGTGGAGGGCATCATCGAGGGGCTGAAGGACGGCACCATCGACGTCATCGCCTCCGATCACGCCCCCCACGCCGCCGAGGAAAAGGCCCGGCCCCTCACCATGGCGCCCAGCGGCATGATCGGCCTGGAGACCTCCCTGGCCGCCTCTCTCACCGCCCTTTACCACACCGGTGAGATGAGCCTTTCCGATATCCTGCGGAAGATGACCGTCAACCCGGCGGGCATCCTCCGTCTGCCGGGCAAGGGCCGGCTGGCCGTGGGCTCCGACGCCGATCTGGTGCTCTTTGACCCCAACGAGGCGTGGGTGGTAGATCCGGAACAGTTCCGCTCCAAGGCCCGAAACACCCCCTTCGCCGGAAAGACCCTGAAGGGCCGGGTCAAGTACACCATTTTGGGCGGAGAGATCATCTATCAGGAAAACTAAACGCCGCCCCGGCAGCCGCGGGGACGGTACGGAGAAAGGAAGCGGTCATCATGTCCTTTGACCATCTGCAGCAGCTTATCAAGGCCAGAAAAAATCCCACTGTGGCGGGACTGGATCCCAAGCCTGAATATGTCCCCCCCCACCTTTTGAAGGCCAGCTTGAACAAGTACGGCGAGACCCTGGAGGGCGCCGCCGACGCCATCTACCAGTTCAACATGGGACTTATGGACGCCCTTTGCGATGTGGTGCCCGCCGTAAAGCTCCAGTCCGCCTTCTATGAGCGGCTGGGCTGGCAGGGTATGCTGGTGCTGGAAAAGACCATCCGCTACGCCCAGGACAAGGGCTTTTTCGTCATTGCGGACGCCAAGCGGGGGGACATGGGCTCCGCCGCCCAGGCTTACAGCGAGGCCTGGCTGGGCAAGACCCGGGTGGGCCGGACGGAACTCGCCGCCTTCAACGCCGACTGTCTGACCATCAACGGTTATCTGGGCTCCGACGGCATCTCCCCCTTCCTGGAGACCTGCCGCCGGGAGGACAAGTGCTTTTTCACCCTGGTGAAGACCTCCAACCCCAGTTCCGGAGAGCTGCAGGATATGGTGGCCGGCGACCGGGTGGTCTACCAGGTCATGGGCGATCTCATCGCCCGGCTGGGACAGGACGACGTGGGTAAATTCGGCTACAGCCGGGCCGGGGCCGTGGTGGGCGCCGCCTACCCCTCCGACCTGCGCTCTCTGCGCAGGCGGCTGGAGCACACCTTCTTCCTGGTGCCCGGCTATGGCGCCCAGGGGAGCACCGCCGAGGACGTTCGCTTCGCCTTCGACAAGTACGGCCGCGGAGCCATCGTCAGCGCCTCCCGCTCCATCATGTGCGCCTGGCAGAAGACCGGCCACGACGGCCAGGACTACCAGGACGCCGCCCGCGCCGCCGCCGAGGCCATGCGGGACGACATCAAACAGTTCGTCACCATTCTCTGAGGGCGCGCTCCCCATCACATTCCGATCAGAAGGACTGAGGACATCCATGACCCGAATCTATCTTGTCCGCCACGCCGAGGCCGAGGGCAACCTCTACCGCCGGGCCCAGGGCTGGTATGACGGCCGCATCACAGAGACCGGAAAACGCCAGATCGCCGCTCTGGAGGTGCGCTTCCAGGACATCCCCGTGGACGCGGCCTACGCCAGCGACCTGCGCCGCACCCAGGCCACTGCCCAGGCGGTAGTCCGCCCCAAGGGGCTCACCCTGCACATTGACCCTGACCTGAAGGAGATCGGCATGGGNATCTACGAGGATTATACCTTCGGCGAGCTCCATTACCACTACCCCGCCGGGAACAAGCTGTTCTACCTCTGCTCGCCCGACTGGGCTCCCGAGGGGGGCGAGACCTTCCGCCAGGTGCAGGAACGGATGACCCGCGCCTTTTTTCGGGCCGCTCAGTCCCACCCCGGCCAGACTGTGGCCCTCTTCTCCCACGGCACCGCCATCAAGTGCCTCCTCTCCGCCCTGCGGGGCAAGCACCCCTCCCAGACCCCTGAGCTGGGCCATCCGGAAAACACCGCCGTATCCTGCGTAGAGGTGGAGGGCGACCGGTTCCGGATCCTCTTTGAAAACGACGCCTCCCACCTGCCCCCGGAGATCGCCACCATGGCCCGGCAGAAGCTCCGGGCCCAACAGGGCCCGCTCCTCCAGGTCTGGTTCCGTCCCCTGGACATAAAAAAGGAGGCCCCGTTTTACGCTGACGCCCGAAAGGACGCCTGGATGACCGTTCACGGCTCCCTAGCCGGTTACGATGGCGCCGGTTTCCTCGCTGAGGCAAAAGAGCATTACCGCCTGGATCCCAGGGCCCTCCAGGCGGTGATGCTGGAGGGAGAGCCCATCGGCGTTCTCCAGCTGGCCACCATGCGTTACGCCGGAGAGCGGGTGGGCTATATCCCCTTCCTCTACCTCAAGCCCCAATGGCAGCGGCAGGGCATCGGTGTGCAGCTCATCGGACAGGCGGTGTCCATGTACCGCGCCATGGGCCGGCGGTGCCTGCGGCTGCGCTGCGCCCCGGACAACGCTCCGGCCCAGCGTTTCTACCGGCGTTACGGCTTCTACTGCATCGGCGAGGCCCCCGGTTCCCGGGCGCCCGTCGACCTTTTGGAGAAAAAGATTTGATGTCCGCAGGATTCCCAAAAACCCGGCCCGCGCTCCCCTTTTTTTCATCAAAACGTCAATTTTGGTTTCTATTCTCCTTTTTTTATTTACGAATCCTCTCTCCTTGTATATAATGTAAATGGTTTCCCATAGCATCGGCCCGAATGACGTCTTGTCAAAAAAATGGAGGCTACGCTTTTGGATGCATCAAATTTGATATCCATGCTGGGCGCTATCGCCCTTTTCCTCTTCGGCATGTCCACCATGACCGATGGTCTTGCCCAGCTGTCCAGCGGCCGTCTGGAGCACATCCTGGAAAAGCTGACGGACAATGTCTTCAAGGGCATCCTGGNGGGCGCCCTGGTCNCNGCCATCATTCACTCCTCGGCCACCACCACCGTCATGTGCGTGGGCTTTGTCAATGCGGGGATCATGAAGCTGGAGCAGACCGTGGGCATCATCATGGGCGCCAATATCGGCACCACCGTCACCGCCCAGATCCTCCGGCTGTCCAGCATTTCCGGGGACGGAAATCCTATCCTCACCCTGCTTCAGCCCTCCGTTCTTGGCCCGCTCATGGCCGTTGCGGGCATCATCTTCTACATGTTCATCCGCAGCGGAAACAAGAAAAACATCGGCCAGATCCTCATCGGCATGGGCATGCTCTTCATCGGCATGGACACCATGACCAAGGCCGTGGCTCCCCTGCAGAACGAGCCCTGGCTCCAGGATCTGTTCACCGCCTTCTCCAACCCTCTGCTCGGNATGGCNGTGGGTGCGGCTATCACCGCTCTGCTCCAGAGCTCCACCGCCTTCACCGGCATCCTCCAGGCCCTCTCCACCACGGGGCTTATCCGGTTCAATACCGCCATTCCCCTTATTATGGGCCAGAATATCGGCACCACCCTCACCGCCCTGCTCTCCAGCGCGGGGGCCAGCAAGAACGCCAAGCGCACCGCCCTGATCCACTTCTTCTTCAACGTCATCGGCTCGTTGTTTTTCCTTATCGTGCTCTACGCCGGCAATGCCATCGTCGGCTTTCCCTTCTGGGAAAACGTGATGGATATGGGCAGTGTGGCCAACTTCCACCTGGTCTTCAACCTGACCTGTACCGCCCTCTTCCTGCCCTTCCACCGGGTTCTGGTACGCCTGGTGGAGCGGCTGGTGCCCGGCGAGACCTCCCTGCAGGACGTCTCCGTGTTGGACGAGCGCTTCCTCTCCTCTCCCTCCCTGGCCCTGGATCGGGCCCACGACGGGGTGATCCAAATGGGGGAATACGCCCTGTCCAACTACCGGCTGGCGGTAGAGCTGCTGGATNAATANGNTGCNAAAAAGCTGGAGCGGCTGAGTGAGACCGAGATCGCCCTGGACAAGATGGAAAACGCGCTGGACGACTACCTGATGAAGCTCACCGACCGGGCTCTCACCCCCCAGGAGAGCGCCCAGATCTCCGAGCTGCTCCACACCTTGAGCGANTTTGAGCGGATCGGCGACTNCGCCGTCAACGTCTCCGAGTGCGCCAGCGCGCTGCATAACAAGGGTCTCATCTTCTCCCCCATCGCCAAGGAGGAGCTCGCCGCCCTCNCCGCCGCCGTGGACGAGGCCATTGNGAAGGCCCTGGCCTGTTACCGGAAACGCTCCTACACCCTGTCCCTCCAGGTGGAACCCATCGAGGNGGTGGTGNATCTGATGCGGGACGACCTTCGNGCCCGGCATGTGGAGCGGCTCAAGACCGGCTCCTGCACCGTTGAGCTGGGCACCCAGTTTTTGGAGCTTCTCATCAACCTGGAGCGTATCTCCGACCACTGCTCCAACGTGGCACTGGTCATCCTCCGGCAGACGGCGCCCAAGGGCGACCTGGTGCGGGTGGACTCCCATGCCTATACCCACCAGCTCCACCACGGCCATGNCCCTGAATTTGAGCAGATNTTNGCCGACNGCAAGGCAAAGTATTACGATCCCCTCATGTCCATTGAGCCCTCCTTCGGGGAGGAATGAGATACATAAAAAAGCCCCGGACGCTGTGCGTCCGGGGCTTTTTTCGTTTGCTCCCATCCGTTCTTTACTGACCGCTCTCCTCCGTCGGCAGGGGCTGGGGCGCCTGGGGGCCGTTGAGCGCCTCCATCTTCTCCCGCAGAACTTGCAGGGCCGCGTCATGGCAGGAGAACTCCTCGGAGATCTTCCCGATCTCCCCCTCAGAATGGCGCAGTTCCTCCACCGCCCGGCCCAGAGTGGCGTCCACATCCCCCCGGAGCCGGTCATAGGCGGCCTGGAACTTCCGCAGCCAGTCCTCCATCTCCTCGGCGATCTTCCGGGACTTCCGGTGGGCCTCCCCCTCAATGGCCAGGGCCCGGCTGTGGGCCTCCAGCTCAATGGCGGACGCCCGCTCCTTGATAGTCTCATAGGCGGTGGCGGCGGGCTCCAGCTTTCCCACCTTCTCCCGGAGCTGAACGGCCTCGGTACTGAGGGTGTCCCGCTGGGCGGCGGCCTGATTCAGCTCCGCCTCCCGCTGGGCCAGATCGGCAGCCAGACGCTGGTTCTCCTCAGTGAGGGCGCGGACACGCTGATCCAGGTCGGCGGCACGCTCCTCCAACTCTGACCGGGCCACCTTCTCCTCGGCCAGCTCGCCCTGCAGCGTGGTCAGCTTCTCCGCATGCTCCCGGGAGCTGACCTCCAGATAGGCCAGCACATCCTGCTTGTTAAATCCGCCAAAGGCGGCGGTGCGGAACTGGAATTTCATATCATTCACAGCGGCATCCCCCATGTTTCTACAGATTCAGTCATATTATCATAGCATACTTTCCCGGAATTGACAACCTCGGAAAATCAGAATGAAAAATTTGGGAACCTTTTTTCAAAAATTGCGTCAAAAGGACAAAGACTTCTTCGAAAGGAGCCACCTCCATGAAAAAACGGTTTTTCCCTCTGCTCCTCTCTTTTTCCCTCCTTTCCGGCTGCGCCGCCGGGGCGGTGAGTCCCGTCCCCACCCCCTCCGGCTCGGTGTCGCCGGTAGAGCTCATCCAAAACGACCCGCAGCCCATAGGAGCGGCCGTCTGCCTCAGCGAAGGGCTGGGAGAGACTNACTCCGCCTTCGCCCTGGAGCTTCTGCGCCAGAGCCGTACAGAGGGGGAAAATGCCCTGCTCTCCCCTTTATCCGTCCTTTTGGCTCTGGGCATGACCGCCAACGGGGCCGATGGGGATACCTTGGCGCAGTTTGCGACCGCCCTGGGCATGGGCCGGGACGCCCTCAACAGCCTGTGCGCCCGGTTTCTGGCGGATTACAGCGGCCTGGGCGGCTCCACCGAGAGCACCCTGCTCAACAGTCTCTGGGCCGACCCGGATCTGACCCTCAACGACCCCTTCGTCCTGCGGTGCCAGGACACCTACAAGGCCCAGCTCTTCAAGGCTGACCTCCAGTCCCCCGCCACCGTCCAGGCCCTTAACGACTGGGTCAGCGACGCCACCCGGGGGCTCATCCCCTCTATCGTGGATGAGTTTGACGACCGGGCCGTACTGGCTCTGGTCAATGCCATCTACCTGAAAAACAAGTTTGAGACCCCCTTCCCTGAGCCTCACTCCGAATGGACGATAGACTTCCACAACGCCGACGGCTCCCTCNCCCAGCCCAGGGGCATGAGCGCCGAGCGCACTATGACCTACCTCTCCCGGGAGGACGCCCAGGGCGTGGTACTGCCCTATGACGACGGGCGGTTGGGCCNTCTGCTCCTGCNCCNCGACGANGGGATGGGCCTCACCGACTGCCTCTCCGCCTGGGACGGCGCCACCCTCTCCGGCCTGCTGGCCAGACGGGNGGAGCGGCAGGTGGATCTGGTCATGCCCAAGTTCAAGGCGGAGTGGAGCGGCTCTTTGGCCGAGCCCCTCGCGGCCATGGGCCTTACCGACGCCTTTGATCCCAACCTGGCCGACTTTACCTCTATGGGTGCCTGCTCCGACGGCCCTCTCTATATGGGCGACGTGATCCACAAAACTGCCTTCGAGGTCAACGAGAAGGGCACCGAGGCCGCCGCTGTCACAGCGGTCATCATGGAGGCTGGGAGCGCCATGCCGCCCCAGGACATGATCGTCCTGCGCTATGACCGGCCCTTTGTCTACGGCATCGTGGATCTGGAGCTGGGCGTTCCCCTCTTCCTGGGCACCATGGAGCACATGGACTGAAGCATATACCGCCGCAAGGACGCTCCGGCCGGAGCGTCCTTGCTTTTTTCCCCCGTTTATGGTACACTTCCCCACAAAGTGATACAAAAGGAAGTGTCCCCATGGAATCCCCCTCCGTCCGGCGCAAGGCCCTTGCCGCCGCCTTTCCCCAGACCATCCCCATTCTCACCGGCTTTGCCTTTCTGGGCTTTACCTACGGCATTTATATGAACGTCTCCGGTTTCCCCTTCTGGTATCCCATGTTCATGGCCCTCATCATCTTCGGCGGGTCGCTGGAGTTTGTGGCGGTGGAGATGCTCCTCTCCCCCTTCGCCCCGGCGGCCTGCTTTCTCATGGCTCTGATGATCCAGGCCCGGCACCTCTTTTACGGCATCGCCATGCTGGATAAGTACAAGGGCCTGGGCTGGAAGAGGTTCTACCTCATCTTCTCCCTGTGCGACGAGACCTTTTCCATCAACTGCTCCGCCGTGGTGCCGAAGGATGTGGACAAGGGCTGGTTCTACTTCTTCGTCTCCCTGCTGGATCAGAGCTATTGGGTCGCCGCCGCCGCCCTGGGCGGGCTGGCCGGTTCCCTGCTCCCCTTCAATACGGAGGGGCTGGACTTTGTGATGACCGCCATGTTCGTGGTCATCCTGCTGGAGCAGCTTTTGAAGGAGGAGAAGCACTACACCGCCCTCATCGGCGGCGGGGCCTCCCTGCTGTGCCTGCTCCTCTTCGGCCCGGACTCTTTTCTCATCCCCACCATGGTGTGTATTCTGGGCCNTCTCACCCTGCTGCGAAAGCCCATCGAGCCAAACCTGGAAGGAGGTGAGGCGGCATGACCCTCCTGCAGCAGGCCATTACCATCGCCGTCTGCGCCCTGGCCACCATGCTCACCCGGTTCCTCCCCTTTCTCCTCTTCTCCGGANGGCGGCCCACCCCTAAGTATGTGACCTATCTGGGCAGGGCCCTCCCCGCCGCCATCTTCGCCATGCTGGTGGTCTACTGCCTGCGGAATGTCGGCGTTTTTACCGGCTCCCACGGCCTGCCCGAGGCCATGGCCATCGCCGTCACCGCGGCCCTTCACCTGTGGAAGCGGCAAATGCTGCTGTCCATTGCCGGCGGCACGGTATGCTATATGCTGCTGGTACAGCTGGTGTTTTAAGCCTCTACGGAGTAAAAAACGAGCCCCGGAGCTTTCCGCTCCGGGGCTCGTTCTCATTCTTCCCTTACGACTGGTATATGACCTTCATGCCCTTATAGGTCATATAGCAGTCCAGCTTGCCGGTGACCTCGAAGGGGGCGTGCATGGACAGAACGGGCACGCCCGCGTCCAGAGTGTCGATGTCCCGCTCCGCCATATAGCAGGCCACAGTGCCGCCGCCGCCGGCGTCCACCTTGCCCAGCTCGGCCATCTGCCAGATGACCCCGGCGGCGTCCAGCGCCCGGCGGACAAAGCCCACCACCTCGGCGGAGGCGTCGCTGGCCCCTGACTTGCCCCGGGCGCCGGTGTACTTGCAGAAGCCCATGCCGTAATTGACCTGAGCGCTGTTGCGCTTTTCATAGACCTCGGCAAAGTTGGGGTCATAGGNCGCANTCACGTCGGCGGACAGGCAGAAGGAGTGCTCATAGCAGGTCTTCAGCGCCACCCGCTGGGCANCGCACAGATCGCTCATGAAGGTATCAAAAGCNGCGGACTTCATGCCGGTGACGCCCTCGGAGCCGATCTCNTCCTTGTCCGCCANCATACACACCGCCGTGTGAACGGGGCGCTTTGTGTCCAGCAGGGCGGCAAAGGCGGCGTAGGCACACACCCGGTCGTCCTGGCCGTAGGCCCCGATGAGGGAGCGGTCAAACCCGATGTCGCAGGCGCGGAAGGCGGGCACCGCCTCCAGCTCAGCGGAGATAAAGTCGGTCTCCACCAGCCCGTATTTCTGGTTAAGGATGTCCAGGATCGCCAGCTTCACCCGGTCGGCCCCCTCGTCGTCCTTGAAGGGGCGGGAGCCCACCAGAATGTTCAGGGTCTCGCCGGGAATGGCCTCCCCCAGGGGCTTTTTGGACTGCTCTCCCCCAAGGTGGGGANGNAGGNCGTCCACCGNGANGAGGGNGTCNCCCTCCGCCGCGCCGAGGGCCACCTTCACGCTGGAACCGTCCTTGCGCACAATGACGCCGTGGAGCTCCAGGGGGATGGTGACCCACTGGTACTTGCGGATACCGCCGTAGTAGTGNGTCTTGAGAAAGGCCAGCTCACTGTCCTCATAGAGGGGCTGGGGCTTCAAGTCCAGGCGGGGGGAGTCGATATGGGCCGCGCCGATGGAAACTCCATCGGCCAGGCTCTTCTCCCCGATCACCGCCAGCATCACCGCCTTGCCCCGGTTGACCCGGTAGAGCTTGTCGCCGGGGATCACCGCCATGCCCCGGGTAAAGGNCACAAAGCCGTGGGCTTCGGCCTGGCGGACGATCTCATCCACCGCCTCACGCTCAGTCATGGCGGCGTCCAGGAATTTCTTATAGTCCTCACAGTAGGACTTCATGGCCGCCTCGTCCTCGGCAGTGAGCAGGTCGTAGCCGTTCTTGCGCTGATCCAGCAGGAGCTCGCGCCGAAGCTGGCCGGCCGTCTTTTCCTTTTCTTCCATGGGAAATACCTCCTTTTGGTACATTCTATACAAGATAGCACATAATTGTGAACTTTTCTATCACACTCCGGCCCTTTTTACTCTAGCAGCGCCCGAAAGAGGAGCAGCGCCCGCTCCTCGAAGTCCTCCGGCCTGTCCCCCTCCCGGTTTTCCAGGGTATGATCGCTGTGGCTGCGGAAGAACGTATCCGGCTTCTGGGCCAGCGCCCGGCGGCGGGCGTAGTCTTCGTCGATGCCGTCCCGGGCCATGATGCGGCGCACCCGCACTTCAAGAGGCGCCAGCACGGCCACCACCACGTCGCACCACTCCCCCAGGCCGCTTTCTATGAGGGCGATGGCGTCGATGGCCAGGGCGGCGCAGCCCTCCCCCTCCGCCTTCCTTTTCAGCCCGGCGATCTCCGAGAGGATCGCGGGGTGCGTCAGGGCGTTGAGCTCCTCCAAACGGTGGGGGTAGACCGCCTGGGAGAGCCGTCTGCGGTCTATCTTGCCCATTTTGTCCAGAATTTCTTCCCCAAACGCCCCTGTCAGCGCCTTTTTCAGGCTCTCGCTCTCCTCCAGGAGCCGGTGATAGACCGCGTCGGCATCCACCACCTCCGCCCCCAACGACCGCAGGGCGTTGAGGGCAGTGGTCTTTCCCGCACCGGTGGGGCCGGTGATCCCGATGGTCTTCATCAGGTGTTCTCCGCCGTCTCCGTCTCTATGGCGTCCTCGGTCTGGGCCATGGCCTGGAGAGTCTTATCCAGCAGCGCATCCAGCTCCCAGCCCAGGTTTTCCGCCCCCTGGGCGATACACTCCCGGGAGCAGCCGGCGGCAAACTTCTTGTCCTTGTACTTCTTCTTCAGGCTCTTCAGCTCCATGTCCTTGGTGGACTTGCTGGGCCGCATGAGGGCGGCGGCGCCAATAAGCCCGGTGAGCTCGTCGCAGGCGAAGAGAACCTTCTCCATCTCCAGCTCGGGCTTTGCGTCGGTGCCCGTCATACCCCAGCCGTGGGAGCAGACGGCGTGGATGAACTCGTCGGTGAAGCCCGCCTCAGCCAAAAGTTCGGGAGCTTTGACGCAGTGCTCCTCGGGCCATTTCTCAAAGTCCACGTCATGCATCAGGCCCACCAGAGACCAGAACTCCTTATCCTCCCCGTATCCCAGCGTGTCGGCAAACCAGCCCATCACATGGGAGACGGTGATGCCGTGGCGAATGTGGAAGGGCTCAGAATTATACTTCTTCAAGGTCTCCAGCGCTGTTTCCCGGCTCACACCTGCAGTTAATGTACTCATTTGTGCTCTCTCCTTTTTCTGTTCTCGGTTCCTGCTGTGCCGGCTGTTCTGCCAAAGTAAAGGCAGCCGCTCTATGAAAGTTCGATGATATGGAAGCCCGCGGCCTTATTCAGGCGGTTGGTCACCGCCAGGCCCAGGCCCGTGTCCGTGGGAGACTGGGCCCAGATGTCGGTGACGTCCAAGTGGTCAAAGGCCCGGAGGGCCTCAAAGATACGCCTTGCCTGCTGGGCCTGGTCGGCGGCGGGGCCGATGGCCTCCACCGGGTGGCCGCGAAAATAGCCCTTGAACTCATCAAAGCAGATGACGCCGCTTTTTTCACCCATGCGGGCCACGATGTACCCCGCCGTCATGTCCGGATCGCCCTTCACCACGGTGACGGGGGCCTTGGGTGCGTNGTGGCGGTACTTCATGCCGGGGGCCTTGGGCTGCTCGCCGGGCGCCATGAGCCGGCGGATGGCCTCGTCCACCGCCACGTCTCCCAACACCTCCTCCAGCGCCTCCAACGTCACTCCGCCGGGGCGGAGCAGCCGTGGCGGGGTGACGGTCAGGTCGAGGATGGTGGACTCCACCCCCACCCGGCAGGGGCCGTCGTCCAAAATGGCGTCGATCTTGCCGTCCATATCCTCCAGCATGGCCGCCGCCGTGGTGGGGCTGGGCCGGCCCGAGGCGTTGCCTGAGGGGGCGGCGATGGGCACATCGGCGGCGGCGATGACCTGCCTTGTCACGGCGCAGTCGGGGCAGCGCATGCCCACGGTGTCAAGGCCCGCCGTCACCGTATCGGGGACAATGCGCTTCCGGGGCAGGATCATGGTGAGAGGCCCGGGCCAGAAACGGCGGGCCAGCTCATAGGCCACCGCCGGAATGCCCGCGCAGTACCGCTCCAGCCAGCCTGCGTCGGGGACATGGAGGATAAGGGGATTATCCTGGGGGCGGCCCTTGGCGTCGAAGATGGCGTGGACGGCCTTTTCGTCCAGGCCGTTGGCGCCCAGGCCGTAAACCGTCTCGGTGGGGATGCCGAGAAGACCGCCGGCGGAGATGACCCCGGNGGCGGCGGCAACGTCCCGGCTNGTCAGGCGTTTGGTATCCATCACTCGAAAATGCCGATGACGGCCCCGGCGATCTCCATGGTGGTCTCCTTGACAAAGCCCGCCTGCTGAAGATAGTTCTTCACCGCCAGAATGGCATACTTGGGGTTGATCTTCTCATCCTCCAGCTCCATCTCAACAAAGCCCCCCACTCCGCTCTGGCCGGAGGCCAGGAGCCAGCCGTCCTCCTCCAGCACGTCGTCCAGGTCGGCCCTCATCTGGAGCAGATCCTTGTCTTTGGGAAGGGCAGGAAAGTCGATTCGAAGTACCATATCACTGTGTCCCCTTTTCTAATCTGGCCGCCTGGTGGTTGGTCACCAGCGCATCGATGATCTCANCCAGGTCTCCGTTCATCACCGCGTCCAATTGATAGAGGGTCAGCCCCACCCGGTGATCGGTGAGGCGGCCCTGGGGAAAGTTGTAGGTGCGGATGCGCTCGTTACGCATGCCGGAACCCACCTGGCTTCTTCGCTGGGCGGAATGCTCTCCCTCCACCCGCTGCCGCTCCTCCTCATAGAGGCGGGAGGCCAGAAGGCGCATGGCCTTCTCCCGGTTTTGAAACTGGCTGCGCTCCTGCTGGCACTCCACCACCATGCCCGTGGGCCTGTGGATGAGCCGANCGGCAGAGGAGGTCTTGTTGATGTGCTGGCCTCCCGCTCCTGAGGAGCGGAACACCTGCATCTCCACGTCGGCGGGGTCGATCTTCACGTCCACCTCTTCCATCTCGGGCAGCACCGCCACGGTGACGGTGGAGGTGTGCACCCGCCCGCCGGACTCCGTCTCCGGCACCCGCTGCACCCGGTGGACGCCGCTTTCAAACTTCAGGCGGCTGTATGCGTTTTCGCCATTGATGGTGAAGCATATCTCCTTGAGGCCCCCCAGCTCGGTCTCGCTGGCGGAGTCCACCTCCACGCTCCAATGGCGGGCCTCGGCGTACATGGTATACATACGAAACAGGGAGTGGGCGAACAGGGCGGCCTCCTCTCCCCCCACCCCGGCCCGGATCTCCACGATGACGTTCTTACCGTNGNCGGGANCCTTGGGAAGGAGCAGGAGTTTCAGCCGCTCCTCCAGGGTGGGCAGAAGGGCCTTGGCGGCGGCGAATTCCTCCCGGGCCATATCTCCCAGCTCCGGGTCGGAAAAAAGGGTCTGGACCTCCTCCAGGTCTTTTTGGGCCTGGAGCCAGGCCCGGTAGGTCTCCATGAGGGGCGCAAGCTCCCGCTGTTCTTTGTTGAGCTTGGCGGCCAGGGCCGGATCGCTGTAAGTCTCGGCGGAGGAAAGGCGCTCCTCCACCTCCTGGTAGCGTTGCTCGATGCGCCTCAGTTTATCCAGCACAAGCGAAGTGCCTCCCTTCTTTCAACGGTCAAAGACAAAGGATTTTACCAGGGCCAGCGGCTCCCGGAAGAACATCTGAACCGCCGAGGGGGTGTGGCTCACCGNGGCGGNCAGGGTGGNGGTCTTCTCCAAATGTCCTCCGGCCCTCGCCCACAGCATCCGGATCCGGGCCAGGTGGAAGCCGCTGGACACCAGCAGCACCTCGCCGCCGGGCTCCAGTCCTTTCGTCTCCCCCGTGGCGATGCTGACCGTCGTCCCCACCTCGCCCATGAGATCCAGGGTGTAGTTCACATTCTGCCAGGTGTTCCGGGACTGAGGCTCCATATAAATGTTCTCTCCGTCCACTCCGTGNGCGGTGAGGTAGTCGTACANACACTGGGCCTCCGACATATGCTCGTCGTCCCCCTTGCCTCCGGCGACCACGATCTTCATATCCGGGTGATCCTCCAGATAGCTCAAGGCCGTATCCAGCCGATCCTGGAGCAGGATAGAGGGGCCCCAGGGCTTCACCTGACAGCCGAAGATGACCATGGTTTGGGGGTCCCCAATGATATCTGTCCGGCTGTGGACGCCGATGTAGACCTCCAGGGCCGCAAAGCACAAAAGCCCCAGGGCAATGAGCGCCGCCAGGCACTTGACCCACAGCCGTTTTNTCCGNCCGGCGTAGGGCTTATATCCCTTCTGTCTCATTCTCCCTTCGCCTCCTCCAGTTCGGCCGCCAGGGTCTCCCACACGGTGTACAGGTGGGCGATCTCCTCCTCCAGCTCTTTTTGTTCCTCCAAGACCTTCTGAAGCTCCAGGTAGTTGGAGGCCACCTCTTCCGCCCGCTGAGTCAGCTCAAACTGCTTCTCCTCCGCCTTGGCCACCGCCCGCTCGGCGGCGTTGACCCGCTTCTCCAGTTCCTTTGTGCCGCCGGGGCGCTTGGGCTTGTCTTTCTTCGGCTCCTCGGCGGGGGGCGGCGCGCCGTTCCTGGCGTAGACCTTCTGCCGCTCCTGGTAGGCCNGATATTCCTCATAGGTGCCCTTAAAGTCAGTGATGNACTGGTTCTCCAGCATCCATACCCGCTGGGCGAACTCCTTGATGAACCAGCGGTCGTGGGAGACAAAGAGCAGATTCCCCTCGTAGGCCCGAATGGCCTCCTCGATCCAGTCCCGGCTGTCCACGTCCAGGTGGTTGGTAGGCTCGTCCAGGATGAGCAGGTTGATCTTCCGGCTCATCAGCTCGCACAGCTTCAGCCGGCTTCTCTCTCCGCCGGAGAGGGCGGAGACCTCCTTGAACACATCCTCTCCCCGGAAGTTAAAGGCGGCCAGGCGATCCCGGGCCTCCTGGGTGGTGCAGTTCAGGTCATAGAGCAGGGTGTCCACCAAATTGCGCTCCGGGTGGTCGAAGGTGACCAGCTGAGGCAGGTACCCGATCTTCACCGTGGGGNCAAAGCGCAGCTTCCCCGCCGTAGGCTCCAGCNCCCCCAGCAGGATCTTCACGAAGGTNGACTTGCCTGCGCCGTTGTCGCCCAGCAGGGCGATGCGCTCGCCCCCCGCCACCTCCAGATCCACATTGTCAAAAAGCCTCCGCCCGCCAAAAGCCATGGCCAGACCCTTGACGGTGAACACCTCGTCCCCCCGGAACTCTTTTTCTCCGAAGTTCATGGTGAGCCTGCGCTCCTTGGTGGGCTTGTCCACGCTCTGGAGCTTTTCCATCCGCTTTTCCATGGAAAAGGCCCGCTTGTAGAGCTTGTCGTTGCCCATGAAGGCCCACAGGCGCATCTTGTCCACAGCCTCCTGGAGCTGTTCCAGCTTGGCCTGTTCCTTCTGGTACTGCTTGAGCTGCTCCTGGAAGCGGCGCTCCTTCTCCTCCACATAAAAGCTGTAGTTGCCGGCATAGAATTCCGCCTTGCCACCCTTGATCTCCACGCACCGCTGCACCACCTTATCCAGGAACCAACGGTCGTGGGAAATGGCCAGCACAGTACCCTTGTAGCGGGCGAGATAGTCCTCCAGCCACTCGGTAGCGTGGAGATCCAAATGGTTGGTGGGCTCGTCCAGCAGCAGGATCTCCGTCTCCCGCAAAAGGAGACGGGCCAGGTTGACGCGGGTCTTTTCTCCNCCGGAGAGGGCGTCAAAGGGCTNCTCCCGCATGGCTGGAGAGATATCCAGGCCGTTGCACACCTTGCCCAGCGTCACCTCGGTATGGTAACCGCCCCCCGCCTCAAAGGCGGCAGTGAGGGCGTCGNAGCGGCGCAGATCGGCCTTGTCTCCCNCCCNCAGCCGCTGGGCCAGCGCGTTCATCTCCGCCTCCATGGCGCGGAGATGGTCAAAGGCGGTGTTCAGCACGTCGGCCACGGTATAGCCCGCCGGGTACGTGGGGATCTGGGAGATGAGCCCCACCTCTTTGCCGGGGGCCACACGGGCCTCCCCCTCGTCAGGGCGGAGCTCCCCGGTGAGGAGCTTCAGCAGCGTGGTCTTCCCGGCTCCGTTCCGGCCCAGAAGTCCCACCCGCTCGCCCTGGTCGACCTGAAAGGTGAGCCCGTCTAAAATTTTCTTGCCGACCTCAAACTCTATGGTGAGGCCGGTAACAGATATGTCGATCATAATCTTTCCTCGTCTTTGGTATGGGCGTAAGAACTTTACGCCTCCCTGGCAATGCTCTTGAGATATTCCGTGACAGACTCGAAGGCCATGCCCCGGGACGCCTTCACCAGCACGGTGGTCCCCGGCTTTATCAGCTCCTTCAGCACGGGCAGAGCCTCCTCCTTGGCGGTGAAATAATAGCACTGGGGCACCTGGGAGTCCATGGCGGCGTCATAGATGCTCTTGGCCAGCTCCCCGATGGCCACCAGGCAGTCCACATGGCTGCGGCCCAGGAACTCCCCCACGCCGGCGTGGAGCACGCCCGCCAGAGGGCCCAGCTCAAACATATCGCCCAGAACTGCCACCTTGTAGTCGCCGGTATAGCCATCCAGCACCTCGATGGCGGCCCGCATGGACTGGGGACTGGCGTTGTAGCTGTCGTCCAGAATGGTGATGCCGTCGGAGCGGGGCAGGATATTCATCCGCATCTTGGTGGGCGCAAAATTGTGCACCCCGGCCGCGATCTCCTCCAGGGTCATGCCGAAGCGCTCCCCTACAGCGGTAGCCAGAAGGGTGGGATAGACCATGTGCTCTCCCAGCCCGGGGATATCCATGNGGCAGCTGCCCCTGGGGGTGTCCACCCGGCAGCTCATCTGGCTGCGCCAATCGCTCTCCACATCCCCGGCCCTGTAATCCAGGCCCTCGCCCCGGCCCACCAGGATCGCCGGGCCTGTCCAGGGAGCGTCCGGCCCCGCCGCCGCGGCCCGGAGCAGCTCGTCGTCCCCGTTGAGGATCGCGGCGCAGCCGGGCCTGGCGTGGGCAAAGATCTCCAGCTTGGCCTTCAGGGTGTTCTCCCGACAGCCGAAAGCCTCAATGTGGGAGTCGCCGATGTTGGTCAGGCACACCAGGTCAGGCTGGGCAATGGCGGAGAGGTAGTCCATCTCCCCGGGGTGGTTGATGCCCAGCTCCACCACGGCGATCTGGTGCTCCCGCTTCAGCCCCAGCAGGGTCAGAGGCAGGCCGATGTCGTTATTTTTGTTGCCCTCGGTCTTGAGGACGCGGAACTTCTCGCTGAGCACCGCGGCGATCATGTCCTTGGCCGTGGTCTTGCCCACGCTGCCGGTGACGGCCACCANAGGGATCTTGAACCGGTTTTTGTACCACACCGCCAAGTCCCGCAGCGCCCGGTAGGTAGAGTCCACCTTGATGTAGAACTTCCCCGGCAGATAGCTCTCCCGCTCCCGCTGGGTAAAGCATCCGGCGGCCCCCGCCTCCAGGGCGGCGCCTATATAGGCATGGCCGTCGAACCGCTCCCCCATCAAGGGGAGAAACACCGCCCCCTCTGAGATGGTACGGCTGTCGGTCTCCACCCTGGACACCACCGCGTCCAGATCGTCGAACTCACCCAGCAGGCGGCCGTTCACCGCCTCCAATATCTCACGCAGGGTCAAGGCTTCCATAAAAGGAGCCTCCTTTCAAACTTTGCGCTCCAGGCGCAGAGAGCTGTCGATGATGTGCTGGCACAAAGCGGGATAGTCCATGCCGGCTGCCGCGGCCTCCTGGGGCATAAGACTGGTAGGGGTCATGCCGGGCAGGGTGTTGATCTCCAGGAACCAAAACCGGCCGTCCCCGTCCAGGATAAAGTCCGCCCGGGCATAGACCTCCAGGCCCAGGACGGCAANGACCGCCGCGGNGAANTTGCACACCTCCGCGGTCTGCTCCGGGGTCAACGGGGCGGGACAGACCTCTTCCGCCGCGCCGGGCTGGTACTTGTTCTCGTAGTCGTAAAAGCCCTCTTTGGGAATGATCTCAATGGGGGGCAGGGCCTTTCCGTCCAGAATTCCCACCTGGATCTCCCGGCCCTTCACATATTTTTCCAGCACGCACCGTCCGCCCTGCTCCAGGCCCTGTGCCAGGGCGGAGCGAAGCTCCTGCCGTGTGTGGGCGATAGCCACGCCGATAGAGGAGCCGGAATCCACCGGCTTGACCACGCAGGGAAGCTCCGTTCCCTCCGCAAGGCTGTCTATCTCTTCGGCGGTATACTTCCGGAACGTCCACGCCGGGGTGTTCACCACGCCCTTCACCAGCCGCTTGGTCAGATCCTTATCCATGGCGATGGCAGAGCCCAGATAGCCGGAGCCGGTATAGGGGATGTCCAGAAGCTCCAGGGCCGCCTGCANCTNTCNATCCTCCCCGCACTGGCCNTNGAGGGCCAGGAAGACGATGTCCGCCTTGGCGCACAGCTCCAGTACGCCGGGGCCGAAGGCCCCCTTGCCCCTCCAGCGCCGCCGGGCGCGCACCGCCGCCAGATCGGGGGCCTGACGTTCCACAGACCGCCACTGCGCCGGGGGCGGGGCAGAGTAGAGCCCCTCGGGCTCCAGGCCGGGGTAGTCCTCCAGGCCAAAGTACAGATCCACCAGCGCCACATCGTGCCCCAGGTCACGCAAAGCCTGAGACACCTTTGTTCCGGAGGAAAGGGACACATTGCGCTCCGGCGAGAGCCCGCCGGCCAAGACCACGATTTTCAAAGGGAAATCCCTCCCTGAAGTCATATGATTCCATTTTATTCTTGATTTTATAGTATAGCACAATCCCAATGGAAAGACAAGGAAGAAGAGGCTATGTTCTTTTTCTTTGAACGCCAATGGAGAAAGGAAACGAGAGGCCCCCTGTGCCAGGGGGCCTCTCGTTTCCTCATGCCAGTTCCCTCATCTTTTCCAGCACCTGGGCGGGAACCGGGATGCTGGGGATCCCTCCCGCCTTTTCAGTGGAGAGGCTGGCGGCGGTGGCGGCGTATCGCCCGATATAGGCCAGCTCTTCTCCCGTCAGTTTTTCTATGGGCTTGTTCAGCTCCAGCAGCCGGGCCACGGCACTGCCGCCGAAAATATCGCCCGCCCCGGTGGTGTCCACACACCTCACCCGGGGGCAGGCGGTCTGGAACCGGCTTTGGGCCNTCTTCAAAAGGCACCCTCTGGGCCCCAGCGTGACCATGGCAAGGCGGACGCCGAACTCCCCCAGCAATCTGTCGGCCCCCTCCTCCGGCAAACAGCCCCAGAGGAAGGACACCTCCTCATCGCTGATCTTCACCACATCCGCCTGGTAAAGTCCCCAGAGGAGCTGCTCTCTGGCCTGGGCCTCGCCGGGCCAAAGAGGCAGGCGCAAGTTGGGGTCATAGGTGATGAGCTTTCCCCGCTCCCTTGCGTAGGNCACCGCCTTTTGGGCCGTCGTCCGGATAGGCTCGCCAGTAAGGCTCAGGGAGCCAAAATGAAAGACCCGGCTTTCGTCGATGAGGGCGGTATCCACCTCCTCCCAGCCCAGCTGTGTATCCGCGCCGGGCTTCCGGGCAAAGCTGAAGGAGCGCTCCCCTTTGTCGTCAAAGGTGACAAAGGCCAGCGTGGTAAAGACGGCGGGATCCATCCGGACGCCCACTGTCTCAATGCCCGCCTCCTCCAGTGTGTCCAACAGGAGCTTTCCGAAGGCGTCCTCCCCCACCTTGCCCAAAAAGGCCGTCCTGCGCCCGCAGGCGCTCAGCGCCGCCAAAAAATTCCCCGGCGCTCCGCCGGGATGGGCGGCCAGGATGGGATAGCCCCTCTCATCCGTGCCCCGGGCCGCGAAATCGATCAGCAGCTCCCCCAGGGCGGTCACATCATAGTTCATCCCGTTCCCCTCACTTCGCCTTGGGATATTCCGTGCACAGCAGACGGTAAGGCGGCTCATCCTCCTCGATTTGAGGGAACCGGCCCATAGGGGGCTGGAAGCGGTTGTCCCTCTCGTCGTCGTTGCACTGGCTCACCTCGCCCAGCAGCACCGCGCCGGAGCCTTTCTCCACCGTGAAATCGTGATAGAGCCGCTGGGGAATAAAGATGCTCTCCCCGGGAGTGAGACGGATCTGTGTTCCGGCGGGGACTGTCCGCTCCAGTCCGTCGGTGTGGACGGTCACATCAGAGGTGAAATCGATCTCTTCGTCCGGCAGGCTGTTATAGACCCGGATGAGCACATTGCCGCCGCCCCGGTTGATGATATCCTCGGTCTTGTACCNGTGAAAGTGGTTGGGGGCATACTGCCCTTCCCTCAGATACAGGAGCTTCTCCGCATATACCTTCGGGTACTTTTCCGACCGGCGGCTGCCGTTGCGGATGGTAACGAGAGAAAAGCCCAGCTTATCGAAGTCCCCCATGCCATAGTCGGTGATATCCCAGCCCAGCATACACTCCCGCACCTCGTCGTACTCGTGGCCCATACTCTGCCACTGCGCCGGAGTAAGGGAACAAAAGGGCGGCAAAAAGCAGTGGTAATGCCGGCACATGGACTCCATCTCTCTCAGCGCCTTGTTGATCTCGCTTCGTTTCATATCCAACGCCTCCCATTTTTTGCCTTTTGGCCCTGCTGACCCTATCATAAGCCGGGGGTTCCGGTTTGTCAATCCCGCCGCCATCATGGCGTAAAAAAACAGCCATCCCAAAGGATGACTGTTTCTTGGTGGAGATAAGCGGGATCGAACCGCTGACCTCTTGAATGCCATTCAAGCGCTCTCCCGAATCATAGGGAAAGCACCCCTCTAAAACAGGGGTAGAACGACACCAATGTGTAGCAGCAAATCCGTTAAAATGCTGGCCCACACAACACGCAAAAAGAAAAATTGAACTTCAAGAACCCGATTGTTCTATTGTGAATTAAATCTACCATGCCAGCCAAATATTGTCAATAGAGGAATGGCACCGCAAATCTGCTGTGCCATTCTTTCATTCGCCTTTGCTCCTCACGATACGGAAGAACTTTTCCATCAGAGGCAGGTATGTGGACACGAATACGCCACTGGCAATCCATACGGCAGGCTTCCTGCGCTTCTCTGACAATGAAGCCCCAATTATGACGCCCATAGATGCAAGGCAGAACTTAATCATGGCAAGATCTTTCCAGTCGCTCTGTTTGATGNACTCGTCTGCATATCCGAATAGCCTTTTCATCGTTCTACTCCTCCATCTTCATGTAGTTATCTGGGCCACTTATCGATTATTCTCTCCACATCGATTTGCAATCTCTCTGATTAGCTCTACCGGGAGCGGCTTGCTGTATGGGAACTGGATGGCACCTTTGCTGGCCTTGTACTCCGTCAGCCGCCCGGAGAACTCCGCAACAACCTCTGGGCCGGGGTACAAGCCTATGTGCCGCTTAAAGGCAGCGAACTGGATCAGGTTCCGGCCCCTCCAGTAGGTGGGCATACTCCAGGAGATTTTCTCCTTAGCATCCGGGATACTGGTCTTGATGGTGGCGTTCACCTGACGCAGATAGTCCTGGGCCTCCTCCGGCTGAGCGGCAATATACTCCTCGATTGTCGCTGGGGGCTTCCCGCAGTAGTGGTCCTGATTTGTGTTCTTGAATGACNGACCGCACTTTGGACATACCCACATAGGCGTTTCCCCCTATTCCCTCATAATTTTCTCAATCGGTTTTCCCTTTGCCAACTCGTCGATCAGCTTGTCCAGGTATCGGACCTCCCGCATGAGCGGGTCTTCAACCTCCTCCACACGGACACCGCAGACCACACCCTTAATCAGCGTCCGGTTCGGGTTGGGCTGGGGTGCCTTGCGGAAAAAGTCTCCGTAGCAGAGACCGGCGGAACAGGCGATCTCCANCTGCTCAGGACTGTACCCGGTCAGCCAGCAAATGACCTCATCCACCTCGGCCTTTGTCCGCCCCTTCCTAACAGCCTTATCCACCAGAAGCCCATATACATTTTCAAAATCCATTTGAAATACTTTGTCGTTGTTCATTCACACACGCTCCGGGTTATGATTTGCTGTGCATATTGTCATAAATATAATACCACTAACCACTGGACTATTCAATATATCTACTTAGAGAAAACGGCACCGCATATCAGCGGTGCCATTTTTTGTTACAAGCAGTCCCTATTTGCCACTCGAAAATATGCAAAAACTTGGGGCTTAGCTTTTTTCCTCTTCGTGGTAGTTCTACCCGCCGTGTCTGTTCCTTCATCCAGAGCCAGCTCGGAAAGTACCTTTTCTTTGTCCTCAGCAGAACTAACGCCGTTCTCAAATCTGTTCATAGAAACCTCCTTTGCTCTCTTTGATGGTGCTATTATGTCATATTCAGTGTCCAATAAACATCCCTCTGTTGTTAGGTTCACTCATCCGCTGTAATCTCCATGATGTCGCCCACCCCGCAGTCTAAGGCGGTGCAGATCTTCAATAGAACTGCGGTGCTAACATTACCGTTGTGGCCCAACTTGGTAACGGAGGCTGGACTGATACCTGCTTTAGCGCACAAGTCCTTCTTTTTCATGTCCTTGTCTATGAGCAGTTTCCAGAGCTTTTTATAACTGACCGCCATAGAATCGTCCTCCACCATTGTTGGTCCCAGCTGGGCCACCGTCATTTCTCAGGAGATGTCAGGTCCATAGTCAATAGCTTTTGAAGCACGGCCTCCGCTTCCTCTTTGGATAGTGACCTCATAAGCTGCAAAATTGAGGCCAAGCGTCTATTTCCTCCCGCTTCCTCAATGAAATCCTTGGCTATTCGGTCTTCGCTTTTCCCAAGGAGATAGTCAAAGGATACATTAAAAAACCGCCCAAAAACGGCTACCTCGGGAACCGTTGGATTACGCTGACCGCTTTCCAACTTTATGATAGTCTTTTCAGACAAGCTGATCATCTCCGAAAGCTCTTCCGAACTCAGTCCTCTTTCGTTCCGTAGAGATGTGATCCTCTTCCCGAAAATCTCTGCAATATCCATCTTTGATTATTCCTTTCAAAGTTTAGCTGATGCCTTCCGGCAGGATTGTCGAAGGGGCACTTAGCCCCAGCATGAGAAAGCGGAAGGCGCATTGATACCCAACAAGAAAGGCATAGTCCAAGGCTTCTCCGTTCCTTGCCCCCAGCAAGTCAACATAGTGCCCAAGCAATTCGTTTCCGTCCTCATCCAGTTTTGCTTCAAGTAGTTTCTTGTACGCCTGGATCTCAGTATTCAACTTGCTTTGCTTTCGGTTTCCCACATCTGATACTTCTTCAAATGGCTGCCATAATCCGCTCATGAAATCATTCAAAAAATCTTCACTGTAACAATACGCCTTGTCTTTCCCAAGAGCGTTTGCCAACTGCTGAAGCGCCTGCGTCAACTCTTTTTGATGCTCTATGAACTGTGCCTTTCCCAAGTCAGCTTTGAACTCCTCAGATACCATTACATACTCCTCCGTCCTTATAGATTAGGCTTCTCCAAAATAACACGGTTGGATGGCCAAATCAAAGGTATGGCCGTATTAAAGGACTTGAATTATTTGCTCATAAAGAAGAGCGTACATATTCTGATAGGCAAGGTTATCATGGTAGTGGCCAAAAAGCCAACTGCGGAAAGAGACCTTTTCCCGCACCTCGTCCAGGAAGTCGGTCAGGGTGTCATCGGTAAAGTGGGGGTCAAGCGTACTTTGAACACTTGTCGGGCAACAGTGGGTCACGATGTAATCCACCTTATAACCGACCCGCTCTAAGTTGCGCCATGCCTCCTCATACTCTTCCTTGGTGGGGAGTTCATGTGTCCACCATGAGCGGCCCTTTACCCGAAACAATGCCCCCATCCTGCGATATAGTTCATACTGCTCCCTGAAATCAGGGTCAGCCGGGTCCAAAATGCCGTTCTGAATATCGTGGCTGCTGGCCCCGCCCATGGTAAAGAACTTGGAGCCGCCGATCTCAAAGACCTGTCCCCGCATGAGGTGTAGGATGTGGGGGCGCACCCGATGGACCTTCCCACCGTGCCACTCCTCAACCGGCATAGCCTCCAGTAGGTCATAGTTTTCGTGATTGCCGTCTACAAATANAGTCGTGAACGNTCTGTCCTCCAGCCAGTCCAGCTTTTCATGCTCCTTGGGGCTATCACNCCAAACGCCGCCAAAGTCGCCGCAGATGAGAACATAGTCATCACGGGTCATGTCCGCTTGCTCGGGGAAGATGTTGGCATCAAAACGACCGAAGTCCCCATGTGTATCCCCGGTAGCAANGAGCTTTACTTTCTCCATTTTGACACCTCCTCGGACTATATTATATCACTTTGTCGGGGTGGCATCAATTATCGGGCCGGTAGGTTGGACCTGTTCCGCTTCATACTTCCGCTTGATTTCCGCTTCAATTTTCTCACGGTCTCCAGGCTCGTAAAGAGAGCCGAACCTCTGCCAGTAATCCTCCCAGCCAAATAAAAGGAGGTCAGGCAGGCCCTGATCCGTAATGAGGATAGGGCCTGCGCCTTTCTCTACTTTTTCCAGTATAGCGTCAAAGTCCCGCTGGAACTCCTCTCGGCTCACGGAATAAAGGCTATCAAAGTCCAGTTTCATAGTCGTTACCTCTTCTCAGAAGACCTTGAGCGGAAACACAACAGCGTTGAGAGCATCCTTATACTCTCCCTCAACCAAAAAGGGTTTCTCCGGGTCAAGATCATTTGCAGCGATAAGTTCGTCCCGGAAGGGTTTGCAATATACTCGCATCTTCCTCTCCGCATTTGTTGAAATATCCTCTGGGACTTTCATGGAAAGAGGCTGCTCCTTTTTACAGGACACAAGCGCAATGCTCTTTTTATCCTCACTTTTTAAGAAGCAGATATAGGTGGGCCAGCCAAGAGCCTTTAGAACATATCTACTGATGCGGATGCCATATTTGTCGGCACCCATTAGGGTTATATGGGGTTTTGCTGTCTTCGCTACATTATCCATAAATCTCTCCTCCANCCATGTCAGACAGTTGAGGCGGTTCGCCTGGACCGCCATCCTCATAGCTCATAATGTCCTCAAAAAGGTTTATCTGCCTTGCTTGCTCATAATCTTCATAAGACTTGCCGATCCGAGTTTTGTAGAGATCTGGGTAGTATTTCACTTGCCGCTTTTTCTTCTCGCCGGTCTTCGGGTCCTCGTATTCTTCCTTCATCGGGGTGAACATGATAGCCTCATCCAGGTCAAAGACGAGGATCAGACCACGGTCCGAGTTCGCCACCCGGCCCAAAACCTTATAGCGGCACTCCCGACGCCACCCCATCGCCTGATAGATCTTCTCAATGAAGTCCACTGAAGTAATGTCCTTGTTGACCCAGACCTCGTTTTTCTTGAACCTGGCCCACTCGACAGAGGCGCTTTCTTCCTCCACGCACATCGCCACCGCAAGGCGCTTTTTTGCGATATTGACCAGCGGCAAGATGTACTGAATACCCTCGAACAGGCGGATACAAGCCATGTTGAAGGTCATCTTCCCATATTTGATTGAGACAGCCGGTTTCTTGAGCATTGAGAACTGTGTGCGAGGTGGCAGCTCATAGCCCTCGAAACTCTCAAATTCGAGTTCCTGTTTCTGCTCCTGCTTCGTCTTTATGAGTTCCTGAATGAGGGCCTGCTCTCGCTGTGCAAGTTTGAGTTCTTCATGTTCCATGCCCATCGTACTGCCTCCAGTCTTCACATGGCTTGAAGAAGCTGCTCCAGCTCCTCCAGTATTTCTTCTTGTGAGGGTATCTCGCCGATCAGGGGATTGACCACCATTGTCCTGTGATCTAAGAGGTCCGACTCGCTGATAGAGGCCACCACGCTATCCCTACTGGCCCGTAGAGCGTAGGCCATGCCAACAAAACTGTCTCCCCACGAATCAGGATAAGTGTAGCCGACCATGCCAGCACTTTTTCCAGCTTCGTCCTCTTGGTACTCAATGTACTGCTCCTCCGGGCTTTGCTCGGTTTCTTTTGCTTTTTCGTTTTGCTTGCCCAGGAGAATTTGTGGCTCATCCAGGGAAAACAAAAGAAATGTGGTATTGCCTCTCTTCTTGCAGTAGCCCCGGAACCGATACTTGTATTCCGGGTTCCACCTCTGGANCTCATATATGCCCTCAGATAGAGCTCTTGCCGGTATAAGCGGATAGATATTGCCGGCATCATTGATCCACCGGATGCTNTTGGGATACTCTTCATCGCTGGCTCGGACCACCAGTGTTTGTAGGATAGGATGATAAAGGACATCAACATACCGGCATTGATTTAGACGAGTACCTCTGGCCTTGTTGAACTTGAAGCCATCCTTGGTAATGGTCAGCGTGGGGGTGTTCCGATTGATGAAGAACACACCGGGCGGCACCTGATAGCCACTCAAAGCCATGGACTTGACCTTGCTTGGTTCTTGCCCACGAAGCTGCAAGTCCCTCTCTACCAAGGCATCCAGTTCCTCTTGCTCGTAGGTTTGGAGGCTCACTGTCATCATTGTTTGAGCATCCACACCACCATAGCCTGGGCACAGGCTGAGGAAGCCTTTTAGAGTGCCCTCAGTGATAACGCTTATATCGTGGACACCGCCATCAATCCGCCTGCTGCTGGCATCTATGGCCTTCGCTGCCTTGGCAATCTCTGGGGTAACAATCCCTTCGTGGTGCCCCGGTACATAAGCCGAATCTCTCNGACCATTGTTGCGAGTGATGATGCCCTTTTTGTAATCTACAACGATGGTTTTGCGGGCTTCGAGGTCCCCCCAAGTCCGCTCATTGCTCATGATGCCCCTTACCATTGAGCCGTTCCATTCCGTCTTTCCCCGGAGTGTTGGCCTATGCTTCTGGGTTAGGACCTCTGCGATTTCATCATAGGAATAACCGGCCAGCCGTGCCAAAAACATAAACCGGACCGTTTTTGCCTCTTCCGGTTCAATGATCAAATTGCCGTCCTTGGTGTGGCGAAAGCCCAGAAGGTCAGAAACCGGGTACTGGCCTGTGAGGATGCGCTGATCGTAGGACAGGATCATGCGGCGGCTTTTGTTTGCGGACTCCCAATCAGCCAACATAGCGTGGATATGAAAACTTTGGTCACTGTTGGGGTCCAGGGTGTAGATATTCTCCGTCTCAAAATAGACCCCGATAGGCTTTTGCGGGTGCATGGTCTTCAGCTCGGCGACCTGTTCGAGGCAGTCAGCCATGTTACGGGCAAACCGAGACACGCTGGCACAGAGAATGAGGTCCATTTTCTGCTGCTCGGCATCCGCCATCATTCGACGAAAAGCGTCACGGTGGCGGAGGGATGTGCCCGACTTGCCCTCATCGCTATAAATCTCCTGCATAGTCCAGAGAGGGTTGTCCGCAATTTTCTTTTCATAGTAAAGGGTCTGGTTTTCAATCGAGGAAACCTGGTTTTCGCTGGTAGTGCTCACTCTGGCGTAGACGGCCACCACCTTTTGTGTGTCATCCTGGATTGTCGGTTGGGGCTTGGCTGGACGGAAGTATTCTTTTTTTGAGCCAGCGCCCCGTACCCGTTGCCGGATCTCATCTCGCTTAGCCTCACGCTCTTTATGTCTGGCCACCCAATCCTGAACGGCGGACAGAGGAATTTTCTCTTGCTCTACGACCTCTCCTTCAAGAGCTTCAGTGGAGACCTCTTCCTCTTCCATGGGCTTCTTCTCTTCGGTATCCAATGCAATTCCTCCCTTACAGGACCAGTTTGTTCATGCCATCAATCACCTTAGAATGCCAGCTTTTGTAGACTTCCGGCATGAGAGAAACTCGGCTTCTTGCCATCTGGTGCAACGCTTCCCGTTGGTTCTCCACATTCTTGATTGTGTCTATCCGGTAAATATCATCATCGTCGGTGACAATATCAATCCGAACAGGCAGTTCAAAAAGGAAGTACAGCAGAAAGCATAGCTCCTCATGGTTTGCGGCGAGATAGGCTCTTGTCTGCGTCACGATGCAGTCTACCTTTCCCAAGGTGCAATCCCTCATCAGACGGAGCATCTCAATCCGCTTATAGGTCTCTTTGTAGCCGGTAATGTCTATATAGACATCCTGAAGCGCAAAGTCCGGGGTATCAGCAAACACTTCCTGAAAATAGTGCCTGTGGTACACNATAGCCGAGGCTTTAGAGCGTTCCCAGAGTTTTGCCAGCTTCACATAGCCTGCCGCTCTCTTCATTTCTGCCATTTCTATAACCTCACTGTTCCTCCAACGCTTCATCTGGCAAGGACATATACCAGGTGTTTGCCTGTTTGGTGGATTTTATCTCCATCTCCTGTGCGGCTGTTCTCACTGTCCGCTCGGAAATATCAAGCTCTTGCAGCCGTTCATACACAACCTTACTCTCAACCAGGCCCGATGAAAGGATCACCCGAAGCAAATCTTTGGCTGTCTCCTTTTTGCTGGTACTTTTTGTCTGGAAGGGTAATTCCTCAAAGGCCAGTGAGCATTTTCCCAGCCAGTGAAAGCCTGCATCTTGATCCAAAACGAACCCGATAGGAGACCCTTGCGGGGCAAGATTGCTTTTAATCGGGATCATATACCGAATTTTCCCATTGTGCTCATCCCGGACAATCATCAGTACACTACGGGCAATCGCCGCTATATCAATGCTCCCAAGGCCACGGTACAGTGTTTTACCTCCAGAGGCCTTATTTAAGTGTCCCACCAGAAGGATGGCGCAGCGATACTTTGCGGCCATCCTGGATAGCCTGGTCAGAATGGCCCTCATCCGGGTGGCGCTCTGCATATCCCCGTCCTGTCTTATGTAGGACTGAATAGNGTCAATGATGAGCAACCGTGCCCTGGTTGTCTCCAGCANTTCGGCAATGCGGTCATCATCAAGAGTTAAGGTGCCTTCCGCATCTTCAATAAAGGCAACTCGTGTGCAGTCAGCTCCAGCAGCAAGAAGTCTTGGCTTTATGGTGTCCTCATTGTCGTCTTCGCCACACTGATATATGACTGATTCGGCTCGTTNGAGTGCCTGCCCATCAGGGAGAGCAGCACCCTTGGTTAGGATTGCGGCAAGCTGCAAGGCAAAGGTGGATTTACCTTCGCCGGGGTCCCCCTGCAAGAGGGTAATCTTCCCATAAGGCAGGTAGGGATACCAAAGCCAGTCTACCGGCTGCGGCTCCACCTCAGAATAGTAACGAAATAGCCTGTTCTCCATTGTCTCAATCCTTTGTATTAACTCGAATGATGCTTCTTTAGCTCAATATTCTTCATGCTCATACTGGTCACAAGCTCATTTACTATATTAACTTCCGAATCGGAAAGGCCAGAAACATCTATCATGTCCCGTGTGCCTCGGCCCAACAGGTAATCCGTAGTTACATGGAAAATCTCTGCGTAACGCACCAGGGTGCTCAGCGAAGGTTGCCGGTCCCCATATTCGTAGTGATAAACTGAGGTCCTGTCCAAGGCCAATAGTTTAGCTACTTGGGCTTGCTGCAATCCGGCCCTTTCTCTCAGCTTTTTCAATNTAACTCCCAAATACTCAGCCATGTGCATCACCTTTCTATGCACTACGCAGTCAGCCCATTCTATTGCGAATGTATCTTAACACCTTCCATGTTGCGGCGTGGGCGCATTCAGTCACCACTTTGGAACAAGCAGTCAGGATGGAAGGTTGTAGTGCATCGGCGTGATTTGGAGAGCATTTTGCAGTCTTGCAGCCTTGCAGTCTTGCTCGCTGCCTGTTGCTTCAATCGACTGGCACAACAGGGTTTCCCACTTAGGAATTGAGACCGAAGGCGGCAAAATGGGAAAAATTGTTTGCAGTNTTCCTAAAGAAAAAGCGGACGGCCCCCAACGAGAGCCACCCGCAAACGTTCAAAACTGGCTAAATGTTCTATCTTCCCTTTGAAAGGTATTATATCAGCAATCTTGACGGTACTCAAATCTCCACAAATGCCATCTGGGAGAGGTAATTCCCGGATGGCAAAATTTTTTTGAAAATTTTTTTGAGGGTCAGGTTTCGTTTTTGGATTTTCGTGTAGCAATGGGGGGTTGTGAAGTGAAAGACCACTTCCGACATGGGACCTTGTAAACTGAATACCCATTCGCTAAGACTTCAATTCTGAGACCGAGCCATGCAGTTGGGTACGCCGGGACCCCTCCCTTCGAGGGTGAGCGAAAAAACCTGCTGCAAATATAGGATTGTCACCTATAAGGCGACGACGCTCAGAACCACAATGGTACTCCCGTCCAGCCACAGCCCTGCTTTTGCAGGATCACGCAATGGGGGCGGCTCTGTCAGAACGACAGTTGGGGTGAAATTCCCGTGAGGTGGCTTCACAAGCTGCCGCTTAGCGACTTCCCGGTAGCGCACGGGGTGTCGAGGACAAATAGTGTGCCTTACATAGCTTTTGCTATGAATACTGAGAAAGGAGGAGCCAAAAATGGGCAAATGTAAGGTAATTGCAGTTGCGAACCAGAAAGGCGGTGTCGGAAAAAGCACAACGGTCTATAACCTGGGTGCGGGTCTCGCCTTAGAGGGCAAGAAAGTCCTGCTCATAGATGTTGACCCACAGGGCGATCTCACCAAAATGCTGGGACAGCGAAAACCGAATGAGCTTCCGCTGACCCTGGCAAACGCCATGAGCAATGTGGTAGATGAGATCTTCCCGGAAGAGCACCCGGAAATCATGCCGCACCATGAAGGGTTTGACTTTGTGCCTGCAAACCGCACACTCTCTGCCACAGAGGTTGGCCTTGTCAATGTGATGAGCCGGGAGATCGTTCTGCGGCAGTATGTGGACAGCATCAAGGGTGATTATGACTATGTTCTGCTGGATTGCCGCCCCTCTCTGGGTATGCTGGTCATCAATGCCCTCGCCGCAGCGGACTATGTGCTCATTCCCGTTCAAGCCGACTATCTGGCTGCTGAGGATATGAGCGAGCTTCTGGTAACGGTCAAGAGCATCCAACGCCAGATCAACCCGCACCTGAAGGTTGGAGGCATCTTTATGACCATGGCCAACACCACCAACTTCCGCAGCGACATCGTAGCCAGCGTCAAAGCCAACTATGGTAGGCGGTTGCCAGTCTTTGATACCGTAATCCCCGCCACGGTAAGGCTTGGCGAAATCAGCACCAAGGNCATGAGCATTTTCCTCTACGAGCCCAACGGTAAAGGGGCGAAAGCCTATCGAAGTCTCACGGAGGAGGTGATGAAGATTGGCGAAAAGCAGCGTAGCCGGTCTGCTGACCTCAGTAGATGAAATCTTCACCACTCAGGAGGAGCGTGAGGAAGCAAAGCTCTCCAAGATCGTCAATATGCCCTTGTCCTTGATTGATGATTTTCCCGGCCACCCCTACCATGTGCGAATGGATGAGGACATGGACCTCCTCGTTGATAGTGNGAAAAAGCGAGGAATACTTGTCCCTGTTCTGGTAATGCCCAAGGATGATGGCCGCTATCTGATGGTCTCCGGGCATCGGCGCAAAAAAGCCTGTGAACTGGCTGGCCTTGAAACTATCCGGGCAGAGGTCAGAGAGCTCACGATGGATGAGGCGATTGTGGAGATGGTGGACAGCAACCTCCAGCGAAGCAGTATCCTCCCCAGTGAGAAAGCCTTTGCCTACAAGATGAAGCTGGACGCTATGAACCGGCAGGGACAGCGGACGGATTTAACTTCTGCCCCAGTGGGGCAGAAGTTAGCGGCAAGCTCAAGAGACACGTTAGCTAACAAGTCTCCAGATAGCAGTTCACAAATCCAGCGTTATATTCGGCTGACATACCTCACTCCCGACCTGCTGGAAATGGTGGATAATGCTGCTGTGAAGGCACCCGGCACTCCTCAGATCGCATTGCGGCCTGCTGTGGAGCTGTCCTACTTGACTGAACAGGAACAGATAGACCTGGTGGAAACCATCTCCTNTGAGGATGCCACCCCCTCTCTCTCCCAGGCCCAAAAGATGCGGGACTTTTCTGAAAAAGGCAAGCTCAACGCTGATGTGATCCTGTCCATTATGTGTGAGCAGAAGGGCAATCAAAAGGAGAAGTTCACCTTTCAGGCGGAGCGGCTCAGGCCATATATCCCCGCCCACCTGAGCAAGGACAAGGCCGAAGACTATGTTCTCAAAGCCTTGGAGTATTACAAGCGGCACTTGGACCGCATGAGGCAGCAAGTCCGGTAAGGTTACACCAAGGGGGCAGTCTGCCCACAAGCTGAGAGAAAAGGTCTTCCGTCTTGAAAGNTGGTGGTTCCAATGTAATGAGAGATAGAAAAAAGACAGGGCGGCATCTTTCTCCGTGGCTTATGCTACGGAGTTTTTTCATGCCCACAATAAAAATCGGAGGTATTTTTCCATGAAGAGAACAGTAAAAAGTGTGCTCACCGCCGTATGCGCCCTTGCGATGGCGATGAGCATGACCGGTGCGGCCTTTGCCGCAGATGCCGAATCCGATGATNNCCCGGTCANAGATGTGGTGTGTTACCCCACCGCTGTGACCCGCTCTGAGGACGGCAGAGAGCTCCGCAAGATGTACGACCTCGGCCCGGAGGACGATCCCGCCGGCATTCCTCGCTCTGACTTCGATCAGGACGGCTACCACTACACGATGGTNGAAATGCTGAAGCAGGAGCTTCCCGAAAACGAGACCCGCCAGCATACCGAGACCGTCTCCGTGGCNAGCAAGAACAANGACATGGCTTCTGTTCTGGCCCTACTCCCTGAGACCAGGGAGTTTATCACCGAGGACGGCCTCAGCGGTGTTCTCACCTTGAAGCTGGACACGGTGAATGTCACCGTTGCAGGCTACGGTAGCTCCACCAAGGAGCTGTCCGCCACCCGCACCTATCCCGATCTTGCNAACCAGGACACCNANTATACCCNCAAGACCATCGAGGATGGCGGGAATACCCTGACCTTGCAGACCATCAACTGGCAGACTGAGGCGGACGGTCACTTCACCGCCGTTGCCTCTTACAGCGGCACTACCACCAACAGCTATGTGAAGGGCTATACCGTCACTGCTGACTATACCGGCACCGTGAGCCGAATCAATCTCAACAAGGTACGGTATGTGGCGATCTTTGAGGGCACAGCTCTGGAGCCTGACCAGGTGGATGAGCCGACCGACACTCCCGATCCCGCCATTCCCGGCGACCCCGATGCCAACCCCAGCGTCCCCACAACCGAGGGTGAGAAGAATATGCTGGTGCCTGTGTGCGTGGTAGCCGGTGCTGCTGCGCTCGGCGTCGGTGCTTTCCTCATCATCAAGCGCCGGAAGGGTTGGTGAGAATATGAAGAAACTTCCCATGTTTCTGACCGTTCTCTGTCTGATGACGGCGATGGCTCTTCCCGCCAGTGCTTTGGAGTACACCATCGATGCCCCGGCTGGCCCGGAGTACGCCAAGGCAACTTCCATCGACCCGGTTGTGACCGCTGATCGGGGCGAAATGCCCAACGTGGATGTGAGCAAGAACGCCGCTCTCATTCCGCCCACCTTTGGGAGTGCCAGTGCCTACACGCCCAACACCGGCTATCCTCTCACCCCCAACCTGGCTCCTGGCTATATGGTGGGCGACGGAGTAGTTGGGACAGGCCCGATCACTTTCCCCGGCATAACTGGCCCCTCGACCGCCGTCCCGGAAGATACCACGGTCATGCAGCCCTCTACCGGCTTCACCGATGTGACTTCCGGCCTCTATTACAGCGGTGGTCATCTGGCCACCTTGAAAATCCCCAGCCTGGGTGTGAACGTCAAGGTCTACGAGGATACCACCAGCGCCGTCCTCGCCAAGGGTGCGGGCCACTTCACCGACACATCCATCTGGGACGGTAATGTCTGCGTGGCTGGGCACAACCGAGGCGTGAACTGCTACTTCGGCAACATTCACACGCTGTCCATTGGGGACAAGATCACCCTGACCACCAAGCTGGGGACCCGAACCTACTCAGTTACCGGGGTGAGTAAAATCAGTGAGCTGGACAACTCGCTGCTGGGCCCCACCGTTGAGAACTGCATCACGCTGTTTACTTGCGTGAGAAATCAGAGTGCCTACCGCTGGGCTGTCCGGGCCGTCGAGATCTAACTCCTGAGCGGTTCCGCCACAAACATTGGACATTTCTTCTGTTTTCTGCTATGTTGTGAATAAGAGGACCACCCACACATACTGAAATGGAGGATCAATCCATGGGCAAAAAGAGAGAAATCGTCATGCTTGCGACCGGCTTTGTTTTGGGTATTGCCCTTGCACCCGCAGCTGCTCACGCTGCTTCGGAGCTGCTGACCGCCGCTCCCAGCACCCAGACTTTCTATGTCAATGGGGAGCTCGTGGAGCTGGAGGCTTACGGCATCCACGGCAATAACTTCGTGATGCTCCGGGACATAGGGCAAGCCGTCGGTTTCAATGTTTACTATGACTCAGCTACTAACGCTGTTATGATGGAGCCTGATAAGCCCTATACCGGCGAAGCTCCTACTCAAGCCACCACATATCCCACCGAGATCACCGACTACTCCTCCCAAGCGACCTCCACCGCTTTTACTGGCACCTTGACCCGCAAGGCTTATAACGCCATCAGGTACTCTCTGGAAAACCAAGAAGCAATTATTGGCGGCACTCAGGAGCCGGTCAAAATCAGCGGTGAAGTTGTGAAGCAAGGTTCTCTGGGTAATGCCGTCGCAGCAATCAGTGTCTATCCTGTCTACGAGCTTGTTTACCGTGATGATGGATATGTTTGCGATGTTAGACGCCCAGAAGCCTACGCAGAAGCGGCAAGCCATACACAAGGCTTTGTGGATGGACTGGCTGGAAAGAGCGACATGAATAAAGTCGAGGAGATTGCGTGGTATGTGGCTGACCGGCTGACCTACGCCACCAGCTATGCTTGGCCCAACACCGTGCTGACGCAGGACGGCGTAGTACCTGGTGCTTGTATGTCCTACGCTTACAGCTTTCAATTCCTCTGCAACAGGGCCAACATTCCCTGCATTCGGGTGACGAGTTCGACCCATCAATGGAACATGGTCTATGTGGACGGCCAGTGGTGGGACGTGGATGTAAGCGCAAACGACAGCGGTGATGATGTCTCTCTCAGATCGTACCAAAGGGTACTGACCGACCCAGCCGAGCGCTTCGGTACTGACTATACCGATTATGACCCGGCAGCAACGATATTTGCTCAGGAGCTGTTAGTTCCGAACTCGACCAAGTAAATCACAAATCCCCAATGGGCTGTGTGTGAAAGCATGCAGCCCAATTTTTATGTCCGAAAGGAGAAAACTCATGCGAAAATCTTTGAAGACCCGTATTGTGGCCATGGCTCTTGCGGTCTGTTCCGTCCTGGGTATGTGCGTGACCGCCCAGGCNTCTTCCATCGCTGNCGGAAGTAAGACCGCCACCATCGGCCTGGAGGAGCGGCACACCTACCTGACGACGACAGCGGGGACCACCCTGGGTGCCACAAGCTATGAGTACAAGACCAACGATGGTCTTACCGGCCCCGCCTATTGCATTGACCACGGTCTGGCCTGGACGAATAAGCCCCTGCCGATCACCGGCAAATACACCGCAAACCCTCAGACGGCAGGTTTCTTTGCAAACGGCTCTCCCCAGCATAGCTTGGAGACTTTCAAGGGCCTTTACCAGGAGCGTTACCCCATCCTGGCAGAGCTGACCAATGAAGAGTACCGCTATGCAACGCAGATTGCCGTGTGGTCCTCTCTGGGCCAGATTGCCATTGATGGCACCGCCTTTACGGAAGGGCGTGAGCGTGTGGCCGAGCCCTCCGGCGACCTCCAGCAGTTGCGTGTGTTCCGGGCCATCCAGTGCATCCTCGGTGTTGCCAAGGACTGGACCAAGGTCTATCAGGCTGGAATGTATATCCGCTGCTCCGAGAACGCAATGGACGGCGATGTGGACATCTCCCACGGCGTGACCCTTGAAGCCGCTGCCCTCAGCAATCTGGAGGGCATCAAGCTCGAAACCATCAACGGCAAGAACTACTACACGAAGGAGTATATCTTCGCCAGCGCTACGTCCACCTATTACCAGGACTATACGATTGATGTTTGGGCTACCGACTGTCCTGCCGGCACGATGTTCACCGACATGAAAAATGTGGAGTTGGTGGGTAGTCACTGGAAGGACACCACCACTTGGCGTATCCCGGTTACGGTGAACAACACCAACCTCAACTACAACGGCTTTGAGTATTCTGGCCATGCGAAGCTCTGCATTCCCGCCGACAATGCTCCCCCCAGCGGTAAAATCACCATTCACAGCGCCGCTCAGATCATGCAGTACGAGATCTATCTTGCCAACAACGNAACTGCCTATGAGCAGAGCTATATCATCGCTGATCCGAGCAAGGGGACCCTGGAAGCTGATGCCGTCCTCATGTGGGGCGGTGAGCTAACCGAGACGGGCCGCATCCAGATCACAAAGGTAGGCCCCGGTGGTAATCCCTTGAAGGGTGCCGAGTTCACCCTGACCGGCACGGATGGCTCCACCCGAACCGGCAAAACCGACAACAATGGCGTTATCCTTTGGGAGCGGTTAAAGCCCGGTATCACCTATACGCTGACCGAGACCAACCCGCCCGCTGGCTATGGTATTGTTGCCCCCAGCACGCTCAACGTAACCGCCGCCAAAACGACCTTCCTCACGGTCCGGGACGACCCCGCACACACCCTGACCGTCCANNAGATCGACCGTCAGAACGGCTACTCGCTCCGTGGTGCCGTTATCTGCCTGGAACAGATTGATGGTTCCTTCAAGACCTCCGGCACGNCCGACCATGCCGGNNACATCCAGTTTGACGCCGATNAGCTTCCTCTCGGTAGCTACAAGGTCTACGAGGCCAAGGCCCCCGAAGGCTATGAGCTGGATNGCACCGCCCAGACTGTCCATTGGGACGGCCTGCATGATGTGACTCTGACCTTCAGCAATGTCCGTCAGAAAACCCTCATCATCAGCAAGAAGGATAGTCGCACCGGCTATAACCTGCCCGATGCCACTTTCCAGGTCTTTCGTGATGNCCAGNTGGTCACTACCGTCACGACCGGTGATAGCGGCCTCGCCTATGTCCATGACGTGAAAGAGGGTTATTATGAGGTCAAGGAGACCATCGCCCCCTCTGGCTACTCTCTGAACAATAAGGTCTACGGTGTCAATATCGACCCCTATGACCCCACCACAACCGATGATCCCCGTCTGGTGGTAGCGAATGACCCTCTGCCCGGACTGCGGGTTATCAAGTACGANCAGCAGACCAAGAAGCCTCTGNCAAATGTCACCTTCAAGGTCTATAAGGACACCACTCTCCTGGGAACCTATACCACCAACAGCAACGGTGAGATCGTCCTTTCTGCCCTCGAACCCGGCACCTATCTCGTTGAGGAGGTTGCCGCACCTGACACTCNTGTCGTGAACAGCACTCCGCAGCAGNTCGAGTTGAAGGCCGGTCAGGCCCAGAATGCAACCCTCATCTTCTTCAACTCCATGAAACCCGGTATGCACCTNGTGAAGGTGGACAGCGNGACTTTGAANCCGCTGCCCAACGCCACTTACCTCATTTCTCNGGTTGGTGGCTCCTACTCCAAGGAGTTCGTGACCGATGCCAATGGCGAGATCGACCTGTCCAAGCTGGACCCCGGCACCTATACCGTCAAGGAGACCAAGGCCCCGGAGGGCTACCTCATTGACGACGGCGCTCGTATTATCAAGCTGAACGCTGGCGAGGACGCTCAGTTTGTCTTTACCGATACTCCCAAGCCTTCGCTGACGGTGGTCAAGTNTGACCCCAACACCGGCGACTATCTGGCCGGGGCCACATTCCGCATCGCCAAGGTGGAGGATGGCAGTCACTACCTCGACCGGGTATCTGATACCAATGGCCGCATTACCATTACCGCCCTGGAGCCCGGTGTCTACTCCGTGCAGGAGCTGGCGGCCCCCTCTGGTTATGTGCTCAACACCACCGAGTACCATGTTGAACTCTTCCCCGGCAAGGAGAGCCAGCTTGTGGTCACCAACGAGGCGAAGCCCGACCTGAGAATCATGAAGACCGACGCCATCACCGGCGAACCTGTCCAGGGTGTTACCTTCACCATCAAGATGGCCGATGGGNGCACCATCACCACCGAGGCCACCGACAGCAACGGCGAGATCTTCCTTGCCGACATGGAGCCCGGTGTGGTGGAAATCTGGGAGCAGTCCGTCCCCTCCAACTACCTGCTGAACGAGGAGCATCAGCTCATCACCCTTGTTCCCAACAAGTTGGCGACGGTGCAGTTCNAGAACTATCCCAAGCCCNGTCTCACCANCTACAAGGTGGACAGTGTAACCGGCGATCCCATTAAGGGGGCCAAGTTCTCCATCACCTATGCCAGCAACAACNNCNTCACCGGGGAGATCAACTCCCTGGGCAACTTCACCTCCGATGAGAACGGTATGATTACCCTCACCAACCTGGAGGACGGCTGGTACAAGATCACCGAGACCGAGCCCGCTCCCGGCTACTCCATGAAGGAGCCCACCACGCAGGAGATCTATATCAAAGCTGGGACCAGTNAGAGCGTCACNTTTGAGAACATCCCGCTTTCCGCTCTGGTGGTCTATAAGTACNATAGCGTGACCGGCGAGGCCGTCTCCAACGCCGTCTTCCAGGTCAAGTACCTCGCTGGCGGTTCTGGCACCGGCGGCACTGTCATCGGCACCTATAAAACCAGCGTCAACGGCTCCTTTACCGTTACCGGCCTGAAGGTTGGCACCTATATTGTCGAGGAGCTGGCCAGTGACAGCAACCATGTCATTGATACCGCACCGCAGACCGCCTATATCAGCGGCAAGGATCAGGATGTTGTCGAGCTTTATTTCGGCANTGCCCCCAAGGGTAGTTTGACCGTGAAGAAGATCGACAGCGTTACCCATAAGCCTCTGTCCGATGTGGAGTTCATGGTCACTTACGCAGACGGCTCCGTTGTCGGGGACGCCAACGGCAAGTTCGTAACCGACAGTGCCGGTAGCTTCACCATCTNTGGTATCAACCCCGNATCCGCCATTGTCGTGAAGGAAGTCCGTGCCAAAGAGGGCTATGTTCTGGATGACACGCCCCAGACCATCACGATCCGTGCAGGTCAGGCCGCAACGCTGGAGTTCCGAAACGCACCCATGGGCGCTCTGGTCATCACCAAGATGGATGCTGACACCAAGAAGCCTCTTGCCGGTGCCACCTTCAAGGTCACCACCAGCGACGGTACTTTTGTTGCCGCTCAGGGCGNCGCTGTCTCTTCCAACGGTCTCTACACCACCGATAAGGAGGGCCAGATTGTGTTGACCGGGCTTGCCCACAACACCTATGTCGTTACTGAGACCTCCGCTCCCAAGGGCTACACGCTGAACAGCAAACCCCAGACCGTTCAGGTCAATGCCAACGATACCCAGACGCTCTACTTCTACAACGAGCGCATCCCGGAGGGCGACCTGCGGATCGTGAAGCTGGACGAGGAAACCCGCCAGCCTNTCNAGGGCGTTGAGTTTGCCGTCTCCCACATGAACGGCAAGCGAGTTGGCACCTATCGCACTGACGCCAAGGGCATCATCCACCTGAACGATCTCACTCCCGTCTGGTACACCGTCGTGGAGACCAAGGCCGCAGATAATTATGCTCTGGACGCTGAGCCCCACGACATCCAGGTCAAAAAGGGCGAAACCGTTACCCTGNANATCACNANTCNTCTCACCGGGAGCGCTCTGATCCACAAGGTGGACAGTGTGACCGGCAAGGGTATCTACGGCGTGACCTTCCTCGTATCCGACAGCAAGGGCAATCCCGTGGGTCAGTACACCAGCGACCAGGACGGCTACGTCTATGTCAACGGTGAGCTGGCTGACGGCAAGTACACCATCCGTGAAATCCAGCAGGCCGATGGCTACCTGCCTGATACGACCGTGAAGACCATTTGGATCGAATACGGTGGGTGCAGCATGGTGACTTGGAAGAACACCCCCATCACCGGGCGGNTTCAGGTGACGAAGTCCTCCGCCGACCTGAATACCATCAATGGCTGGCCTGCCGGCACTCCCATCCCCGGCACCGAGTTCGAGGTCTACAACAAGGCCGGTGTCCTGGTTGATACCATCCGCACCGATAAGAACGGCGTGGCAGCGACCAAGGCTCTGCCTCTGGGCCGCTATACTCTGATCGAGAGCAAGGCGGCTGACTACTACGCTCTGGATAAGACCCCCATTGTGGTGGACCTGGAGTTTGCCGGCNAGATCGTGNGGGTGGCCNNCTCCANTAAGAGCCTCTATACCAACGTCTCCATTGAGAAGACCGGCTATGTGGAAGTCATGCCCGGACAGGCAATCCGCTATACCTTCTCCGGCATTGCCAACAACTCCACCACGGCTCTCACTTCTTTCTACTGGAGAGATACCCTCCCTGTGGAGGCCGTGCGGCTGAGCAAAATCATCACCGGGACCTATAACGCTCCCGGCAACTACAAGATCGTCTTCAAGACCAACCTGAGCGGTGACTACCGCACTCTGGCGGATAGCCTTAACACCCAGCGCAACTACACGCTGGATGCCAGCCCCATGGCTCTGCGCTTGGCCTCCAACGAGTATGTCACCGAGGTCATGTTTGTCTTTGGGACTGTCCCCGCCAACTTCCGTCAGGTTGAAACGCCTTTTATCGACTGCACCGTAGTCTCCTGGGCGCAGGGCGGCAGTCAGTTCGTCAATCAGGCAGATGTGGGCGGCGTCTACAATGNCCAGTGGGTTCAGGCCACGACCCGTTGGGTTACTAAGGTCTATGCTCCCGCCAAGCCTCTGCCCAGAACCGGCTATTAAGCCCTAACGGGGATTATCCCCGGTGACCTGCTTTTGCAGGTCACTTACATATTCTCCGTTTGCACATTTGCAAATCTTTNTTTCCTCTGCCATAATGAGATCGAAAGGAGGGCTTGTAAATGTTCAAACGGAATCCCAAATACTCGTTGGAGGTCTCATATCAGGAGCTGCGGCTCATGGAGGAGAGCCTGTTGGCCCTCCGGGAACGACTGATTGAGAGAGGTCTCGGTACGAGCCCCATAGACCGTATGCTGGTAAAGCTGATCGGCTAAGTCCATATCTCATACTTGCCCCGTCCGGGAGNCCGGATGGGGCTTTTTCTATGGGTCCTTACATAGCGAAAAGCACTCTATATCGCTATGAGAAGGAGGTCATTATGAAAAAATGTATGCCAAACNGCCGANTATGGGCCAGCCCCAGACGAAATGGGGGTGTAACTATGAGTGACGAGAAGCGCATGGCCGGGGATTATGAGGTGTTTGCCTCTATGAGCGTCGGCTGCAAGGAGATCATCATGGGTGAAAACCCCAAGGCCGAGGAAGGTGCCAGATATATGTGCGCCTACTGCGAGAGAAATTCTCTCTTTGAGCAGTACAACGAGGTCATGGTCAGCGATGACTATGTGGAGATCCTGCAACTGTGCTGCAAGCGGCTGGCGGAAGAGGCCGACAAGCTGAAAGAAGAGATCGACCGGGAGAAGCTGGTCTCCAACGACGTTGTGCCCCCCGATGGCTACACCCTCATCACTCCGGAGACCGACCCTCGTGGTCAGGTGGTGGTCATGAGGCCCGATGTCTTCAAAAGAGAGTACCAGCGCTCTACACACCAGTATCAGTATGTGACCGGTGGTTCCGGCTCTTCTCCCATGGGAAGAGGAAACTCTGTCTTTNCGCNGGCCCTCTACGACGGCGAGAAGGGGCGTTTTGAGCGCCGGGAAATGCTGGGTGTAACTGACCCGGACAAGCTGCCCGAATGGGCAAAAACCGCCTTGGAAGCCCTCAAGGCGGAGAAAAAAAGAGATAAGGAGGCCCGATGATGGACTTTGAGGTAAAAGTGCTGAAGCCGGAGGAGCGGCTCTACACCTTCCAGCAGAGCCAGCAGTNNGATAGTCAGACCGGCTGCATCGGCCACCTGCGGGGCGATATGGGCCGGGACGGACACAGCTTCTATTCTTCCTGGGAAGACCATCGCTCTGACCTGAAGAGCGATGACTTCAAGGCGGAGTTTGACCGCTTCGTCAACGCCATGCGCTCCGATGAGCGCCTCGGCTGCTTCTTCAAGGATTTTCAGTCTTTGGAAAAGTTCTGTCATGACCACCCGGAGAGCAAATATGACCGTGAGGGCGAGTATTTTGGTTTCCGGGTAGATACCGAGTTCTACTCCTACCTGGTCCGGCTCAATCCCAGGCAGAACGACTACAACTTCTATGTCTACTGCTACCGCCGGGACTGGCTCAATTACAATATCACCCAAGCCGCCAGAGGTATCCGCTTCATCGACTCGAAATATGATGAACTGTTCCGCCTCAAAGATGGCGACCAGATCCGGGTTGACCGTCAAGACGGGTCTTCCAGTATCTACACCTGCCGCTACATCAACGAATCCCATGTCCAGGTTGGAGACACCCTCTATCATGTTTCCGAGTTCGCAGAGTTGATGGAACGCAACGGANGCACGGTCACGCCTCTGCGCTCCTCTCTCCCGGACCAGTGTTACGGCTTTCTGGCCGCAACAAATGAGATCACCATTCTGAAAAAGGGCGAGATCGGCTACTACCGGACCGACATTCCCTTCAACAACAAGGAAGAGGCCCAGGCCCTTGTTGCCGAGTACAACCGAAAGCTGGGCGTCACAAAGGCTCAGGAAGCGGCAATGATTGCGGAACCTTGTTTGGCTGGACGTGCCCCGCCGCTGATCCCCAGAACTACACCGAGGATGGCCTGCCCATCAAACCGAAGCGCCATGACCGTGGCGATGCCCGATAACGGAGAAAGGAGAGCACAATGGATAAACGAACCGCAATCTGCGAGTTTCTGAGAAAGCACCACACAGGTAAGGATAAAGCCATTTACAGCCGAGAGCTGGAGCGGCTCTTCTCTCTGGATGGGCGCACCCTTCGGCGGAAGATCAGCAGCCTCCGCCAAGATGGGTTTCCCATTTGCAGCGACGAGACCGGCTACTACTATGCGGAGACCCAAAAGGAGATCAACGACACCGTTTGCCGCCTAAACTCCCTTGTTCTTCGCATTTCCAACGCCCGTACCGGGATGCTCTACGCCTCTGTGATGAGCGACGACCCGGTGATGGTCAATATCAACATCAATCTTGAATAAGGAGGTGTAGCCCATGCCGAGTAAGTACGAAATCATATCGGCCCTTGCTTCGCAAGAGGCGGTCAGAATTACCTCTGACGTTGCCCAATATGAGGCTTTCCTGGTTACGGCGGCAAACAACTACAAGTACACCTTCCGGGAGCAACTACTCATCCACGCCCAGAAGCCGGAGGCCACCGCCTGCGCTGAGATCAAACTCTGGAATAAGCTGGGGCGTTGGGTCAATGGCGGAACGAAGGGAATCGCCCTGCTCGTTGAGGGCAGATCCGGGTATAAACTCCGCTATGTCTTCGATTACAGCGACACCAACAGCAGAGTTGGACGGACAATTACCCTGTGGCAGCTCCAACCTCAATTTGAGGCAGGCGTCATTGAGGCTATGGCCAACAGCGTCGGGGATCTTACCCCGGATGGCGACTTTGTTCAAAGCATCATGCAGTTCACCGAGACGCTTGTGGATGACAACTTCACGGACTACCGGGATATGCTTATGGAGGTCAAAGGCGGCAGTCTACTGGAAGAACTGGACGAACTCAACACGGAGGTTTGGCTGAAAAACCTTTTGAAGTCCAGTGTGGCATTTATGGCCTTGACCCGTTGCGGATATGACGCAAGGCTGTATCTGGATGCCGATGACTTCCAGCACCTGCGTGAGTTCAATACCCAAGAGGTTGTCTCTGTTTTGGGTGGAGCCTCCAGCGACATTGCTGAAATGGCCCTGCGGGAGATCGAGGCAACGGTAAGGGCTTTGGGCAAGGCAGAAAAAACTCACGCTCACACATTTGCACAATCGCCCAGCTTGGGTAATAATGGTCTCGACAATACCGAAAGGAGTGACCTTCATGGACCTGACCTATCGCATAGAGGGAGATTATCTGCTCCCGAACCTGACCGTGCCGGAGGCCCCGAAGATCGGGAAGTATGGAACGCTGCGGCGAAACTTCCTGAAGGAGCACAAGGACCCGATTTACACCGGGATGCTCCTGAGCGGGAAGCTGAACTCGCATCTGGAGGAGATCGACCGGAAGGCCGACGAGATGATGGAACGACTGACCACGCAGATGGCACAGTCGGAGGGCGTGACGGAGAGCCTGAAAGCGACGGACCAGATGAAGTGGGTGGGGATGATGAACAACATCCGGCAGAGGGCCGAGGAGACGGTGATGGCGGAGCTGATTTACGCCTGAGCCAAGAGAGCACGGAGGCTGGACCTGCTGAGGAGCCGCCCTCCGTGCTTGACTTTTCCGACTTTGACCCGGATGACCTCAGAGGCAGACCCGCCTACTTCCATGAGGACAGCGAAAAGCGAGAGCTCATCCGCACCAGCCCCGCACTCAAAGATCATAGAGTAGAGATTGCAGCGTTCTTTGCCTCCCATCAGGAGGTCAAGGAACGCTGCGATTTCATTAAGGGGTTCTTTACCAACGAGGTCTATGAGACTACTCTGTCCAACGGACAGCCGGCTGGCTACCGTGCCTATGATGATCTGCTTCGGCTCTTCCGTGGCTCTTTCAATGCCCCGGAAAAGGAAGATAACATCCGCTGGAGCTATGTTGCCAGTATCATCAACGGCATGATGGTCATGCACGAGTGGCTTGACCCGGATGAGGCCCCTCTTCCCTCCGAGGGGGAGCAAATCTCTATCATCCAAGAAGCACAGGCTGAGAAAAAGGCCGATTTTGAAGTGCCGCAAGAGGCCATCGACTACGTTCTGGTGGGCGGTGCTGGTATTCGGAATAGCAAACTCGCCATCTTCGAGCAGTTCCAGAAAGGTGAAGAACAGAAAGAGAACGTCGCTTTCCTCAAAAACCTCTATGGCATAGGTGGAAGAAGCGACGCCATTCCCGGCTCTGGGATCTGGGAGGACCACGACACCAAGGGCATTACCCTGAGACGACGCAATGAGAACGGCAGCGATGACTTCCGTGTCACTCTCACCTGGGTGAAGGTTGAAAAGCGTATCCGGGAATTGATTGCCGCCGACCGCTATTTCAACCGTGCCGAATTGGAGGCTTATCCCGGCTATCTACTGGAGCGGGACAAGCGAGAGCTCCGGGGCAATATTGCCGAGGAGTTCATGGACATCATCAAAGAGTATAAGGCGACCATTGAAGGCTCTGGAAAGACCGACTTGCTCCCGGATCAATACTACCTGATAATGTGTGGCCACGCATTCCTCACTGAGGACAAGAAAATCCACGTCAGNAGCATCGAGGGCGATTTCATCATTCCCATGATGCGGCAAGCGATGGAGACCATCATCGGGCAAGACACCTTCCTCACCGAGCGCTGCCAAGCTATGTTGGAGCATCTGAACAGCGATATGGCCAAGGCTTTGGAGCCCACGGAGGAAGAGTTAAACCCTCCTCGCCGAGAGTACCGTTTTGAGGTGGGCAACCATGTCTATCTTGGGGAAAAGGAATATGAGATCCTGACTCTGGGTGAAGAGACTGTCCGCCTTTCCGATTGCGACTTTCCCATCATTACAACCGAACTTCCTTTCAGCGAGTTTGAAGAAAAAGTCCGTGAAAACCGCCTAAATGACCACCTTCAGGCGGATGAAGATGACCTGGAGGACGAGCTGGAAGAAAATGATGAGGACGATGAGCTTCGTTTCCAAGTCATTGAAGCGGATCGGGGCCACAAGATAGCCTATACCATTTGGGATGATGCCATCGGTGAGCCGTATATCGACGAGAACGGCAATGAAGTCGAGTTTGACAGCGAGTGGCAGGCTGAGGACTATGCCAAGAAGCTGAACGACCGAGTGATCGAAGCCCCCACCCTTCCCAAAGGTTCTCCCATGTGGCAGGAGTATAGCCAAATCAAGAAGGCGAACCCCGATGCTCTTCTTCTCTTCGAGGTGGGCGACTTCTTCGAGGCCTTGGGTGAAGACGCCAAGACCCTGGCAGCGGCTCTCAACCTGAACCTTACGAGCCGGGAGCTTGGCCTTGAAGAGCGTGTACCCATGTGCGGCATACCTGGTCATAATCTGGATACTGTAATCATGATGCTCCACGACCGCAACCTCAATGTTGCAATCGCCACCCTGCAAAAAGGTGAACGAGAAGTAGTCTCCATGCCCTCACAGCATGAAGGGGAAGCCACAGAGAGCCTGCCTGTCGGACGCATCGACTACCTGGCCAACGATGGCAAAGTTGAGTACAGCATTGAGTATCTTGAGCAAGAGCGTTTGATCGCCGCAGTGAAGGAAGACACAAACTACGGTATTCCCATGACCGTGGTGCTCTACCGGGACAAGGATGGTAATACCATTCCCCAGGACTTCTTGCTGGAGCTTGACCCGCCTCCCAAGGGCTTCAAGGTTGAAGATGAAAAAGTGCTCACCTATGACCCTCTCTTGGAAGAGGCAAAGACGATCATCAACCAGTTCTGCGAGAGTGAGTACGGCTCACCGGCCTCCTTCGACAAGCTGGACGAAATCGGGGTTGGCTTTACCACCCTCACTGATGAGGAGATCCCCATCCAGATCTATGTCAATCTTTTGGATTGCAGCCTTGACCGCTATTTGAGCAATTCCTTACTGGAGAGCCGCAAGTACGACACCCTCCAGGAACTGATTGACCACGAACTGAAGAACCTGTACTTTGCCGACCTCATTGACGTGACCGACGAGCAGATTGCCCAAATCCAGAAGCAGGAAGAGGCGCACGATGAGTTGGACGACATTGACCCCGCTTGGATACGGGCGAGGTTGGAAGAACACGGCATCGTCAANGGTGAGGTAGTAGACCCTGAGAAGCTGGAGAATGCCCCGTTTATCCAGCAGGTCACGGCGGATGTGGAGCGGATTGCTCAGGAGCAGGCCGCAGCAGAAAAAACGCAGGTCAGCGAAGACCTGATTGGCAAAAAACTTGAACTGGACGGGCATCAGTTTGTCGTGGAGGAAGTCGGTGAGATCTCCGGGGATGTAAGACTTTTCGACCAGACGATGGCGGACCAGGGCTATCCCATCAGCCGTGTAGAGAAAATCGACACTATTCGACAACTTCTGACACAGGCTGAAAAGAAAGAGGAAGTTCTGGAGCCGCCCAAGCCCCATCGCACAGGGAAAGTGGCCCCTACGGTTCTGCTTCCCGAAATTCCCATGGCCCAGCGCCACGACTTCCAAATCACGGATGATGCGATTGGTGTCGGTACTCCCAGCGAACGGTTCAATCGGAATGTGGCTGCAATCCGGCTCCTGAAGAAGCTGGAGGAAGAAAACCGGCTGGCCACGCCTGACGAGCAGGCTGTTTTGGCTCAATATGTTGGCTGGGGTGGCCTTGCCGACTGCTTCGATGACCGGCACAGCAAATTCGGCGAGTTGAAGGCCCTCCTTACCGAGGTAGAGTATGACGCCGCCAGAGAATCGGCGCTGACCGCTTTCTACACGCCTCCGCAGGTCATCCGAGCCATGTATCAGGGATTGGAGCAGATCGGCTTCAAGCGGGGCAATCTGCTGGAGCCCTCTTGCGGCATCGGTCACTTTATGGGTATGAGGCCTGAGACCCTTGCCGACTCCAAGATCTATGGCATTGAGCTGGACAGTATCAGTGGGCGTATCGCCCAGCAGCTCTATCAAAAGTCCTCTATCGCTGTTCAGGGGTTTGAAAACACAGACCTCCCGGACAGCTTTTTTGATGTTGCCATCGGTAATATTCCCTTCGGCAACTTCAAGCTCATGGACAAGCGGTATGATAAGCACAATTTCCTCATTCACGACTACTTCTTTGCCAAGACCCTGGACAAGGTGAGGCCCGGAGGTATCATCGCCTTTATCACCAGTAAGGGTACGTTGGACAAGGACAACCCCTCTTTCCGCAAGTATATGGCGCAGAGGGCTGACCTTCTGGGGGCGATCCGCCTGCCCAACAACACATTCAAGGATGCAGCCGGCACCGACGTCACTTCCGACATTCTCTTCTTCCAGAAGAGGGATACCCTCGCCATCGACGAGCCCGATTGGGTCCATCTGGGCATGGATGCCAACGGGCTGAAGATGAATCAATACTTTATTGATAACCCCGACATGATTTTGGGCGAGATGAAGGAGATCAGCGGACCCTTTGGGCCAGAGACGGCCTGCATTGCAAATGACGGTGTGGACCTGGGTGAGCAGCTGTTGGATGCTGTCCAGAATATTAACGGCAGTATCGAAGAGTACGAGGATGTGGAACTGGAGGAAGATGAGGAAGATCTCACCATCCCGGCTGATCCCTCCGTGCGAAACTTTAGCTTCACAGTGGTGGACGGAAAGGTATACTACCGTGAGAACAGCATCATGCGCCCCGTGGATGCCTCCGTAACAGCACAGAGCCGCATTAAGGGCCTCATCGGTCTCCGTGACTGTGTGCGCCAGCTCATTGAGTACCAGACGGAGAACTACACCGATGCGGAAATCGAGGGCAAGCAGAAGGAGCTCAACACCCTCTATGATGCCTTCGTCGCCAAGTATGGCCTCATCAACGCCAGGGCCAACAAATCGGTCTTCTATCCCGACAATTCCTACTACCTCCTCTCTTCCTTGGAGGTGCTGGACAGTAAGGGAAACCTTGAACGAAAAGCCGATATGTTCACCAAGCGCACCATCAAGCNGCAGGTGGTCATCAGCCATGTGGACACCGCATCGGAAGCTCTTGCCATCTCACTGGCTGAAAGAGCGAAGGTGGATATGATCTTCATGGGGAAACTGACCGATAAGACTGAGGAAGAGCTTTTCGCCGACCTGAAGGGGGTCATTTTCCTCAACCCCATGTATGGCTACGGCAGCGCAGGTGAGGCAAAGTATCTGACTGCCGACGAGTACCTCTCAGGCAATGTGCGGGAGAAGTTGAGCTGGGCGAAACGGAGCGCCGAACAGTACCCGGAGGATTATTCCATCAATGTCTCCGCTTTGGAGGCGGTGCAGCCGGTGGACCTCGATGCCTCGGAGATTTCCGTGCGGCTTGGCTCAAGCTGGATACCGCCTGAGATCTACCAGCAGTTCATGTACGATCTCTTTGATACCCCCTACTACTGCCGGTACAACATCAAAGTCCATTTCTCTCAGTACACCGGCGAGTGGAATATTGAGGGCAAATCCTATGACCGTGGCAATATCAAAGCGTACAGCGCCTATGGTACCGAGCGTATAAACGGCTACAAGATCCTGGAGCAGTCCCTCAATTTGAAGGACGTCCGCATTTTCGACTATGTGGAGGGACCGGACGGCAAGCGTACCCCCGTCATCAATCGGAAAGAAACCGCCATCGCCCAGGCCAAGCAGGAACAGATGAAGCAGGCGTTTCAGGATTGGATTTGGAAAGACCCAACCCGCCGTGACTTTCTGACAAAGCTCTATAATGAGAAGTTCAACAGCCTGCGGCCCCGTGAGTATGACGGTAGCCACCTCAGCCTGCCCGGTATCAACCCGGAAATCACTCTGCGCCAGCACCAGCTCAACGCTGTCGCCAGAGGACTATATGGGGGAAACGAGCTGCTGGCCCATGTTGTTGGAGCCGGTAAGACCTTTACGATGGTCACGATTGCCCAGGAAGCCAAGCGACTTGGCCTGTGCAGGAAGACCATGATCGTTGTGCCCAACCACCTGACAGAGCAGTGGGCCTCCGAGTACCTCCAGCTATACCCCAGCGCCAACATCCTTGTGGCAACCGCCAAAGACTTCGAGGCCAAGAACCGCAAGCGTTTCTGTGGCAGAATAGCCACCGGTGACTACGATGCCGTTATCATCGGCCACTCCCAGCTGGAGAAGATACCGCTATCCATTGAGCGGCAGATTGCTATGCTGGAGGACCAGCTTCACGAGATCATGGCCGGCATCGAGGAGATGAAGTACAACAAGGGTGAGCGGTTTTCCGTTAAGCAGATGCAGAAGACCAAGAAGCAGATCCAGGCGAAGCTGGCCAAGCTCAACGACCAGAGCCGAAAGGATGATGTTGTCACCTTTGAGGAGCTGGGCGTGGATAAGCTGATGATCGACGAGGCCCACTACTACAAGAACCTCGCCGCTTTCTCCAAGATGCGGAATGTGGGCGGCATCAGCCAGACCGAGGCCCAGAAGTCCAGCGACCTCTATATGAAGTGCCGCTATCTGGACGACCTGACCGATGGCCACGGTATCGTTTTTGCCACCGGCACCCCCATCAGCAACACCATGATCGAGATGTATACCATGCAGAAGTATCTCCAGTACAAGATGCTGAAAGACAACGGCATGATCCATTTCGACTGTTGGGCCAGCAACTTTGGGGAGACCGTGACCGCTATCGAGCTTGCCCCGGAGGGCACCGGCTACCGGACTAAGACCCGGTTTAGCCGGTTTTTTAATCTCCCGGANNTGCTNGCNATGTTCNAGGAGATAGCGGATGTGCAAACCGCCGATATGCTCAACCTGCCTGTTCCCAAGGCCAACTACCATACGGAAGTGCTCAAACCATCTGAAATCCAAAAGGAGATGGTGGCGGAACTGGCTGAACGGGCCGAGCGAGTGCGGAACGGCATGGTGAACTCCTCTGAGGATAATATGCTGGTCATTACCAACGATGGGCGCAAGCTGGCCCTGGACCAGCGGCTTATCAATGAGCTGTTGCCCGATGAGGGTGTCAGCAAGGTNAGCGTCTGTGCCGCCAGGGTGTTTGAGATCTGGGAGCGCACGGCTGAAACCCGCTCTACCCAGATGNTGTTCTGTGACCTCTCAACTCCCCACAACGATGGGAAATTCAATGTCTATGACGCTGTGAAGCAGAAGCTCATGGACAAGGGCGTACCAGCTGAAGAAATAGCTTATGTCCATGAGGCCAAGACCGAGGTTCAGAAGAAAGAGCTTTTTGCCAAGGTCCGTTCCGGGGAGATCCGTGTGCTCATAGGATCCACTCAAAAGATGGGCGCTGGCACCAATGTCCAGCAAAGGCTCATAGCCTTGCACCACCTGGACTGCCCCTGGAGGCCGGCTGACCTCCAGCAGCGGGAGGGGCGCATCATTCGCCAGGGCAACGAAAACCCGGAGGTGGAGATCTACACCTATGTCACCGAGAACACCTTTGATGCCTATCTCTATCAGCTGGTAGAGGGCAAGCAGAAGTTCATCGGCCAGGTTATGACCTCCAAATCCCCGGTGCGGTCTGCGGAAGACATTGACGAGACCGCACTCTCTTACGCTGAGATCAAGGCCCTTTGCTCTGGAAACCCGGAGATCAAGGAGAAGATGGACTTGGATGTGGCGGTCCAAAAGCTGAAGCTCATCAAGGCCAGCCACCTGAGCCAGAAGTACGCCCTGGAGGACAAGATTATCAAGGATTTTCCCAAGCAAATCTCCACGCTGGAGCAGCGCATCGCTGGGTACAAGACCGATATTGCTACCTGCGAGAATAACACCCACCCCGGCGAAGACAATTTCTGCCCGATGGAGATCAAGGGCACGGTCTATACCGACAAGAAAGAGGCCGGCACTGCAATCCTGGACGCCTGCAAGTCGATGACCAACCCCGACCCCATAATCATCGGGAAGTACCGGGGCTTTGAGATGGAGCTTTTCTTTGAGNGCTTCNCCAAGGAATATCGCCTGTCCCTGAAAGGGGCTATCACGCATACGGCCTCCCTGGGTACTGACGTGTTCGGCAACCTTGTCCGTATCGACNACACCCTCTCCGGCCTCGACTCCTTCCTGAANGAGGCAGAGGCCCAACTGGAGAACGTGAAGGTCCAGTTGGAGAACGCCAAGATCGAGGTTGAGAAACCCTTTCCCCAGGAAGAAGAGCTTAACCAGAAGCTGGCTCGGCTCAATGAGCTCAATATCAAGCTCAACATGGATAAGCGGGAAAATGAGATTGCCGATGGCGACGGCGAGGAACCCGACGAGCAGCTTCGTGAAAAGGCGGTGCCTGTGGCCCGCTAATTCAATGCGGCATGATACCCTCATGCCGCATACATAGCCAGCGACAGATAGATTGATGGGTGGTCCATTCTGTGCTATAATTATTTAGCTTCTCCCCCTTGCGAGGGCAAATTAATAAGATTGGAGGCTTGAAAAATGGAAAAAATGGAATTAGTACAGAATGACTCACCTGAACGAATGACCTACAAAGACAGCACATACGAAATAGTATCCAAAGTAGCATATTTAATTGGAGTTCCTAAAAGAATATTTGAAAATGAGCATGAGCCACCCAAACTCGAAATTTTTGAAAAATTAGATAAAGATAAAAATGCTCGAATAGTTCGTAACTTGTGTATGCTGCGGACTTCAATAGAGCGGAACTACAAGAAAATCAATGATGAATTGTCCCACAGCTTAAAATCAATTTATTCAATGCCAGAGTATATTCCAGCTGACAGCTTCAATCAACTTACTGCTGATGGAATACGCCTCTCAAAAAAGCATAACGCTCAGTTAAGTTCCTTAATAGTTGACATCAATCGGCTCATATCGGACCGCATCAATAACTGCAAGGGGATTTTCCCGCTTTGGATAAATTGGGACTACATCCGAGAACTGTTTATTATGCCGGACGGACTGGCCGAAGGAAGTACAAAGGGTGCCGCCAGCACCTACTACGAAAATATGTCTTTTTACCCCTATCAGGTGTATATCAACTGGAGGCCAAAGGATCTGGGCAATATCCTCTACTGCGACCGAAAGTTTGTCGAACTCCTCTATTCCTGGCATGATCAGGAGTTTACGGATTATGGCAAAGTATCAGATGCCGGCAGCTATTTCAAGAACAACATCTATGACTTCATTGATGAGAGTGAGCAAGTAGTCGTAGTAGTGGATTGCGAGAATGTCGATCCGTACAAACTCAGCGCTACGCTCCGTGGATTGAATAAAGAAAGCATTGAAAAAGTAGAATCCATCATTTTGTTTGATGATGTTCATGCCTCTACGGGCTGGGATCTGCTGGAGCAATTCACTTCAATACCGGTAGAACACATCGAAATTGAACGGGTCAAAGAAAACAAATCCCTTGTTGATATGAGATTGGCCCTTAGAGTTAGTCAGGAGTTTTATGAAAAGAAGGTTGACTCCTATATTTTGGTGTCCAGTGATTCGGACTATTGGGCCCTCATTTCCTCTCTACCCAAAGCACACTTTCTTGTAATGGTTGAGCATGACAAATGTGGCCCTGACCTCAAAAATGCTCTTGCCGAGCATGGCATTTTCTACTGCTACTTAGATGACTTCTACTCCGGTGACTCGGAAGACCTCAAACAGAGAGCCATTTTCAGAGAAATCTCTACATACTTAGCGCAAGCCGTACAGCTCAACTTGAACACTATGCTTGACGAAGCGCTTAGAGCTACAAGGGTTACTATGACCCCTGCGGAGAGGAAGCAATACTATGACCGACACCTTAGAAACCTCCAGATGATTGTTTCGGAAGATGGAGAGGTGTCACTCTCGCTCAAAGTAAAATAGAGGGCNATATCTTCCTGACCGCTCTTGAACAACTGAATACGGCACACAGTGTGCCGCTTACATAGCCGCTTGGTGGAAACACCAGGCGGCTATTACTATATCTGAAGGAGATGATTTCTATGAACAAAGAACAACTAAGCCTGAAGCTCTACGAGAAAATGGAGGTGGAACAAAACGCATTCAAAGAAGAGCTCCTGACGCTCACACCTGAGCNGATCCTCCTCAAGGCACACGAGTACATCATGCGTGAGGACATTTTGGCGCTCATGGAAGACCCTGACATCCTCTCCGTCGAGAGGTGTAAGGCCCTCTTGAAATCCAGCACCCCTCTTGCTGATGTCTATGACCAGTACCTCCGAATGGACTGTGGCTACATGGACACTCTGCGCACCGCCTGTCAGGAATGTGCAGACGTCCTCATCCGGCATCAGAAACAGCTGGAACAGGGCCGATGACCTTTAGGAGGTGAGCCTTTTGGCGTATATCAAGCCTGAAATCGTCCGGGAGGCCAAACGAGTTGACCTTCTGACCTACCTCCAAGCCGCCGACCCGGACCAGCTTGTCCACCTATCTGGCGGCACCTACTGCACCAAAGAGCACGACAGCCTGAAAATAAGCAACGGCAAGTGGAACTGGTTTAGCCATGGCATGGGAGGCACGACCGCCGTAGACTACCTCATCAAGGTGCAGGGGCTACCGTTCCAGGAGGCCGTGGAGTGTGTGCTCAGAAATGTGGCAGGACGCTCTATCGTACCGCCTCCGCCTCCCAAGCAAGAGAAGCGTGAACTTGAGCTCCCGGAACCCAACCGGGATAACAACGCCATCCTACGCTATCTGACCGGGCGTGGGATTGACCCGGATGTTCTGCACCAGTGCATTGCGGACGGCCACCTATATGAATCCAGAAAGTACCACAACGCAGTCNTTCTTGGCTTCGATGAAAGNANAGCGCCCAAGTATGCTGCCCTCAGAGGCACCTATGGCGACTTCAAGGGAGAGGCCCCAGGCAGCGATAAGCACTACTCATTCCTTCTGGCTGACCGGCCTAATGCCCAGAGCGTCCACCTCTTCGAGTGCGCCATTGACGCATTGAGCTATGCTACTTTGCTGAAAATGACCGGCAGGGATTGGATGCAGGCCCCTCTTCTCTCCTTGGCAGGAGTTTATAAGAAAAAGCAGGACATGAAGCTGCCCATAGCCTTGGGCACTTTTCTGGAGAGCCACAAGGAGATCAAGACCGTACTCCTGCACCTGGACAATGACGAGGTGGGCCGCTCCGCAACAGCGGGGTTACAAGCCCTACTCGGCGAAAAGTATCAGGTGCTTGACCTTCCGGCTCCTGATGGGAAGGACGTCAACGAGTACCTGGTCAAGCGAAATCCACTATCAAAAAGCAAGGTCCCTTTAACGGACCGAGCGGANGGGAGATAAGCGATTGAAAATCAAAATCTATCAGATCAACTTAGACCGTGACGAGAAGCGGCTGGCTTTTATGCACCTGGAGTTTGCTCGGACCATCACCGGGAATTCCGGGATCGACAGTAGCCTTTACGATAAGGTCTACGAAGGCGATGTGGAATGCGATAATCTGGAGGAGGTCTATACGCTCTTCAACTTGGACCATCCGGCGGGTTTCGNCGNCCACTCTCTTTCGGTCTCCGATGTGGTGGAAGTAATCGACGAGGATGGTCACTCCACTTTCCACTTCTGTGACAGCGTAGGCTTTGCTGAGATCCCTTTTGAGCCTGAGCTCACCGGGCAGGTCAAAGTCGAGACCATGCGTGTCGTGCTACTGGAGCCCGGTAAGCTGGCCCGAATTACAGAGATTGAACAGTCTCTGCATGGGATGCAGCGGGTTGTGTGCGGCGATATTGAGCCTGTCTACCCCTTTGAGGAACAGGTCTGCATCGTCGGTAACGGTGAAAGCAAACTGATGGGGCTTCCTCTCAATCGTGCCATCCGAGAAGAGGACACGATTACGGAAATGCCCTACAAAGAACTGAAAAAGAAATTCCAAGAGGCTGAGGCAACCGGTCAGGACCACCTGACCGGCTTCATCGTCTTCACCGAGGACAGCTTCACAAAGGACTATCCCGAAGGCTCCAGGACCTATGTGGTCAGCAGTGACAACAAGGCATTCAGGCCCGGCGTGGCTGGATATTCCATCTTCGCCACCGCCCTGGATGGGTCTGATCCCGGTGTTCGTCTGGACTACTATATGNAGGATGAGCACGGCGGAGAGAGCGGCTGGAAGATTGAGCGGTGCTATGTCAAGGAGCCTGGGCGAAAGATCCTGGACATCATCGCCGGCACCTGCTTTATCTGTGACTGTACCGGGGAACAGTTTGGAAGCNTGACTGAGGAACAGGCCGAGCGGTACAAGGAAAAGTATATGCTCCCTGAGCGTTTCGTGAAGGTGAACGACGAGATTATGGCGATCCCGTTCAAGCCCAAGGAAAAAGGCCAGGAGAGATAAGGAGGAAATCATGTTCATTCGAGGCGATGAGGCCGTGATTGGTGTCGATCACGGCTACGGAAACATTAAGACCGCCTGTTGTGTCTTTCCCACCGGCATCACAGCGCACGACAAGAAACCTTACTTCACCGAGAACCTTCTGATCTATGAGGGCCGCTACTACACGGTGGGCCAGGGTCATAAGGAGTACCGNAATCTAAAGGTCAGCGACAACGACGACTACCTGANGNCCCTCGCAGCCATCGGGCGAGAGCTCGCCATCCAGCACCGCACCAGTGCCAAGGTCCTCCTTGCAGCCGGTCTCCCTCTCTCTTGGGTGATGGACCAGCAAGAGGCGTTCAAAGCATACCTCATGCAGAAAAAGTCCGTTCAGTTCACCTTCAGGGGCACCGACTTTTCCGTGGAATTCATAGGGGCTGAGATCTATCCCCAGAGCTTTGCCGCCGTTGCCTCCCGGCTCCATGAGTTCAAAGGGGTCAATATGATTGCCGACATTGGCAACGGCACCGTCAATCTCCTCCGGGTCATCGACCGAAAGCCCGACCCGACGACTATGGTGACGGAGGCCTGCGGGGTGAAAGACTGCGCCATCGCCATGCGGCTGGCACTTGCCAACGAACACGCCGGTGCCAAGGTGGACGACTCCATCATTGAGCGGATCATCCGCAAAGGAACGGCTGAGATCGACAGCGAGTACCTAAACCCTCTGGTCAATGCGGCAAGGGTCTATACCGATGGCCTCTTCCGCCGTATGCGTGAGGATGGCTATGACCCTCGTACCATGAAGCTCTACGTCATGGGCGGAGGNAGCTGCCTGATCCAGAACTTCGGGGACTTTGACCCCAGCCGAGTGACCTTCAATAACGACATTCATGCCAACGCAAAAGGCTATGAGGCCCTGGCTGCTATGTCCCACAAATAAGGGGGAATGGCTATGAGGGCCAGGAAGATCTATCTTTACCTCAATCCAGAAAACCCACTCCACAAGTCCGTGCTGGACTACCTAATGGGGTCAAACCTCTCCACCACCGAAGCTATCGTCGCTGCCGTGAACGCTTATCAGCAAGGCAAACAGAGTGAAAACGCTCTGATTGAGGTGGTAAGGCAGACCATAAAGGAATGCTTTTCCGGGCAGAAAACGCTTGCGGCTCTTCCAACGGGTAGTCCTCAGCCCGTCCCCGAAGAGGTGAATGAAGAGGCCGTCGCCGATTTTCTATCCTTCTTCAAACAGTAGTCTGAGGCTGCGAGGGGTAAATTTACCCCTCCAAATACACGAACTTACCAAGTCGAGGGGTAAATTTACCCCCCGGCCATGGAGCGACCCCGCCCAGGGAGGGCGTAATTGATGATGCAGAAGCGACCCTGACAGAGCCACTATGAGCAACCACATCCACCCGCCAGAGGCGGTGGCTCTGTCTTAGCAAGCAACGAATTGTGGGGCCACAATTCCGCTTGNTAGGGGCGCNCCGNCCCTATAACCCCGCAGAAAGGNTGATGTAATTTGAAGAGAACCCTTGAAATGAAAATCCGCTTTACAAAAGATGAGCTGGAGAGCCTCACCAAGAAATCCCGCAAGGCTGGCTTGTCTCGTGAGGGCTACTGCCGCCGCATCCTTAACGGTGCGACAGTTAAAGAGGCTCCCTCCATCGACAGNATGGTGATGCTCAGAGAACTGAAGCGGATCGGCTACAACCTGAACGAGGTCCTGAAGAAGGCCAACGCCATCGGATTGATCGATGTGCCGGAGATGCGGAAGAGCGTCACCGAGATCCGGCAGGCCGTAAAAAGCANCCAGGACGCCTACACGGTAGAGTAATGGCCGTCACCGCAATATGGCCCATCAAGGGCCGTGTCGATAAAGTCATCGCTTATGCTCGGAACCCGGAGAAGACCCAGGAGAGCTCCCATGAAGAGCTATCCGCCCTCCATGCCATTGAAGGTGTCGTGGAATACGCCGCAGACGATATTAAAACCGAGCGGCGTAGCTATGTTTCTTGCGTCAATCTTCTGAGTGAGGTTACCGCTGCTCAGGAGTTTATCTCCACAAAGCGGCTCATGGGAAAACTCGACGGCAGGACCTGCTACCATGGCTATCAGTCATTCAAGGCAGATGAGGTCACGGCGGAGATTGCCCACGCAATCGGAGTGAAGCTGGCGGAGGAACTTTGGGGCGACCGATTTGAGGTTGTGGTGGCAACCCATTGCAACACAGGCCATTATCACAACCACTTTGTTATCAACTCCGNTTCTTTTGCGGACGGCAAGAAGTTCTACAACTCGCCATCGGACTACGCCCAAATGAGAACCGTCTCTGACCGCCTTTGTCGGGAATATGGCCTTTCGGTGATTGAAAATGCCGGGAGCAAGACTAAGAGCTATGCGGAGTGGCAGGCAGACAAGGCCGGCAAGCCTACCCAGCGGAGTACGATCCGGGCAGACATTGACCGGGCGATCAAGGCCAGCGTCACCAGGGACGAGTTCTTTGCCCTCCTTCAAGAGGCAGGGTATGAGTTGAAGCTCTATACTAAAAACGGCGACTGGCTGGAGTATCCCGCTCTAAAGCCGCCAGGGGCAAAGGGCTTTTTCCGTTTTCATAAGTTGGGGCCAAAGTATGAGCTTGAAGAGATCGACAAGCGCATCTTGAAAAACCTCAACCGTAAAGAGCCGTTCCCAGAGGCCGAGGAGGTCAAAGTCAAGCAATACCGGCAGCAGCAGCCCCCTCCTCCCTATGAGAGGAAGAAGCCCAGGCTATACCGGCTCTATCTCCGCTACTGCTACGAACTCCACATTATAGAGAAGCACCCGGCATCCGTGGAACGGGTGTCTTTTTTTATGCGTGAGGACTTGGCCAAGTTGGATAAGCTGGACGCTCAAACCCTATTTCTTTCAAAGCACCAGTTTTCTACCGCAGAGGAATTGCTGACCTATAAAGCCGAAGCGACCAAGGAGCTTGCCGCCCTTGCCGATGAACGAGCCAACCTTTGGAATGAAGTCAAGCGTAGCAAGCGGCAGGGTGATGAGACAGCGGTGGACCAGGCCAAGATCCAGATAGCCGAAATTCGAGGCAGAATGAAGTCACTTAGGAAGGAGGTGATCTTATGTGACGATATTCTGATGCGCTCCGCTCAGACACGGGAAGAGTTGGCGTGGCTGATCGACCAGCAGGACGATAAATCGAGAAAGGAGGAAACCAGCCATGAGCTACTCAGGGGACGCAGCGGAACAAGTCGTAAGGATGAGCTTAGAAGGAGCTGAAGTCGCCGCCAGAATTACCGGCCAGGGGGCCAAGGAAATTGCGCTCCTGCTCTATGCTGTCCTTAAAGACCAGAAGAAGACCAAAGGCAAGACCCGCCTCACAAATATGTTGAAGAGCGGAAAAGAGCTGAAGGTCTTTGCCGTCAAGGACGAGGACCTTGTGAAATTCTGCAAGGAAGCTAAGCGTTACGGAATTCTCTACTGTGTGCTGAAGGACCGGGACGCTTCGGACGGCATTACCGATGTGATGGTCCGTGCCGAGGATGCCAGCAAGGTCAACCGCATTTTTGAGCGCTTCCAGTTCACGTCCGTCGATATGGCCTCTGTCCGCAGTGAGATTGAGAGGTCCAGAGCGAAGAAGGACGCCCAGAAGCAGGAGCCTGAAAGAGCCGGCCCTGAACGCAGTAAGGAGGACCTGTTTTTGGATGCGCTGATGAGCAACCCCAGCAAGGATGAAGCGCAAACCCAAAACCCTACGGAGGCACGGGTGGCGAAATCACGTCAGTCCGTGCCTTCCTCAAAGCCCAAAGAGCATCAACCGGCCTCACCTCAAGCTCCAAGCGATGAGGAACCCAGAAAGCGGCCCTCTGTCCGTCAGGAATTGAAGGACATTCGTTCCGAATTGGATAAGAAGGCCCAGCAACGCACCAAGGGCAAGGAGCCTATCCAGCATAAGGCTCCCCCTAAGAAAAAGAAGAAAGAGAGGTAAATATCATGCCTAACTACGATGATCTGTTTTTGACCCAGCCCGAAGAGGACAATGCCGAGCAGCTCCAGCCCTTTGACACCGATGCGTTTAAGGAGCGCAAGCAGAGGGAGCGCACCGAGGCTTTTGCCCTCATCGACAGCAGCGCCGAGGAGATGAAGTCCACCGGCGAGCTGTTCAAGACCTATCTCGATGTGCAGGCCCACTTTGACCGTTACTCGGTCAGCAACGCCATCCTCATCGNCGCCCAGATGCCCGAAGCTACCAAGCTGATGGACTTCGACGATTGGAAGAAGGCCGGGGTCAGCATTAAGAAGGGCGAGAGCGCCATTACCATCCTGAAAGCCGGCAAGGAGTTTGAACGGCCCGACCACTCTGTTGGGGTCTACTACAACGCCGCTAAGGTCTTCGACATTTCCCAGACCACCTCCCGGATGAAGGGTGTGTCCACTACCCAGCTTGACGAGCGGCTCCTCCTGAAAGCCCTCATCACCAACGCCCCCTGTAAGATGGAGGTCAGCGATGCGCTGTCCGAGCACCTCAACGCCCTGTACGACCCGGAGCAGAAGACCATCTTTGTGCGCCGTGGCCTTGATGGTCCCACCATCTTCCGTTCCCTGTCCCAGGAGTTGGCTCACGCCCATCTGGACCGGGGCGAGAATAACCGCAGTGAGAACTCCCTCACCGCCTACTGCGCTTCCTATATGCTGTGCAAGAAGTACGGCATTTCCGTGGACACCTACACCTTCGAGCCCATGCCTGAGAAGTTCTGTCAGATGGAGACCGCCGACTTCCGTCAGGAGCTGGGCAAGATCCGGGACGCCTTTAAGGAGCTCCACGCCGAGATGACCCGGAACATGGATAAGATGGAGCCCTCTGAGAAGCCCAAGAAGGAACGCACCGGCGACGCTCGATAAGGGGGCATCACCATGTTTGAACGGAAAAAGGTGCTCACCTTTGGCCAGGACGAACAAGAGATGATGGTGAGAAGCCTTTATGATATGAGAAACTCGGCCCTTGAAAGGAATATCCCCACAGAAGAAGTCGAGGATCTCATTCTAAAGGTCATTGATGCCCCGACCAGAAAGGAGCGACGGAGACTTGACCGGCAGACAAGATAAGTTTGACAAAGCCCATATCACGCTCTATCTGATCGGGCTGATCCCCGCCACATGGCTGGGACTCCTGATTGCACCCTATATGGGCGATGGGCTTGCCGGGTTCCTCCTCCACTCCTCCGAGATCTTCAACAATCCGTTCCACATTACGCCATGCGAGGGCAGCCTTCGGGCTGTCCTCGTATGCGTTTTAATCTACGGGTTGGCCATCGGTATCTTCCTCTCAAACGAGCGGAACTACCGACGCCGGGAGGAACACGGCTCCGCCAAATGGGGCAATGCGGCCACCATCAACGCCAAGTACGCCACCAAAGATAAAACCGAAAGCAAGATCCTGACCCAAAATGTGTCCATCGGTCTGGATGGGCATAAGCACCGGCGCAATCTGAACATCCTGGTCTGCGGCGGCTCCGGCGCAGGTAAAACCCGTTTTTACGCCAAGCCGAATGTGATGAACGCAAATTGCAGCTATGTGTGCCTGGACCCTAAAGGCGAGCTGCTTCGGGACACAGGTAATCTGCTAAAGGCCAAGGGGTATGACATCAAGGTAATTGACCTCATCAATACGGAAAAAAGCCACTGCTACAACCCCTTTGTCTATCTCCGCAGCGACAATGACATTCAACGGCTGGTGACAAACCTGTTCAAGAACACCACACCCAAAGGCTCACAGTCCCAAGACCCATTTTGGGATCAGGCCGCTATGATGCTGCTACTCGCTCTGGTCTTCTATCTCCACTACGAAGCCCCGGAAGATGAGCAGAACTTTCCTATGGTCATGGAGATGATCCGGGCCGGTGAGGTCAAAGAGGATGATGAGGATTATCAGTCTGCCCTCGATATTCTGTTCCAACGCTTGGAGATGAAAAACCCTGAACACATCGCCTTGAAGTATTACAAGAGCTATCACTCCGGCAGCGGCAAGACCCTGAAATCCATCCAAATCACCCTGATCTCCCGCTTGGAAAAGTTCAATTTGAGCAGTCTGGCCAGCATCACCCAGACCGATGAGCTTGAACTTGCCACCCTTGGGGATCGGAAATCTGCTATCTATGCGGTGATCCCGGATAACGACAGCAGCTTCAACTTCCTGATAGGAATGCTCTATACCCAACTCTTCCAGCAGCTCTACTATCAGGCCGATGTGGTCAACGGCGGGCGCTTGAAGCACCACGTCCACTTCGTCATGGACGAGTTTGCGAATGTCGCCTTACCCGACGAGTTCGATAAGCTCCTCAGTACCATGCGAAGCCGTGAGATCTCAGTNTCCATTATCATTCAAAACCTCGCTCAGTTGAAAACCCTCTTTGAAAAACAATGGGAGAGCATTGTGGGCAACTGCGACGAGTTCCTATATTTAGGTGGAAATGAAGCGTCCACCCACGAATACGTTTCTAAGCTCCTTGGAAAAGAGACCATTGACCTCAATACCTACGGTCAGTCAAGGGGGCACAGCGGGAGCTATTCGACGAACTGGCAGCTCAGCGGGCGTGAGCTTATGACTCCTGATGAAGTTCGGATGCTGGACAACCAGTTTGCGCTTCTCTTTATTCGAGGTGAAAGGCCCGTGCTTGATTTGAAGTACAACATTCTAAAGCACCCCTATATCAAGCTCACCACGGACGGCGGNGCTGAGCCTTATCGCCACGGCGAAGATACCATGAGCATTGCCTCGATTTCCTTGGATAACCAGCTCCTCCCGGATGCTGTTGAGATAAACATTGAGACCCACCACTACGAAATCCTTTCCAGCGAAGAGCTGGAGGAGAAAATCAAAAGTTTGGAGGAATCTGACAATGAAGAAGAAAACGAATAACAACCGTCTGCCTGTTCCCGGCAAGGTCAAGAAGGGGTTTCGCTACTATGTGGCCCTCGTCCTGACCATCGCTCTGTCTGGCTCTCTTGCTATGAGTGCCTTCGCCGCCGGGAGTGACCCTCTCACCGTGGTCAACAACCTCAGCACCTTTATCTNCGGCCNGANTCGGGCCGTNGGTNTCATCCTTCTTGGGTGGGGCATCGTCCAGGTTGGCCTCTCCCTCCAGAGCCATGACCCCAGCCAGCGCTCTAACGGTTTCCTGACCCTCGCCGGTGGCATCGTCATCACCTTTGCCAAGGAGATCCTGGACCTCATCATCGGCGCATGAGGGGCTGCTGAGCCGCCCCAGCNTGATTGGGGCGGCTTCTCCTTGATACAAAAAGTGAGGTGAGAACAATAGAAAGTAGCAACTGGGTTGTGCAGAACCTCAACAATGCCCTTGGGGTTTGGAACGATAAGTTGAGTGAGATCTGGCGCATTATCACGCAATCGCCGCAGGAGTTCAAAGGCGGAGAGATCTGGTCAGTCGTTTCCAGCATCCACGGAGCTTTGCAAGCTATCGGCTTGGCTTTGCTCGTTCTCTTCTTCGTCATAGGCGTTATGAAGACCTGCGGCAGCTTCGTGGAGGTGAAAAAGCCAGAACACGCCTTGAAACTCTTTGTTCGGTTTGCCTTGGCAAAGGGTCTCATCACCTATGGTATGGAATTGATGCTGGCATTATTGAGCATCATCCAGGGCATCACATCGACCATCATGACCGCCGCAGGCTTCGGCTCACCGCAAGCGACCGTTCTACCGGAAGAAATTGTAACGGCAATCGAAGACTGTGGCTTTTTTGAGAGCATCCCACTTTGGGCAGTTACCCTCATTGGCGGACTGTTCATCTGGGTGCTCTCATTCATTATGATCCTGAGCGTCTACGGACGCTTTTTTAAACTCTATATGTACTCGGCCTTGGCCCCTATCCCTCTCTCCACTTTTGCGGGGGAGCCGTCGCAGAACGTGGGCAAGAGCTTCTTAAAGAGCTTTGCCGCCGTCTGTTTAGAAGGGGCCGTAGTCGTGTTGGCCTGCATCATCTTCTCTGTCTTTGCCGGCTCACCGCCGTCAGTAGACCCGGATGCCGCAGCAGCTTCGATGGTGTGGAGCTACATTGGGGAACTAATTTTCAATATGCTCATCCTGGTGGGCAGTGTAAAAATGGCTGACCATGTTGTGCGTGAGATGATGGGGCTATAAGGAGGAAATATGAAACGCTACTATGTTTTTAGAGATGGCAGTCAAAAGGGCAGCACCGCCACGAAGGAGGAAGCCATCGACATGATTCGACAACACCAAAAGCGAGAGACACACCCGATTTTGCGGTCTGAGTTCAGCATTATCTACGGCGAGGAAGAGTTTGTTCCTTACCCCAAGCTGAGCCGAAGCCGGGGCCAGGAACGGTAAGGGGGTAACGCTTTTGGAAGTAAAAATCAATCGTGAAATCCGCAATTACACGGAATCTATGTTCTTCGGCCTCTCGCTTCGTCAGTGTATCTTTGCGGTCCTGGCGGCTGGTGTTGCCATCGTGCTCTACTTCACTCTCAAACCGTTCATTGGTATGGAGGCGGTATCCTGGGTATGTATTCTGGGGGCCGCCCCCTTTGCCGCCATGGGTTTTGTGACGTACCACGGTATGACAGCAGAGCAATTTATCTGGGCGTGGCTACGCTCGGAGGTGTTGGAACCCAAGGAGTTCCACTTTGAGCCGACCAACATCTACTACGAGGCATTGAAAGAGGCAATATCAAAACGAGAGAAGGAGGTCTATTTGAGCCATGAAGTCTCTGGATCGAGTAACTAAGCAAGACCGGGAAACCTATCATCCCCCTAAGACCGTCCAAGCCCTGATCCCCATCAAGCGNATCTGGCCTGACGGCATTTTCCTCGTTGGGGGCAAGTACACCAAGGTGTACCGTTTCTCGGACATCAATTACCAGGTGGCCAGTCGAGAGGATAAAGAGAGTATGTTTCTCCGCTACTCTGACCTCTTGAATGGCCTTGACAGCGGGGCCACTACCAAAATCACCATCAACAATCACCGGGCCAGCAAGCGGGACTTCGAGAAGGACATTCTTATGCCCATGCGTGGTGACGATCTTGACCAGTACCGAAAAGAGTACAACCAAATGCTCCTGGACAAGGCCACCAACGGCAACGGGATTATGCAAGAGAAGTATCTGACGATCTCTGTCCAGAAGAAGGACATTGAGGAGGCACGGGCGTACTTCAACCGAACCGGGGCCGATTTGATCTCCCACTTCGCCAAGCTGGGCTCCAAGTGCGTGGAACTTGACGCCACCCAGCGGCTCCAGGTCCTGCATGACTTCTACCGTTCTGGCGAGGAGAGCTTTTTTCACTTTGATATGGAGGCTATGGCGAGAAAGGGCCACAACTTCAAGGACGTAATCAGTCCGGACGGGGTTGAGAAGCACAGCGACTACCTGAAGCTCGGAGATAAGTATTGCCGGGTCCTCTTCCTGAAAGACTACGCCTCCTACATCAAGGACAGCATGATCTCTGAGCTGACCGACCTCAATCGGAACTTGATGCTCTCCATTGACGTGATCCCGGTCCCTACGGATGAGGCAGTTCGAGAAGTGGAAAGCCGGCTGCTGGGCGTGGAGACCAATATCACAAACTGGCAGCGCCGGCAAAACCAAAACAACAACTTCTCGGCTATCGTTCCTTACGATATGGAACTCCAACGCAAAGAGGCAAAGGAGTTCCTCGATGACCTGACCACCAGGGACCAGCGGATGATGTTCACCGTCGTGACGCTGGCTCACATGGCGGACACCTTGGAGCAGTTAGATCAGGACACGGAATCGCTGCTTGCACTGGCCCGGAAGAATATGTGCCAGATGGCGACACTGAAGTTCCAGCAAATTGATGGTCTTAATACGGCATTGCCGCTGGGCGCTCGAAAGATCAACGCCTTTCGCACTCTGACCACCGAGAGCCTCGCCGTTCTCATGCCCTTCAAGGTCCAGGAGATCCAAGATCGGGGTGGAATCTACTTCGGCGAGAATGCCATCTCCCATAATTTGATCATGTGCAATAAGGCAAACCTGTTGAACCAGTCGGCCTTTCTGCTGGGTGTACCCGGCTCCGGCAAATCCTTCTCCGCAAAAGAGCTGATTGCCTTTCTGATCCTCAACACGGATGACGATATTCTCATTTGTGACCCTGAAAGCGAATATGCCCCCCTGGTGGAGGCTATGGGCACCGATGGCACCGTGATCCGTGTGGCTGCTGGCGGCAAAGACCGACTTAATGCCATGTATATGGTGGATGGCTACGCCGACGAAAACCCCATCGTGGTCAAGTCCCAATTCATTCTGTCCCTGATTGAACAGATTGACGGTAAGGGTGTTGGGGCGCAGCAGAAGTCCATCATTGACCGCTGCATTTCCTTGGTCTATGCGGAGGCAAAGGACACCGGCCATGTGCCCACCCTGACTACGCTTCGGGAAAAGCTCTTGGACCAGCCAGAGCCGGAGGCAAAGCAAATTGCCCTTTCCCTTGAGCTCTATACCACCGGCTCCCTTGACATTTTCGGTAAGCAGAGCAATGTGGACCTGGAGAAGCGCATCGTGGTTTTTGATATTCACGACCTTGGCACTCAGCTCAAACCCGCCGGCCTGTTGGTCATAACCGATACCATGCTCAACCGTGTGACCCTCAACTGGCGGCGAGGCAAGCGGACCCACGTCTTTATTGACGAGTTTCATGTCGTCTTCGAGAACGAGTTTTCCGCCGCCTTCTTCAATTCGGCTTGGCGACAGTTTCGTAAGCGCAACGCTTTTCCGACAGCCATCACGCAAAATGTGGAGTATCTGCTGGACTCCGTGCAGGCCAGCACCATGCTCAGNAACNCCGAGTTTATTGTCATGCTGAATCAGGCGGCAAGCGACCGAGAAAAGCTGGCCAAGCTCCTCAATATTTCCATGGAGCAAATGAGCTATATCACCAACGCCGATGCAGGTTGCGGCCTCATCAAGTACGGCTCGGCCCTTGTTCCTTTCATAAACCGCTTCCCACAGGATACTAAGCTGTATCAGCTTATGACGACCAAGCCCGGAGAGGGGCGTTTTGCGCTTGGTGAGGAATAACGGGAGGTGTGACCCATGAGGGAGATCAAAACCCGAAAGAAAAGCAAGGGGGTAAAACCTCTCGAAAAGGGTGTAAGCACCGGCGACCGCATGAAAAACNCCTTTCTCCGATCCAAGGAAAAGGCTTCACGGACCACCGACACCCGCACCGAGGCCCCCAATGAATACGCCAGCGATCAACTTCAAGCCGGTGTTGACGAGGTAGGCCATGACGCTGGACAGATTGCCGTTTCTACCAGCGATTTTGCTTTCCGCAAAGGCCGTGAGGCCGTCCAGAGGCGGAGGGCGAAAACGAAAGATGGCCAGGAACCTACCCAACATCCTTTTGATATACCCCAAGCAGACAGTAGCCAAAGATTGCAGCCAACAGAGGGCAATCGTAGGCCAAAGACGAGGGACAATTTCCCCCCGCAGAGCACGTCAAAGGGAGAGCCAAAACCGGGCCAACGGCCTAAAACGATTGACAGGCACCCAAAGCAGCGCCCCACGGTGGAGGGGCAGCCTGAAGAAATACGAGCCGAGCTGCCGCCCTCTGAGCGTGGAAGACAGTTATCCAAGCATCGAGCCATGGAAAAGCGAGTTGAGACCCGAAAGAGGGATATTCGCACCAGAGATATTGCCTCCAGCCCCGACACTTCCGCTCTACGGCAGAACGACACAATTCGACACTTTTCGACGGGACAGAAGATGCCCATAAAGACCTCTGAGCGGGCCACTAAAGGCATCAAGAGTACGGCAAGGTCCGTGGGTGGGAAGTCAGCTAAACAAGCTCAGAGGACAATTAAAACGCAGAAGGAAGCGGTAAAGACCGCCAAAGTCACTACTCAGGGAGCGATACAAACTGCAAAGCGGACAGAGCAAGCGGCCAAGGCAACAATCCAGGCCACTCGGAAAGCGGCACAGAGCGCAAAGGAAGCAGCCAGTGCGACTGTAAAGGCCGTCTCCTCCACGGTGAAGACAATCCTTGCCACCTTGAAAACCTTGATTGCTGCCCTTGCAGCCGGTAGCAGTGTGGCCCTAATTGCCGTCGTTGTGATCTGTCTCGTGGGTCTCCTTGTGGCATCATGCTTTGGGATCTTCTTTTCCGGGGAAGACTCCGGCACCGGAATGACCATGCCCATTGTGATCAGGGAGATCAACGAGGAGTATGAGGCAAGACTGGAGGAAATCAAAACCTCCACCCCGCATGACATTCTTGAAATGAGTGGCTCCAGAGCTGTGTGGCCTGATGTGCTGTCCATATACTCGGTAAAGACCACCAACGACCCGAACAATGCCCAGGAAGTCGCCACGATGGACGAAGGGAAAAAGGCCATCTTGACGGACATTTTCTGGGATATGCACGACATCCGTTCCTGGACGGCGACCGACACCTCGACTATCACCGTTGAGACTGAAGGTGAGGATGGGAGCATCGTGGAAGAGGAAGTGGAGACCACGACAACTACGCTCTATATCACAGTCGGCCATAAGGGTGTCGATGAGATGGCTTCCATGTACGGCTTTACCCCCGAACAGCGAAGTCAGCTTACGGAACTGCTCTCCGATGATAAGCGGAGTATGTGGAGTTCTGTCCTGTACGGCATAGGCATTGGAGACGGCGATATTGTCACTGTGGCGCTATCCCAAATCGGGAATGTGGGCGGCGACCCTTACTGGTCCTGGTACGGCTTCGACTCCCGAGTGGATTGGTGCGCCTNTTTTGTCTCATGGTGCGCCAACGAGTGCGGGTATATCGAGGACGGAATCATCCCCAAGTTTGCCGGCTGCTCCACTGGCTTCCAGTGGTTTTCTGACCGTGGCCTCTGGCAGGGCAATTCCTATGAGCCCAGACCCGGCGACCTAATCTTCTTTGATTGGGATAAGGAGGGCAGAGGGCAGGACGGCGCTCCTGACCATGTGGGCATCGTGGAGAAAGTCGAGAACGGCTATGTCTACACGGTAGAGGGCAACACCGGGGATAGCTGCCGGGAGAAAAGCTATGCTCTGGGCTATTATGAGATCTTCGGCTACGGAACCCCCGCATATTAAAAAACCAGCCGCCATCGGCGGCTGGCTACATATCTCTATTTTCCTTGGTAATACTCAGCGAGGCGCTTCAACTCGGCCTCCGAAAAGCTGATGGTAGGCATATCACAGCTTTCCATCTGGGGCCGACCATCTACGATAACCATACCCTCCATTGGTCCTTTTTGAATTAAGGGCACGACCTGGCTACTGACCTCTGCAATCTTCTCCACATCTATCACACTCCCGAGAACATAGTATAACATAGTTCTCTTGAAAATGGTATAGCATATTCCAGGAGAAAACAACAGAGGGAGATAGTTGCCCATCTCCCTCTGCTGGCCCCAGCTCGACCGCCTGGATCGTAATGTCCAACCGGTAGCCAAGGACTTAAAATAAAATTATTTCACGGGTTTCTTATAAACCCCTCTATACTATATATGCCTTCAAAACGACAAATCGTGACATCAAAGTTCTATTGTTTACAATTTGTTCATAAACTCGACTTTTATTGATCCCTTTCTGCAAGGTAGTCACGCCACTTGAAATACACAGCTCGGAGCGGTTCATCCAGCAGAGTGAGCGCCTTCTCCTCCATCCAGCTTGGAACTCCGTAAGCGGCTTGTGCTATGCCTCCAGTAATTGCGGCAAGTGTGTCACTATCTCCTCCAAGAGAAATGGCGTTACGGATAGCATCTTCAAAATCCGTGCTTTCCAGAAAAGCAGTGATAGCTTGCGGCACTGTCTCTTGACAGCTTTCGGTGAATTTATAGGATGGGCGTATCTCATCCAGGGTGCGGCTTAGATCATAGCCATACCGATTTTGGATGAATGTCCGCAGCTCCTCTTTTGCCTCTCCCATTTCATCTCCGTTCTTGACCCGATACCGCATGAACATGATGGCGTTAGCAGTTGCCAATGCGCCCTTGATCCCCTCCGGGTGATTATGGGTGACTGCTGCCGACCGACGGGCATAGGTATCCACGGAACAGTCTACTGCGGTTGCATCCCAGCTTGGCTCAACGAAAAAGCCAACTGGCGAAACACGCATTGCCGAGCCGTTCCCCCAGGAGTTATAAGGCTCTGTTGTCGTCGAGGCAAGCCAATGGAAAAACCGCATACCATAGCCGGCTTTAGGGTACATCCGCCCATACTTCTTCATGGCCTCAATAAAATCATCTTCTGTGCCACCGTTCATCAGGCCCTCTGCCACGGCAATCGTCATCACCGTATCATCCGTGAAATGGCAGTCTTCACGGAAAAACGGAAAATCTTTAGTCTTGATGTTGTGAAACTCATAGACCGAACCCACCATATCCCCAATAATTGCTCCAATCATTCTCGGCCACCTCCCATTTATGTAGTGTGTTTTCTGATAATCCGTTTCGTCTTTTCAATAGGGAATGGAGCTTCCTCCGCCGGATGATACTCGATTGACTCGATCCTCGCTACGGCCTCGTGGTTGTCCCGGCCTGCCGGTACGACTACCAGGTCTCCAACACTGTATTCGTCGCTGTCGGCAAGGTAGCAGTATGTCCGGCCACCTTCTTCAAATTCGACATTGCAGAAAGTATAGTCCGACAGTCTTCGTTTTGCTTTTCCATATATTCCTTCGTCAAATATTTCTCCAAGGCCGTAGAAGCGAATAAACTCAAAAATGTTGTCAATAAAATCAGGCCAGTCGGCGGGAAGGCCGTTCTTATCAAAAGATCCCGTTACAATCCGCTCTCCTCCGTGCCTCGTGAAAACGGAAATAGAGTATTCCATTACCTCCAATGGATTATCAACCGTGTCTGGGGGGTTCCCCACAATCTCCGAGAACGCATCAACATCAATATCATCGAGAAGGCTTTGAACGCCCTCTTGCACATAGTAAGTATTTGTGATCTTGCACCCCGTGCCGATTTCCCTGATATGTTCCAAGGTTTCCGATTGCCGATCTATGATGATAGCCTCATTATAGTCCCAAGTGACGAACTCCCATGTAACTCCTTCTGGAACTACACCAGGCTTGATTTTAGTGTTGCGATGGTACTTGACTTCGATCCTTGTCACGGCATCGGGGTTGCCGTCAAATGCGAAAAGGTCCTCTCGCTCCAGCCTGGAACGAATTAGCTCAGATATTACTTCTAAAGTGGGATCCTGTGAATCGCAAAGCGGCCCTATCATAGTAAATGCTTTCCCGTCTGTGTTTGTTAGCTCCAAATCCCAAGACCCAATATCTGTAGCCATGTCTCGAACATACTCTACGGCAAAGTATCTTTCAATAGCCCCCAGAATTTCGTTTGCAGCCTCTTTGGATATAGAATTGTTTGCCTTTTCAATTAACTCGTGCTCATCAAAGCCTGATCCAAAGCGATAGCGGGACAGCCAAACTTTGCCCTCTGATGTAATGGTCAAGCGCTGCTCCACCTCATCGTCTGGCTCCGGGCAGGGACCGTAACAAATACTATTTGAAACGAGACGAATTTTCTGAAGAGTGCCCTCAAAAATGATAGGAGTTTCTTCAGCAAGGGTTGCAAGACGGTCTAAAGACACGATAAACCATGCTCTGTTCTCAGGTGCTAATATCTCCTCGCCGCTATATGCCCAATGATTAAAATATCTCCAACGAGAGTAGATGGCCGAGCCGAGCAAGGGAATATCTGTTATGTCGTCAATGACGGCTTTTAACGCCTCATGGTCATAGACTGNATTCCCGTATTTCTCCTCAAATGCGTGGCCACAGTCCATCTCAAATCCGAGTTCTGCACAGTCATCGGCAAGATAGTGGTCTACCAGCTCAATGTAGTTGATTGCCGGATTATTAAATTTCTCTCTCCATTTCNCTGAAAACTNATGTATTGCAGACATATCAGCCACGGTAGACCACCTCAAATCATTTNAAATTCTTTCCGATACTTGTAATTCCTCCAACACCTTCGTTAGACTATCTTTTGTGCGGAATAGATCAATGAACTCAACACGAACAGTCACGCCGTCCTTTGATTGAAATACAATCTCTTCCCGGCAGGCACTTCATCTGTCAAAGGATACAGCAGAGTGATATTCTCTGCTCCGTATTTCTTTTGATATGCGTACATCTGGTACATATCCGGCTGTGAGATGCCATAGTGAGGCTTGTTAGCAGAAAGGAGCTTCCACTTCGTATCCATGACGAAAATTGCCCCATCGGTTTTTCGAGTGACCACAAGGTCCGGTCTCATAAGGAAACGCTTTCCGGGGTAATCAAATAGGTGATACTTTCGATCCTGGGCCGAAACGGAAAACTCTCGTTCTGGAAAGGCTTTCTTCATCATCGCTGCAATATAGCTTTCAAAGAGTGTTTCCATCGGGAACAGGAGAGCATAAGCAACCTCTGTTCCCTCAAAGGAGGTGAAGCCCTGCCCGGTGAGAAAGATCCTGCACCACACCAGGACCGTCTCATAGTCTTTCATGTTGCGGTCAGGAACGCACTTTCCGAAATCCCCCTTATAGTCCACGGAGGGTTCAACATCAGAAAAGGCGTTCAATAGCGTTTTTAGGTCAGTCTTATTCTTTGTGGATGCAGTTTTTCGATAGAGATAAAGCAAAGTGGATTTGATGAGCCGGTTCTCCACCCGGTTATTATTGAACTCATCATACTCTACAAAGGCTTTCTCCCGGTGGGCATAATTTCTTTTGATGTGTTCGTCGAACACCAGCTTACCCTTTACAAAACCCTCGTTTGCCTGTACGGTCTCGTAGTTTGACTTCAATCCATGCTTTACAAGACGGAACGCCTCATCAATAAACATCCGAATGAAAATCTCAAAAAGGGCCATTTTCTCCACGTCAACATGGGACGACTGGAGGGATTTATAGGGTGACGACCGCAACGCCTTTAGCATATCAATAACGAGGCTTTTGACGCTCCCTTCGACCTTGGAATGTATCTTGGGGAGGATCTCGATGGTGGTCCCATCGTTCATCGCAATCAGGCCGATATAGTTCTTGGCCGTGATAATTTTCCCGACCCCCTTACGGGCAGAAATGCCCATCAGCTCCAAAGCGTCCGTGTCCCGATTGCGGTTTGCCAAGAGGAAGGCTTCGAGTTGGTCAAAGGTGTTTTCGGGCAGAGTAACACAGCCGGGGACTTCCTTTCCCGATACAAAAGAGCCATATTCAGTTATCTGATAAGTTGTGGCAATCGCCATANTGNTCAGGCTCCNTTNTGTCCATGCCCTTAGATGGAACGATATGCGTCGATATTGTCAAACGCTTCTGGGTTGATCTGGTAGAAGACGGTATCATCCAGGCCTACATCGGTAGTTCCGAATAGTTCGTCGTAGTCCGCTGCTCTTGCGACGATAAACTGCTCGGCTTCATCCTCCTTAGTGGTATCGCCCAGGACGAGTCTAATCTTCTCATAATCGTCATAGAAGTATTCTTGCAGCAAGGGGATAATGTTGTTTTCAAAGATGGAGGCCAGGACTTCGATAGAGGCATCTTCTTTGAGCGGAATAAAATAGCCGTGCCCAATCGTATGCTCACGGTCATACAGGATAGAGATCTTGCGGTTCATACGCTCCAGCATATCCTTGATGGAAATGTCCTCGACGCTGACACCCTCCAGAACGCTGGGATCCGGCTGCATCTCCTTGAACTGGAAGCGCCGGCGCAAAGCGGTATCAATCGTGGCTATTGACCGATCCGCCGTGTTCATCGTTCCGATAAGGTACACGTTGTCCGGCACTCCAAACAGCTTACCAGAGTATGGGAGCTTGACCGTCATACCTTCGGTTTTCCCAATTCGCTTGGATGGTTCAATCAAAGTTATAAGCTCTCCAAATACCTTGGAGATATTGCCCCGGTTGATTTCGTCAATGATAAAAACATAATTGTTGGTCCCACTTTTCACTGCGGTAGAGCTGGGAGAGTGCTTTAATACTATGGCCATAACATCAGCCACAGAAATGTTCAACTTATAGACAGAGGCCAGGGTCATATTTGCACCATTCAGCTCCGTAATGTCCTCCTGAATACCCTTCACGAGCCATTTCACATTGCGCTGGCGCATCATGGAGCCATATTCCTCATGCCACTCATAATCGCCAGTTACAACGCCAATAGCGTCAATGGTGGTTGCGCTAAAACAGGACAGCACAATATCGCCCACCTTCATGCGGTTGATAAAGGCGTTGAGGACTACACGCCCCTTGTTTTTGTATTCGGTCTCATCTGTCAAGGAGGGGCCATAGCTATCCCATCCGATGCGTATATGCCCGTTTTCCAAGCACTCTGTTCGGACAGGATTGTTGCCTGTACCGTTCAAAGAGACCTTCCAAACGGTGGGGGAAGCGTTCAGGCCAAGATCTTCTCGGGTTTCTCTTGCAATAGGCTGGCTGGCCTTTTCGCAGAACGACTTGAAAAGCCCGGAGCAAATCTCATATTCCAAGTCCGACCCCTCGCCATCGCCCTGGTCCATACGAGGCTTTATGCCCTCGATAAACTCCTCATAGCCATAGGACTGATGGAAAGTGGTAAACTCGATAAGCCCCTCCGACTTATATGTATTGTACCGCTCAATTACTTCATCGTAGGGTTCGCTCTTGATTTCTTCCAAGGGCTTGTCCTCGATGATAGCCACGGCGTAGATAACGGTATTATAGGTCTTGCCTGTTCCCGGAGGACCATATAGGATGGTGTTCTTGCCAATATTTGAAGTTTGTCCTTGCTGCTTGGTCAAGCTATTCACTCCTATCGTCCCCTCTCTCGTCATATTACTTCCAAAATAGATAATGTCCATTGTCAGCAGGTGGAACTCAGGGTCAGGGTAGCAATTCTCATCTAATCTGGCCTTGCTNATAGCCTGCAATTCNGGGTCTTTCCGCACAGCGTCAACGATTGTTTCGCACATCTTGTTGTAGCTGATTAGAGCGGACTCCGCCTTTTCCCCCTTTGTCGTCTGACGCATAGACGAGAGGCCGAGGAGATCGGAGAACTGCTTAAACATTTGATACTTGTAAAGGAAATACTTTTCCGGGTACTCAAAGGTCAGATAGACAGAGATAGCCCGTAAGTCCTGATAGTGGTTATTTGCTTTTTGATGATCCGGATCGGACTTCTGAAAANGCTCTCGACACTCTTCACAGCCGTCCCTAAATTCCTCATACCGTAGAGGAAGCGGCCTTTGCTCATCCAACAGCCTGCGGAAAAGCGAACGCATGGTTTCTGGCTCAAAAGTGGACAATGTGACCAACATCCGATAGGGGTAATNCATAGAAGAGGTGAGCAGATTTCCGCCATCCTTCTTACCGTCCCTTGGCCTCTTATACTGTTCGCCAGCCCACCTGAAGGCTTCCTGCACCATGCCGGCAAAGTCCTCTGCCTCAATGTTCCAGTGCTGCTTATAGTGAGCGACTGCCTCCCACTTATATCTTTCCTGATCATCTACACGCTCAAAGTCAGCCTTGTAAGCGGCAATGACCCCTTCAATCGTAGGAAGAGAATAGTTTTCCCCGACATATGCATAGAGGCCGGTGCCAACATTAAGGAAGAAAGACACATGATCTTCGGGTATTCCCTTGTTCGTCATGTTATAGCAGTAGTCGCTGGGGATAATGCTGGATGCCTTTGTGCCATATCGAGAGCTGATGAGCTCGATAATATCCTGACGCTTCATCCGGGTTCCGATAGAGATGTCNTTTAGGCACTCCCTGAACTGTTCGACAATGGGTTCCTTGGGCTGGAACGGCTCTTCCTTAAACTCAATGTACTTGCGGAGCTTGGATTTAGCCGAGACCTTTTTCAGCTCTGCGCCAGCATCGCCATTCTCCGCCATCATGTTGTCGAGAGTGGATAGTAGAGAAGCGCAGCGGTCATTCTCAAATTCATCATCAATGCTAACGGAGCACAGCGCCTCAATTCTCGACAGCCCGTAGGCATATCCAAGCTCCTTAAACACCGCCAACAGGTCCGACTTAGACCGTTCTTCTTGTGTAAGCAACTCGCTGAGCTCGCTTTGCAGNGCCTTCATCTTCGTGTCAAAGTCAATATTCTCGTCACGGTTAATGAACTCTATGTACCGGCTGGGGACAAGAGTGTACCCCTTCTCCCGCACCTCGTCCCGCTNGGCAGCATAACAAAACTCAGGCTGATCCTGGTATGTGGTCTCGAACCCTTCTTGTTGCCAGTTGTGATATACATCAGTTACCTTGCTGCGATCCTCTTCGGTCAGTTCAATATATTTCTTTTCATACGGACTACCCATCTGACGCAAATCCATAAAGAGTATCTCGCCCTGGCGATCTCGATACCTTTTAGTTGTTCCGTTTTGTTCAACCACTCTGGCTTTCTTATTCCTGTTCAATATCCAAAGTGTTACACTTATATCTGTGGTATAGAACAGGCTCCGAGGGAGGATAACAATAGCCTCAACAAGGTCATTCTCAATAAGCTGCTGGCGGATTTTTAGCTCGGTGCCATCATCAGACAGGGCACCATTAGCCAGTAGGAAACCGGCAACACCATTTTGAGAGAGCTTAGAGACAATGTTCAGGATCCAACCGTAGTTGGCGTTACTCGTTGGCGGAACCTCATACCCATCCCACCTGGGATCGTCTACCAGTTCACCATCGCCCCTCCATTCCTTTTGGTTAAAGGGCGGGTTGGCCATAATAAAATCGGCTTTTAAGTCCTTGTGTTGGTCATTTGTAAATGTGTTTGCAGCCTGCTCACCAAGATTTGCGGAGATCCCACGGATTGCGAGGTTCATCTTCGCCAGCTTATAAGTCGTGCTTGTGTACTCCTGCCCATAGATTGAGATATTCTTCTTATTCCCACGATGGGCTTCAACAAACTTGACGGACTGAACAAACATACCGCCAGAACCGCAGCACGGATCATATAGAATACCGCTATAAGGCTCTATCATTTCTGCAATCAGGTTTACAATGCACTTCGGTGTATAGAACTCGCCCTTACCTTTACCTTCCGCAAGAGCAAATTTGCCAAGGAAGTATTCATAAACTCGTCCAATAATATCATTCTCTTGGTCATCGGTGTTAATCTTATTGATTTCATCAAGTAGAGAGGCCAGTTTAGCGGTATCAATACCGAGGCGAGAATAGTAATTGTCGGGTAAGGCTCCCTTTAGCGCCGGATTAGTTTTCTCGATAGTGTAAAGTGCCGTATCAATTTTAAGGGCAATGTCCTCTTGTTTTGCATTTTCCATGATATATGACCACCGACACTCCGGGGGAAGGAAGAAAACATTATCCTTGGTATAAAAGGCCACCATATCAGCAAACTTCTCTTGACCGTTTGCAATGATCTTGGCCCGCTGAGCTTCAAACTTGTCGCTTGCGAATTTGAGGAAGAACAGGCTTAATACAACGTGCTTATACTCCGCCGGCTCGACCGAGCCACGGAGCTTGTCCGCTGATTTCCAAAGAGCCTCTTCCATTGATACTTCTTTCTTCGGCTTCGCAGCTGTCCTTGCCATAGTCAGCACCTCCAAAGCATATATTGCTCCATGTTTTGATTATCTCGCATTTGCTGTCCGTTAAACCGGACTTAATCATTGCAGAACTCCAAAATATCATCTGCTCGACAACTTAACGAAGTGCAAATTTTACCAATTACCTCAGTTGTTACAGGCTCGTCCCTGGTGAGCTTCTTCATCATATAGGGAGTTAAGCCTGCCATTGCCGCCAAATCTTTCTTTTTCATATCCCGATCAAGAAGGATATGCCAGAGCTTCTTATAGCTTACAGACATTTTCGCCACTCCTTCAAAACAGCATATATAAATTATAGCATACAACAGTCGGAGTAACAACATAAAGGTTGAGATTTCGACCTTAGCCACTTATTTGCTCGATGGTAATGCCACACCTTTTTGCATAATCAATCGTATTCCTTGTTCCTCCAGATGCTCCGTCATAGACCGCTATCAGGTGGGCCGAGTGGTCAACCATCCACTCATTACGGCGCTGGTATGCTCCTGCATTGTACGACGGGCATATATATCGCACAAGATCGGCCTTTCCAAGTAAATCAGCATAAGCCTGTCGCCATTCATTTGACCAGCGACTCTCAAAGCCTGGGAAAGGAATTGCTGCTATAAGGTGCAAATCCGGGTTATTCTTCCGCAGCTCTACAACGATTTGTCCAGCCCAAATATCAACACCATAGGCCATTCCGGTTATGAAGGTCTGATACCCCATGCCGATTGCCTTCACTATTGCCTTTTCCAAGTCACTTTTTATAGCGCTCTCTGAGCGGCTTAGTTTCTGCGGCCTATGACCAGTGAAGCAGCAGCGATGTTTTCTNATCTCTTGTTCAGCCACAGTAATCACCCCAGAAATATTATAGAATAAGGCACGGTATCTGTCAAAGTGAAGATAGTGCCAGTACAGATTTTCTATAACGGTATCTCTCAATTTGCGGATACAATATAAGCAATCTGGGGGATAACACTATGGATATTAACAAGAGNATCACACAACTGCTCCAAGATCGTGGCTGGACACCGTACCGACTGGCCAAGGAAAGTGGCCTTTCAGATGCTACCGTCGGTAACATTTTTAGACGGAACACCGTTCCGTCTATGGCCACATTGACGGCTGTCTGCAATGGGTTCGGTATTACGCTGTCACAGTTCTTTGCTGAAGACGGTCTCGTAGAGCTTACGCCTGAGCTGCAAGAACTCTTTGATATTTGGGTTCTTCTGACCNCAGCAGAAAAGGCTACGGCGAAACAGCTCATTAAAGCCATCAGCAAAAAATGAGGTTGTCGTTTATCTTTTGATTGAGCTCAACCAGAAGTTCTTTTTACCAGGAATACGAAAAGAGCCAGCCGAGATAACTTGGCTGGCTCTTTTCATATTCAGGTCAAATCATCAAGCCGATCCTCAACATCGTCCAGTTGATCTTCCAACTCCTCGTGCATTACCTCCCACTCCTCATGCTCAGGAGTATCTTCGTCAGGCTCCTCAGCATCCAGCTCGTCAATCTTCTCTTCCAGGACTTCNCGGTACTTGAGCAACTCATCCTTGCTCATTTCGTCAATATCCGGCCCTTCGTCTTTGGAGATAGTAACCTTGAAGCCATCATCTTCATCTCGTGTGATGTCTATGGTAATGCCAACCTTCTCCTCAATGGCCTTTTTAATCTCCTCAAAAATGTCGTTGTTGCTGCTCATAAACTAACCCTCCTGTGAATTTTAGGCTCCGACCGAAGCAGGATTTTTCATTCCCTCGGTAAAGAACTCACTCATGGTAATCTGTAGCGCAAAGCAGATACGCTCAATGGTATCTACCGTGAGCTGACCTCCTCGTTTTTCCGTGGTCTTTACCGTGGAGTAAGAAACCCCGCTCATCCGGGCCAGTTGGTACAGAGAAATGCCACGCTCTTCAATCAGATCATAAACTCTTTCAACAGTATTCATGGCCCATCCTCCTTTCCTGCAAGGCCCCTACCGTATTTAGATCATACAGCAATCGCTGTCCCATAAAACGGACTTAGTTCAAGACCCGACCGGCAATAGAAAACATCGAGTTCGGGGATACAAAGCGGGGTCCATAGTTCTCGTTGTAGGAAATAAGGACCGGCTGAGGGTGAAGTACCCCATCGCTGCCGACAAAGGCGTCAATATTCGCCTCGTCCGGCTCCCTCTCATCATACATTTTAAGAAAGCCCTCACCATCAAGCATAAATATCCCGACTTCTCCGGGCCGCAAGGTCTCACACTGCTGAACCCACACAATCTGGCCATCGTGATAGACCGGCTCCATGCTATCGCCCTGTACCCTGATCCCAAAATCGGCATTTTCGGGGACAGTATTAGCTGGAAAACGCAATGTTTCAAAGAATTCGTCGTCAAGGAAGGAACCTGTACCAGCTGAAGCCGGCAGCAAAGCGACTCGCATATCTATATAGTTTATTATGTTCTGACGTTCAACCTTATGGCGTTTGTAGCGACCAGATGCGATGAGATCTTCCCGGTACTCTTCAACCTTGCGGAGCCCCACATCATCCAGTTCTCCAAACAGTTCACGATTGCCGGTAAAGAAGGTAATACCATCTTCAATTCTCAGGGCATCGCATAGGGCCNNCAACTGATAGGCATTGGGGACCGAAATTCCGGCCTCCCATTTGCCGATGCCTTGGCGCTGAATGGTCAGGCCATTCTCAGCCAGCAAGGTGCTGAGTTCTGCAAGTGAGAGCCCCCTCCTGGTCCTGGCCTCTTGTATCCGCAATCCGATGATGTTTTCCTGACGCTCTTTCACGGTATCATAAACATTTTTGCGAACTGCGCTAAATGGGATAATTTTCGGCGGCATAGCAAAACCTCCTTTTCGGTATCTCCCATTATATAGGGCTTTGTATCAGTTGTCAAGAAAAAAGAGCTTGTTATGCGACAACTGCGATATTGACGGAGCATAACAGGCTCGCTTATAATTGGGCTACACTCAGATGGAGGGGGTGATGNCTATGAACACAGATAGAGTTANCTTACATAGCGACATGAACTCTTTTTATGCCTCTGTGGAAATGATGTTGGACCCAAAGCTCCGGGGGAAAGCCGTAGCAGTCTGCGGTTCCACGGAAGAACGGCACGGGATTGTCTTGGCAAAATCCGAATTGGCAAAGCAAGCCGGCGTAAAGACCGGGATGGTAAATTGGGAAGCTCGGCAACGGTGCCCAGACCTGATTGTAGTCCCACCGCAGTATGATCAATATCTCAAATACTCTAAGCTGGCCCATGAAATCTATTATCGCTACACGGATCTTGTGGAGCCTTATGGGATGGATGAGTGCTGGCTGGATGTTACCGGCAGCGGTATCTATGGGACAGGGAAAGAAATTGCCGAAGAAATCAGGCAAGCGACCAAAGACGAGTTGGGGCTTACAGTTAGTATTGGGGTCTCTTTCAACAAGATATTTGCCAAACTTGGATCGGACCTAAAGAAACCCGATGCCATCACCGAAATCACCCCCGAGAACTACAAAGAAAAGGTCTGGCCCCTCGCAGCGGCGGAACTGCTCTATGTAGGCCCAGCCACAGAGAAGAAGTTGGCCCGGTATTCCATTCGTACCATCGGGCAAATTGCCGAGGTTGGACCAGATGCCCTACAACAGATGTTTGGTATCAATGGCGTAAAGCTTTGGCACTATGCCAGTGGCACAGATACATCCAGGGTTATGCAAAAAGATTTTGTCAGCCCCATCAAATCGGTGGGCCACGGGATCACCTGCACCTCTGATCTTCAGTCAGAGGAAGAGGTCTACAAGGTTATGTTGGAACTGGCACAAGATGTTGGCCACCGACTGCGGCTACATGAATTAGCGGCAACCGGGGTTCAAATCAGTGTGCGGGGTAACGACCTTCTTGGTGCTCAGTATCAATGCAAGCTCCCCTATATGACGCAGGTGCCCTTAGAGATTGCCCACGCCGGGTTTTCTCTGTTCCGAGAGCGACATCGATGGGACAAAAGAGTAAGGGCCGTAACGATAAGGGCCATTGACCTTGTGCCGCAAGATCAGCCAGAACAGATTGTTATTTTCTCAGATCAAGAGCGGCATGAACGCCGAAACCGGCTACAGGATGCGATTGAGGATATTCGGCGTCGCTTCGGGAATACAGCAGTCTACAACGCCATTTTGATGGGTGACAAGAAGATGCCTGGGGATCAGCGAGATTTGGTTCGAATGCCAGGGCTTATGTACCAGTAGGAGGTAACGATATGGGAACAGACACTCCACCTACAAGGAGGTATAGGTTATGAGTGCCAAACAGGAGTACCACAAGGCGTATGTCAACGTGATCGTTGAGCATCAGCTTGACGGTCAAAAGACCCCTCTCCAAATAATCTTCGAGGATGGGCGCAAGTTCAATATTGACCGTGTTGTTGAACGCCGGAGGGCAGCAGCGACCAAGGTAGGCGGTACTGGTATCCGTTATAAGATTATTATTGGAAGACAAGAGCGTTACATTTATGAAGACGACGGCCTATGGTTTGTCGAGGCCATAGGGACTTGAAAGAATAAGGAGCAAAGCATTGTTACACCTGTGTTATGAAGACCTGCGGGGGATGGCCCTGCAACTGCTGGCGGATTATTATGGAACAAAAGAATTGCCGTTCCGCCCCCTTGATCCATTGGATTTTGCAAAGAATTACATGAAGCTCACGGTGCGATACGAGAATCTGAGCTATGGTAGGCGTGTCATTTTGGGTTGTATCGCCTATGAAAACACCGTTTTAGAGATAAATCCCGGTGACCCGAAGAGTTATATTCCCATTGCAGAACGCACCGTGTTTCTGGATGAGAGCCTCAAAAAGGATAAGCAGCGTGGGCGGCGAAACTTCACCCTGGCCCACGAGTGCTCCCATCAGGCAATATACCTCTTGAACCCAGAAGCGTATGGCAGGTGCCAGTGTCGCACCCCTGGTGAACGATATTCTCTAAGGGAACTCACTACAGAGAATGACTGGTTTGAGTGGCAGGCAAACGCCTTAGCCGCAGAGTTGTTGATGCCGGTCCATCTGGTCACTAAAGTCATGTCCAACCTTGGCTACCACGGAAAAGTCCCTATNTACCCAGACGACAAACTGCTGTACCAGGAACGGTGCTTGCTCCGCAGGGCGGCAGATTATCTTGGAGTATCCAAGGCCGCTCTGCTCATCCGATTTAAGCAGTTGGGCCTCCTGGACTATCGAAGCCGGGAAGAATACCTCAAAGAAGAAGAAATCGATTGTCTGATTGGGGGGTATTAGCGATGGCCGTACAGCTTAAAGAGGACTATTTTCAGCGGGTCCGAGGAGATCAAGAGCAGATAAGGGCCAGCACAAGGGATATGGTCCCTGAAATGCAGTATTGTTCCTACTGCCGCAGAAAGACTGCCGTGATCTACAAGCCAAAAACAAATATTGGAAGAAGGATGGTGGTGCAAGTTGTTTGTCCCAAATGTCACCGGGAGATAGTATCCTGCGTATCCTATCGCCGAATATCGTACCGACAAGCCAGCTAAACCCGTGAAAATCAAATAAAATCAAGAATTGTGTTATATAGGGCCGCTTGATAGCGCAGACTCCTAAGAAGCCACTTGATGCGATTTATCCAAAGGGATAAGTCTTATCAGTGTGCTTTAAGTCTGAGCATCAAGTGGCCCTTTTTGGCTTCTCCTATCCGGTGGCCCGGATAGGAGAAGTCAATGAGAACTACATACTTAGTCAAATCCGACAGCCCCGAAATGAACGGTGCCCTCGTGGAGATCACAGGTGAAGAGTGGTACGAGATTACCAAATTGAACGCTTCACTTCCAAAAGCAAATCGACGCTATTTCATTCGAGACACTATTATGGACGGTAGCGAATCCGACTCTATCGTAATTGAGGTTGACCGGTCCGAATATCGGAAGTGGAAAGCCGAACGCCAAACTCTTTGGCGGCACAGTAAGGACAACAACGGGATTGTGACCCTCTCCCTTGATATGCCCATCATAAACAGCGAAACATTGAGCCTCATGGACACGATTGAGGGAACTGAAGCAGCAGAGAATGCATATTTTGCTGGAAAAGTGATTGAGGACTTAAAAGCTGCCCTGATTGAGTGGAAACCGTGGGCGCTTGACCTCCTGGAGGAATACTTGAAAGGCTCCCGCCACATCACAAAATGGCTTGCAGACCAGTGTGGAGTATCTGAACAGATGGCCCGAAGATATAGACGTTCCTTTGAGGAGTTTGTAAAAAAATTTTTGGCCTGAGTTTCGTTTTTGGCTTTTCGTGTAGCAATAGGGGGGTGTGAGGTGAGAACCTCACTCCTTCACAGCGAACTCCGGCCAATGCCAAAAGCTGTGTTACCACCCCGCCGCAGAATGACAACAGAAACACTACGATAAGGATAAGTGCTGTATTTATCATCTGCGGTAGGGCCTACATAAGCGTAATGGTAGTGAGGGCTCTGTGTAAGGACAAATCTTCTATATGAGGTGTCCTTATGAATAATCGTACCAGAGAAATCCAGAGAGGCGATGTGTTCTATGCAGATTTGAGCCCTGTCAAGGGCAGTGAGCAGGACGGCACTCGCCCTGTCCTTGTGATCCAGAATGATGTAGGAAACAAGTATAGCACTACTGTCATAATTGCCCCTATCACAAGCAGCATCAAGAAAAAGGGGTTGCCCACCCATGTCCAACTCCCGGCCCATGCCGGCCTGCCTGAGAACTCGATGGTTCTTCTGGAGCAAGTAAGAACGATTGACAAATGCCGGGTGGATCAATACATCATGACCATTGACGAGAACTCTATGGCCCAAGTGAATAAAGCCCTTGAAATTAGCCTGGGATTGAAACCGCAACCGGAAGAGCGACGGGAAAAGCCCGAAGAGATGGTTCTCTGTCTTTGCCCGACCTGTGCTTCGCAGTTCTTTAATTCCCCCGACCATATCATTCGCCGAGTGGACCCCCTGAGCGAAGTTAAAGAGGACTGCACCTACTGCCAGGTGCGGAAAGGTTATGACTATCGGATCATCCGTGCCCGGAAAAAGCTGGGCAGTGACCGGGCATAGGGGGAAATAGGATGAAACAAAAGTCTCCCTTTTTCGTTGTGGACGGTCATGAGGTAAGCGTTACATTCCGAAAGGAGAAAAACCCGGACATTATTAGCCCTTTGAAGCAGGCCCTTATTGCTTCATATATCAGCGGCAAGAATGAAGATGACATTTGCACNTTTGCATCTGCTGGTATCTCCGGGTATAATGGCGAAGGTGGTAACACCGATGCACCTTGACAATCGGATATGCTTACACATTGGTTCGTTCTTTCACAACATTAACTGAAAGGGCGGATTTCAATGGGAAATCGAGTATATTGCTTATATCGAGTGTCCACCGATAAGCAGGTGGACTACAATGATAAGAATCAGGCAGACATTCCTATGCAGCGCAAGGAATGCCACCGTTTCGCCGAAGCTCACGGCTGGACCATCATCCACGAAGAACAGGAAGATGGCGTTTCTGGGCACAAGGTACGGGCTGAGAACAGAGATAAATTGCAGATTATCAAAGAACACGCAAAGCAAGGTAAGTTCGACATCCTTCTGGTTTTCATGTTCGACCGCATAGGCCGCATTGCTGATGAGACCCCATTTGTTGTGGAATGGTTCGTAAGAAATGGTATCCGGGTCTGGAGCACCCAGGAAGGCGAGCAACGCTTTGATAACCATACGGACAAGCTGACAAACTATATCAGGTTTTGGCAGGCTGACGGCGAAAGCGAGAAGACCTCCATCAGGACCCGGACTGCTCTTGGTCAACTTGTTCAAGCTGGAGGTTTTAGAGGTGGCGTGGCCCCCTATGGGTATGATCTTGTAAAGACTGGCCGCTTCAACAAGCGCAAGCATGAGGTCCATGATCTGGCAATCAACGAAGCCGAGGCAGCCGTTGTACGCATTATGTTTGAAAAGTATGTGCAGGAGGGCTATGGGCCACAGCGGATCTCGACATACCTGAATGAGCTCGGTTATCGAGCACGATCCGGGAAGCCCTGGCATCCAGCTACAATAACGCACATCCTCGTCAATCCTACCTACATGGGCGTGCTCCGCTCTGGTGACAGCCGCTCAGAAGTGCTGCCACACCTGCAAATCATTGATCCAGAGCTGTTCGAGGCTTCCTGTCGGCTTAGAGCGCAACGTAAGGACCCGACAAAGGACCCCCGCTCTCCAAGGGGAACTAAGGGGAAATCCCTCTTATCTGGCAATGTCTACTGTGGTCACTGCGGCTCCAGATTAGTAGTGACAACTAATGGGAAGGCTTACCCTTGTAAGGAGGACCCCGGCAGAGTAGTAAAACGCATCCGCTACATTTGCTATGGCAAAACTCGGAAGCAATGCGAATGCGATGGTGCTACTGGCTATACCGCCCATATCTTGGATGGCATTATCGACAAAGTGGTACGCCACATCTTTGACGTCATGAAGTCTATGCCCAAAGCTGACCTTGTAGGGGCGAGGTACGGAACTAAGATGGCAGAACGGAAAACCTTGCTAACAAAAGCAAAGAAGGACTATACCAAAGCTGCGGGTGAGTTAGAAACCCTCAAAAGTGAGGTGGTCAAGGCAATTCGTGGGGAAAGCTCATTTTCCACGGACATTCTAAGCTCGTTAATTCAAGAGGCCGAGGCCAAATGCTCCGAATTGCAGAAACAGTTAGAAGAGGCGCAGGAGGTCTATGACAACGGGCAAGCTGTTATGGAGAAGCTGGGAGCACAGTATGATGAGATCATTACTTGGTCTGAGATGTACGAAACCGCAAGTATTGAGGCAAAAAGGATGATTGTGGGCTACCTAATAAAGAGGGTAGATGTTTACAAAAGCTATAAACTCCACATTGAGTTTAACATTGACTTTGAACAGTTCAGGGAGGGAATAGACTTCAGTGAACAAGCCGCATAAAGCAAAAAACTCGTTTCCGAAAGGAAACGAGTTTTCTGTTAAGAAACCTCTCATGGTGGAGATAAGCGGGATCGAACCGCTGACCTCTTGAATGCCATTCAAGCGCTCTCCCAGCTGAGCTATACCCCCATAGGAGAGAGGTTTCTATATTTAATTGTTTTAGAGGGGTGCATTTGCTACAAGCCGGGCTCCCAGCTGAGCTATACCCCCATATTCACTTTCCCATCGGCACACATCGTACCGAACGAATGATATTTTAACAGACTATATTTCTNTTGTCAACAGGAAAGTGAAATTTTCTTCCGATAATTTTTTCAGTGGTGGAACAGTCGCAGACTGGTGAAGCACATGGTCATTCCGTACTTATCCGCTGTGGCGATCACATTGTCGTCCCGGATACTGCCGCCGGGCTGGACGATGTACTGAACGCCGCTGCGGCGGGCCCGCTCCACATTGTCACCAAAGGGAAAGAAGGCGTCGGAGCCCAAGGTCACCCCTGTCAGCTGATCCAGCCACGCCCGCCGCTCCTCCTCTGTCAACAGCCCGGGCGTTGAGGCAAAGGCTGTCTCCTCCACCTCGCCCAGCAGGTAGTTGTCGATGGCGTTATCCCGGTCTGGGCGGCGGATCCCCTCTGCAAACCGCAGCCCCAGCACCGCGGGGTGCTGGCGCAGCCACCAGGAATCCGCCTTCTGCCCTGCCAGGCGGGTGCAGTGGATGCGGCTCTGCTGGCCGGCACCCACGCCGATGGTCTGGCCGTCCTTCACATAGCACACCGAGTTGGATTGGGTGTACTTCAGGGTGATGAGGGCCAGGAGCATATCGGTCTTTGCCTTTTGCGGCAGGTCTTTGCTCTGTGTGACGATATTTTCCAGCAGTCCTTCGCCGATGGGGCTTCTCTCCCGGCCCTGCTGGAAGGTGACCCCGAACACATCCTTATATTCCACCGGGGCCGGCACATAGTCCGGGTCGATCTCCACCACGCTATAATTGCCCTTCTTCTTCCCCTTCAGGATATCCAGGGCCTCGGGGGTATACCCGGGGGCAATAACGCCGTCGGAGACCTCGTTTTTCAAATACCGTGCGGTGGCGGCGTCGCATACGTCGGAGAGGGCCGCCCAGTCCCCATAAGAGCTGAGCCGATCCGCGCCGCGGGCTCTTATGTAGGCGCAGGCGATGGGAGTCAGCTCCGCCTCCGGCTCCACAAAATAGATCTGCCGCTCTACAGCGGTGAGCGGTCTGCCCACCGCCGCCCCCGCCGGGGAGACATGCTTAAAGGAGGCCGCCGAGGGCAGCCCCGTGGCCCCTTTCAGCTCCCGCACCAGCTGCCAGGCGTTAAGCGCGTCCAGAAAGTTGATATATCCCGGCCTGCCGTTCAGCACGGAAACAGGCAGGGCAGCGCCCTCCTGCATGAAAATGCGGGAGGGCTTTTGGTCAGGGTTGCAGCCGTATTTCAGCTCCAGCTCGGTCATTGTTCCGCCTCCCTATGCCGGTTGACGATGACGCTGTCCGTCTCCCCCGACTTTTGGTCGATGGTGCGGACAAAGAGGGCGACCTTGTTCCGCCCGTCCATAGCCNCCCACACCTTGTCCGCCAGCTCCCGGGCCGTTTCGTTCTGAAAATCCACCCAGCAGGGCTCCCCCTCAAAGGAGGGCAGAGGATCTCCGTCGGTCAAATATGTACTGATGAAATGCCCTGCGCCGGGCATAGGGGTATCATACTCAAAGAAAAACCGTTGACAGCAGGACGGATCTCCCCCCGCCGTCTTCAGAATAGAGAGATTGTAGCTCCCATCCGGCTTCAGTATCCCTGAGATGCGGGGCGTCCAGTTGGGGCCGTCGGGCTCGAAAGTCCGTTTCAGCAGGGCGTGGCGGTAGCACTTCCCCTGGGCGATGAAATCCCGGATGGTGTCGGTGTGGTCGCCATTGGTCACCACCAGCAGCCCACCCGGCAGCAGCCGCACCGGGTGGTAGATGATAAGGCTGGGGTCGGTCATCTTGCTCTCGTCGAAGGCCTGAGTCTTAATGCCGTCCTCCGTCTCCACAAAGACGCGGTTGCGGCTGTTCTCACTGCGGCCCATGATAAAATAGACGATGACCCCGCGTTTGCCGTCGGCACTGCGGCCCAATGCGATGCCCCGGCCAGGATAGGGGTTGCCCCGCAGCAGCTCAGGCAGTGTAAGCACCGCGCTCCCCTCCTTAATTCAAAAAGTCCTTCAGCTTCTTGCTCCGGGAGGGATGACGCAGCTTCCGCAGGGCCTTGGCCTCGATCTGGCGGATGCGCTCTCTCGTCACGTTGAACTCCTTGNCCACCTCTTCCAGTGTGCGGGTACGGCCGTCCTCCAGGCCGAAGCGNAGCNTCAAGACCTTTTCCTCCCGGGGGGTGAGGGTGTCCAGCACGTCGATGAGCTGCTCCTTCAGGAGGGTATAGCTGGCGGCCTCAGCGGGCTCGGAGGCGTCCTCGTCAGGGATGAAATCTCCCAGGTGAGAGTCCTCCTCTTCGCCGATGGGGGTCTCCAGGCTCACANGCTCCTGGNCGATCTTCAAAATTTCCCGCACCTTTTCCACGGGCATACCCATCTCCTCCGAGATCTCCTCGGGGGTGGGGTCGTGGCCCAGCTCCTGGAGCAGCTGCCGGGAGACCCGGATGACCTTGTTGATGGTCTCCACCATATGGACGGGGATGCGGATGGTGCGGGCCTGGTCGGCGATGGCCCGGGTGATGGCCTGCCGGATCCACCAGGTGGCGTAGGTGGAGAACTTATAGCCCTTGGTGTANTCGAACTTCTCCACCGCCTTGATCAGGCCCAGGTTGCCCTCCTGAATGAGATCCAGGAAAAGCATGCCCCGGCCCACGTACCGCTTGGCGATGGAGACCACCAGCCGCAGGTTGGCCTCCGCCAGGCGCTGCTTGGCCCGCTCGCCCTTCTTGACCGTCTCCTCCAGTTCCTTTCGGGTGGCCTCATCCAGGTCGTCTCCAGACTCTGCCAGGGTCTCCGCCGCCGCGGCGCCCAGACCCATATCCTGGGCCAGGGAGACCTCCTCCTCACTGGTGAGCAGATCCACCTTGCCGATCTCCTTGAGGTACATGCGCACCGGGTCGTCGATGCCGAAAGACTCGGCCAGAGCAGAGGGATCCACCACCTCTTCCTCGGTGATCTCCTCTACCTCCGCCAGTTCCTCCGGCGGGGGGGCCAGGTCGCCGTCCCCCAAATCCACCAGGGCCTCCAGCTCCGGGAGATCCTCCTCGTCGCCCACCACGTCGATGCCCTGGTTCTCCATCACGTCGTAGATCTTGTCCATCTGGTCGCCGTCCAGGTTCAGCTCGTCCAGGGTATCCATCATCTCGGAGGAGGACAGCTTTCCCTTCTTCTTGCCCTTCAGGATCAGCTCGCTGACCCGCTCCGCGCCGGGAACGCCCTCCAGCAGCTTCATGATCTCGGCGTGCTTGCTCTCCAGCTCCTCCTGGGTGAGAGGTGCCTGCTGCTCAGGCCCCTTGGCCTTGCTCTTCTTTTCGGCGCTCTTGCCGCTTTTCTTCTCGCTCATTGTCCATCCTCCATTGTCTTTTCTCTTTGTCTCGCGCGCAGGGCCAGTAGGGCGTCTTCCCCCTTGGGGGCCTCCCTTGCCGCCGCCTCCGCCTGTATCGTCTCTATGTAGTCGCCCATGGAGCGGTCCGCATAGGCCAGGGATTCCGGCTGACCCGCCACCTTCACCATGTGGCTCATCTCCTCCCCTGTCAGCTCCCCCTNCAGGGCAGGGAGNTGGACGCTCAGGCCCCGGCTGTGGCGATCCCGGAGAAGGCGGAAAACCTTTCCCAGCACCGGAGAGGAAAACTGCTCCGGCTCCACCGCCGCCTTGGCGAAGAGGGCGGCGTCCAGCAGCACCAGCCGCAGGATCCCCTCCTCCGCCCGGGCGGAGCGGACCTTTTCATACCGCAACTCCCGGTTTGAAGACTGCAGGTTCACCGCGGGGGCCATGGCCCGCCGCCGCTCCTTCTTTTTGGCCTGCCAGGTTCGGTTCTTCCGCCACCGCTCCACCTCCTGGTGGAAGGCGGTCTCAGAGATCCCCGCAGCCTTGGCGGCCTTGGCGCCGTATATCTCCCGNTCGATGGAGCTCTCCAGGGTGCCCACCGTCTCCACCGCCGCGCGCAGAAAGGCCATGCGCCCCTCATCGCTTTCCAGGTCGGCCCCCTGGGTGAGCACGTCCAGCCGGTAGTCGTTCTGTCCCGCCGAGCCGTTCAGGCACTTTTCAAAGGCGGCGGGGCCAAACCGCTTTACGAAGTCGTCCGGATCCTGCTTCATGGGCTTTCCGTCCTCCCCCACCGCGTTGGGCAGCTGGAGCACTCGGACGGTAAGATCGGCGTTTTTCAGGATGCCCAACACCCGCTCCGTGGACTTCTTCCCCGCCGNGTCGTTGTNGTAGCAGAGCACCAGCTCCTTGGTGTACCGGGACAGGATCCGGGCGTGGTCGGCGGTGAGGGCGGTGCCCATGGTGGCCACCACATTGTCAAAGCCCGCCTGATGGAGGGTGATGACGTCGATGTTGCCCTCCACCAGAATGAGGTTGGGCCGCTTGGTGGCCTTGGCCAGGTTGAGGGCGTAGATCAGCTGGCTCTTCTTAAAGCACACCGTGTCCGGACTGTTGAGGTACTTGGCCCCCTCCAGCCCCGGCAGGATACGGCTGGTAAAGCCCACCACATCCCCCCGCACATCGATAACGGGGAGCATGAGCCGGGCGCGGAATTTGTCGTAGATCCCGCCGTTCTTCCCCGCCACCGCAAGCCCCGCGTCGATGAGCTCCAGCTTGGAGAAGCCCTGGGCGGTGAGGGCCTTTGTCATGGCGTCCCACTCGTCGGGGGCAGCCCCCAGGCCAAAGCGGGTGGCAAACTTGGGACTGATGCGCCGCTGGGCGATGTAGTCCCGGACGGCGGCGCCGCCGGGCGAGCCCAGATACTGATAGTAGAAACGGGCGGCGGCCTCGTTGGCCTCCAGAGCCCGGCGCAGCTTTTTACGCCCTTCGTCGCTGCCTCCGGTCTCCGGCACCTCCATGCCCACCCGCCTGGCCAGGTGCCGCACCGCNTCGGGGAAGCTCAGGTGCTCCATCTCCATGACGAAGGAGATGACGCCGCCCCCCTTGCCGCAGCCGAAGCAGTGGTAGATCTGCTTGTCACGGGAGACGGAAAAGGAGGGGGTCTTCTCCGTGTGGAAGGGACACAGCCCCCACAGGTTCCCGCCCTTCTGGGTCAGGTGGACGTACTCCCCCACCACGTCCGATATCTCGTTGCGTTGGATCAGCTCGTCGATAAATTGCTCCGGAATGGGCATGCGCGCATCCCCCCTTTCCCCGCTCCTGGCTATGATTGCCAAACTCTGACAGTTTTATACCGCTTTCGTCTGTAACCCCACACGCGCTCCGCCCCGGGCGGGCCGCGCCTCACTTCACCGACCAGGATTTGGGGATGAACAGGTCGAGATAGGTC
>CAJMXB010000003.1:5000-121981 GCA_905219705.1 Oscillospiraceae bacterium | reverse complement strand
ACCTCCACATAGATGAATTTGTCACAGGCCACGATGAAGGGGGTGGGGGTCTTTCTCTCCCCGATGCCGTAGACCTTCAGCCCCGCCTCCCGCAGGCGCAGGGCCAGCCGGGTGAAGTCGGAGTCGCTGGTGACCAGGACAAAGCCGTCCACTTGGTTGGAGTAGAGGATGTCCATGGCGTCGATGATCATGGCCGAGTCGGTGGAGTTCTTCCCGGTGGTATAGCTGTACTGCTGGATGGGGATGAGGGCGTTTTCCAGCAGCAGGGGCTTCCAGGAGCCCATGTTGTCCATGGTCCAGTCCCCGTAGATGCGCTTGACGGTGGGGGTGCCGTATTTGACACACTCCGCCATGATCTGGCTCAGGGCGGTGCGGGGGGCGTTGTCCGCGTCGATAAGGACGGCCAGACGGGGTTCCGTATTCTCCATGGCCGCTCCCCTCAATCGCTGAGGACGAAGTGGCAGAAGCGGAGCATCTCAAACCAGTCGTCGGAGGAGAAGCAGACGTTTTTCTCATCCTCCAGAACGGCGCCGGGATAGAAGCTCTTGGAATAGGCGGTGGGGTGCTCCCGGAAGCGGACGGTCATTTCAAAGAAGTCGGGCATGGGCACCAGACAGTGCTTGGCGNTNTTGATGGCCCGCTTGGCCCCCTCCTTGATCTCCTTCACGGCTACGTCGGGGTGCATGGACACGGTGGCGCCGCCCCGGCCCTCGTTGACGGCCACGGTGGTGATGCCGGGGATGAACTCCTGGGCGAAGTCGCACAGGGACTTGTCCCCGGAGAGGAACACCACGGGAACTCCGTAGTAGCCGGCGGTGTAGGCGTTCATCATGAACTCGCTCATGCGCACTCCGTTGAGGGTGACGTACTCGTTGCGCAGGTTCATGGTGTGGCTCAGGGGATTGCCGCCGCAGGCGGCCCAGGCGTGGTAGCCGGTGAAGAGCACCGCACCGAAGTCCCCGGCGTCCAGCCCGCTCATCATACTGAGGGGGTCTCCGGACCAGCCCCGCATGATGTGGACGCACTCGGGCAGCGCGGCGGGATCCAGGTTCCGGGCGGAGTCATGGGCGTCCTTGACGAAGATCTTGCTGTCCTTTTCAGCGGAGAGCACTCCGTCGCAGGCGGCCCGGACTTCCCGGGTCATCTGTTTCTGGAAGGGGACATAGTCCCGGGGGGTGGAGCGCTCGGTCTCCGCCCAGTTGGTGATGCCGCAGGTGCCCNNGATGTCGGCGCTGATAAATACATTCATGGCGATCCCTCCTTGATTGATGGGTCAGTAGCTTTATTATAACATAGAAGCGGGCCTTTGCAAGGAAGATGATTGAAATTTTCCCCGATACCCAGTATAATGGTACAAGACTATGCCGGGAAGGGGGGAGGCGCCATGAAGGAACTGGAAGAGCTGCCCATCCCCCTTCTGAGCTGGTATAAGGACAACGCCCGCACCCTGCCTTGGCGCAGCGATCCCACCCCGTACCACGTCTGGGTCTCGGAGATCATGCTCCAGCAGACCCGGGTGGCGGCGGTGCTGGGCTATTACGCACGGTTTCTGGAGGCGCTGCCCACGGTGAAAGCGCTGGCGGAGTGTCCGGAGGAGCAATTGATGAAGCTATGGCAGGGCCTGGGCTATTACAGCCGGGCCCGAAACCTGCAAAAAGCCGCCCGGCAGGTGATGGAGGAGTTCGGCGGGACATTTCCCGGCAGCTATGAGGAGATCCGCGCCCTTCCCGGCGTGGGGGACTATACCGCCGGCGCCATTGCCTCCATCGCCTTCGGCCTTCCCGTCCCCGCGGTGGACGGCAATGTGCTGCGGGTGGTCTCCCGCCTTACCGCCGACCGGCGGGAGGTGACCCGCCCCCAGACCAAGGCGGTATTCACCCAGGCCCTTCGGGAGATCATGCCCACCCGCGCCCCCGGAGACTTCAACCAGGCACTTATGGAATTGGGGGCGACGGTGTGTCTGCCCAACGGCGCACCCCTGTGCGAAAAATGTCCGGCCGCCGGCTTCTGCGCCGCCCGCCGGGAGGGTACGGAGCAGCAGCTGCCTGTCAAGGCTCCCAAGCGGGCGCGGCGGGTGGAGNAACGGGTAGTTTACATAATACTTTTGGACGGCAAGGTGGCGCTTCGCCGCCGGGGAGAGAAGGGACTGCTGGCGGGGCTGTGGGAGTATCCCAGCGAGCCCGCCCCCTGGCCCTGCCCTGTGGCGGGCAAGGCGAGCTTTGCCGCCCAGGGGAAGCACATCTTCACCCATATCGAGTGGCGCATGAGCGCCTACACGGTGGCGGTGGAGAGCGCCCGGCTCCCGGAGGGCTGGGTGTGGGCGGACAGGGCGGCTCTTCAGGGGACGTACGCCCTTCCCAGCGCCTTCGCTCCGTTTTCCNACATCGTAGAGGAACACATCCGATAAACACCAACAAAGAAAAGGTGGAATGACATATGGCAAAGCTCTATTTCCGGTACGGGGTCATGGGCTCCTCCAAGTCGGCCAACGCCCTGATGGTGCGCTACAATTATGAGGAGCGGGGCCAGAAGGCGCTGATGGTCAAGCCCGATATCGACCAGCGGGAGGGGAAGGCCATCGTCAATTCCCGCATCGGGCTCAACTACCCCTGCATCTGGTTTGATGAGCTGCGCGCCATGCCCCCTTCGGAGATCAGGGACTGGCAGTGCATCATCGTGGACGAGGCCCAGTTTCTCACCCGGGAGGAGGTCAAATTCCTCACCGACGTGGTGGACGACCTGGGCGTACCCGTCATCTGTTACGGCCTGCGGGCCGACTTCAAGGGGGATCTCTTCCCCGGCTCTGAGGCGCTGCTGGCCTGGGCGGACATCATCGAGGAGGTCAAGACCATCTGCTGGTGCGGCCGAAAGGCCATCTGCAACGCCCGCTTCGACGAGACCGGCAAGGTGCTCAAGGAGGGGGAACAGGTGGGGCTGGGGGCCAACGACAAGTATATCGGCCTGTGCCGCAGGCACTGGAAGGAAGGAAAGTTAGGCCCGGANACTTGAGAGANCCGGGCAGCTGCCGGTCTCAGTGGGAGGTGAGAGTGTGACCTTTGACGAACTGAAGGAGAAAGCCCACGCCCTGCCGCTGAAGCCGGGCGTGTACATCATGCAGGACGCCAAGAACGAGGTCATCTATGTGGGCAAGGCCANGGCGCTGAAGAACCGGGTCTCCCAATACTTTGCCAACCTGGCCTCCCATACCGAGAAGACCCGGGCCATGGTACACTCCATCGACCACTTCGACGTCATCGTGGCCGACAGCGAGTTCGAGGCCCTGGTGCTGGAAAACTCCCTCATCAAGCGGCACCAGCCCCACTACAACATCCTGCTCAAGNATGACANGGGCTACCNCTANATNCGCCTGGANGTGAACGCCGACTATCCGCGGTTTTCCCTGACCAATAAGGTGGCGNAGGACGGATGCNGCTACTTTGGCCCNTACGGCAGCCGNAGCGCCACCTGGGATATTCTGGAGGCCCTGCGCGCCGCCCTGAAGCTGCCCTCCTGCAACAAGAAATTTCCCCGGGACGTAGGCAAGGAGCGGCCCTGCCTGAACTACCACATGGACTTGTGCCACGGTTACTGCCGGCCGGAGATGAGCCGGGAGCGGCACCAGGAGGTCATGGAGCAGGCCATTCGCCTGCTGGAGGGCNGGTTCAAGGAGGTCACCGCCGATCTCACTGCCGANATGGCGCTGGCGGCGGAGGAGATGCGCTTTGAGAGAGCCGCCGAGCTGCGCGACCGCATCCGGGCCATCGAGCTGCTGGGTAAACGGCAGAAGGTGGTGGCCGGCTCCCTGGCCGATACCGACGNGGTGGGTTACCACCGGGGCGCCGCCAAAAGCTGTTTTGTGGTGCTCCACTATGTGGAGGGCGACCTGGCCGCCAAGGACTGGGACTTGATGGAGACCCCCATGGAGGAGGACGAGGGCGAGATCCTGTCCACTCTGGTGCGGCAATATTATGTCAACCGAAGCCGGCTGCCCAAACAGATCCTCCTCCCCCGGGAGCTGGAGGATGAGGTGGCGCTGACCCGCCTGCTCTCTGAGGGCTGCGGACACCGGGTGGAGCTGGTCACGCCCCAGCGGGGGGCAAAGATGGATCTCATCAAGCTGGCAAACAAGAACGCCGTGGAGGAGGTGGAGCGCTCCACCTCCCGTCAGGAGCGGCAGTCCAAGACCCTGGAGCTGCTGGGGAGGGTGCTGGACATGGAGCCGCCCCGGCGCATTGAGAGTTATGATATCTCCAACCAGGGCGCCGACGACATCGTGGCCTCCATGGTGGTCTATGTGGACGGCAGGCCCCTGAAGCGGGACTACCGCCGCTTCAAGCTCAAGGATATGGACGGGCCCGACGACTACGCCTCCATGGAGCAGGTGCTCACCAGAAGGTTCAAGCGGTATCTGGAGGGGGACGAAAAGTTTGGCCAGCTGCCCGACGTCCTCTTCATCGACGGCGGCGCCGAGCACGCCCGGGTGGCTCTGGGAGTGGAGCGGGCGCTGGGGCTATCTATTCCCATCTTCGGCATGGTGAAGGACGACCGCCACCGCACCCGGGCGCTGATGACCCCGGAGGGCAGAGAGATCGGTATCCAGCGCTACCCGGCGGTCNTCGCCCTGGTGGGACAGATCCAGGAGGAGACCCACCGTTTCGCCATCGAGTTCCACCGCCAGCAGCAGTCCCAGCGGGTGAAGGGCTCGGAGCTGGACAAGATCCCCGGTATCGGGCAGAAGCGGCGCAACGAGCTGCTAAAACACTTCAAAAGCGTAAAGAATATAAAAAATTCCTCTCTGGCGGAGCTGGAGGAAGTGGTGGGAAAGGCCGCCGGGAAGGCGGTCTACGACTGGTTCGACCGCCGGGGCAAGGAGAAAACGGAGGGGTGAAGGCCCCGGAAACCACACTGGAAAGGACGGATGGAAATGCGTGTTATCACAGGCTCGGCCCGGGGGCGGAAGCTGAAGGAGCTGCCTGGTATGGATACCCGGCCCACCACCGACAAGGTCAAGGAGTCTATCTTCAATATCATCCAGTTCGACGTGGAGGGCCGCCGGGTGCTGGATCTCTTTGCAGGCACCGGCCAGCTGGGCATCGAGGCCCTGAGCCGCGGGGCGGAGAGGTGCGTCTTCGTGGACAGCGGCCGGGAGGCGGTGAAGGTCGTCCGGGAAAACGTGGCGCTTACCGGCTTTGAAAATCAAAGCCGCGTTCACCAGGGGGACTCCGTGGCCTTCCTCACCTCCTGCCGGGAGAAGTTCGCCCTGTGCTTTTTGGATCCGCCCTATGCCTCCGATCTGCTGGACAGGGCCCTGGCAAAGATCGCCGAGATTGACATTATGGCGGAAAATGGTATAATTGTCTGTGAAAGTGCCGCAGACCGGCTCCTGCCCCAGCTCCCCGCGCCCTATGAGATGGGCCGGGAGTACCGTTACGGCAAGATCAAGCTGACCCTTTACCACCGCCGCGCCCAGCCGTGAGGGCCGCAGCCAAGGATGTGTTGCCATGAAGACCGCCATTTACCCCGGCAGCTTTGACCCCATCACCTTGGGGCATCTAAACGTGATCAAGCGGGCCGCCAGCTGCTTTGACAAGCTCATCGTCTGTGTGATGGTGAATTCCGAGAAGATGACGACGGGCCTGTTTACCCCCGACGAGCGGGTAGAGCTGATCCGCCGGGTGGTGACTAAGCTGCCCAACGTGGAGGTGGATCAGTCCACGCTTATGATTTCCGAATACGCCCGGCAGAAAAAGGCCTGTACGCTGATCAAGGGCCTTCGGGCGGTGTCCGACTATGAGAAGGAGCTTCAGATGGCGCTGATCAACCGGAAGCTGAACCCCCGGCTGGACACCATGTTCCTGCCCTCCAGCACCAAGTATACCTATATCAGTTCCAGCGTGGTCAAGGAGATGGCCTATTACGGAGCTGACCTGAGCGATTTTGTCCCCCGTGAGATCATCGGGGATGTGAACGAAACANTGAAAAGCGGGAGGAAGCTATAAATGGCCACTGAAGTTGACGAACTGTTGGACATGCTCTTTGAGATGATCGANGAGGCGAAGAACGTGCCGCTGGCCTCGGATNAGTGTATGGTGGAGCGGGACAAGGCGTTGGATCTCATCGACGAGATCCGGGGCCAGTTCCCCATGGAGCTGGCCGAGGCCAAGAAGCTGCGCAGCGCCCGGGACGAGTATATCGCCTCCGCCAAGCGGGAGGGAGAGCTGATCCTGAAGCAGGCCGAGGAGAAGGCCAAGCAGATGTTGGCGGAGGACGAGCTGATGGCCAAGGCCAAGCGCCAGGGCGAGGAGCTGGTGGCCCAGGCCAAGCGGTACAGCAGAGAGCTGCGCCAGGCGGCCAACACTTACTGCGAGGACGCCATGCGCCGCACGGAAGAGGCGGTGGGAGAGGCGTTTGACGAGATCAAAAAGGCCCGCTCCCGGTTCCGGGCCGCCGCGGCCAGCGCGGAGGGCGTCCCCCAGGGCGGCCAGGGCGAGCAGCCCCAGCGGGAGATCTTTGACGCTGAGGCGGAGGAGTAAAAGAGGAAAAGAAAACGGCTGGTGGGATTTCCCACCAGCCGTTTTTTGCGCCTATTCAGGCGTGAGCATATCGATGCGCTTCAACCGGCGTAGGGCGTACCGGTCTCGATGTAGACCCGGCCGGTATCCCTGTTCCAGCCCACGTTGAAGCCCAGGGCCTGGCCCAAGTCCCGAAGCTTGAAATAGGTGTAGCCGCCGCCCTTGTCATCTGTGAGGAGAATGGCGGAGAGGGGGACTTCCCGGCCGTTGACAATGACGGTGGGAGTTCCCTGGCGGCCCTGCCGGTCGCCGGAGAAGGGGGTGTGCATCTCGGAGCCGTTGGAAGAATAGGCGAAGCCTGTGAGGATAGAGGTGACGGAGGCGCTCCAGCTCACCTGAAACTGGGCGGGGGAGCCGTTGAGGAGGAAGGCCGCGTCCCGGAGCTTGACGTAGTTGGTCTCATAGCCCTTTCCGTCCTTCAGGGCGTAAGCCTGAAGGACGACGGGAGCGCCGTCCAAATCCACCTCCTGAGTGCGGGCATAGGCGGTGACGGGCTGGGGATAGACCTCCTCTGTGGAGGGGGTCTGGGAGGGAGAGGGCTCGCCGGTGGAGGGATCCGGAACGGAGACCGGGGCCGAGACGCTCTGGAAGGTTCCGTTGCCCAGCTGACCGCTGGAATTGCTGCCCCAGGTGAGCAGAGAACCTGCCCGGATGGCCAGGGAGTGCTCGCCCCCGGCCTGGATCTGCTGGATGTCGCCATCCAGCCTGACGGGGAGGGCGAGCTTCTGCATGGTGGCTGGGGCGAGCTGGCCGTAAACGTTGCTGCCCCAGCCCCAGAGGGAGCCGTCCGTCTTGAGGGCGAGAACGTNGCAGGCCCGGGAGGAGCNGCCGGTGCTCACCGCACTGACCTCGGAGAGGATCTGGATGGGGGTGGTCTGGCAGAAGGTGGAGCCGGCGCCGGGCTGCATGACGGCCATGTTACCGGTGCCGCCGTTGCCCAGCTGTCCATACTGGTTGTCGCCCCAGGCCCAGAGAGAACCGTCGGTCTTGATGGCCAGGGAGTAGGCCNGGCTGGCGCTGACGGCGGAGACGTCGCGCATTACCTGAATGGGGGTGAGNCAGTCGGCCATGGGGTCGCCNCCCGGCNNGTCGGCGCCCAGCNGGCCGGCCAGGTTGGCGCCCCAGGCCCAGAGGGAGCCGTCGGCCTTGAGGGCCAGGGTATGGGCCTCGCCGGCGGCCACGGCAGTGACGGCGTCCATGACCTTCACCGGAGTGGTCTGATCCTGGGCGGAGCCGATCCCCAGCTGTCCGCTGCGGTTGGCGCCCCAGGCCCAGAGGGAGCCGTCAGTCTTGATGGCCAGGGAGTGGGAGGCCCCGGCATATACGGCGGACACCCCGTCCATGACCTTGGCGGGGGTGGCGTGGACGGCGTTGTCCTGCGTCCCCAGACCCAGTTGGCCGGAGGCGTTGTTGCCCCAGGCCCAGAGGGAACCGTCGGCCTGCACCGCCAGGGAGTGANTGCCTCCGGCGGCCATGCTGGTGACGAAGTCCNTGACCTTTACCGGGGCNNCGCGGTCGNCGCTGCCGCCGTCCCCCAGCTGACCCATGCTGCCGCCGCCCCAGGCCCAGAGGGAGCCGTCGGTTTTGAGGGCCAGGGTATGCCGGTCGNCGGCGGCGGCCAGGTTGAAGGCGCCGGGGTTCTCCGCCGCTCCGGCGGGAAGGGCCAGGGCACAGGTCAGAGCCAGGCCCCACAGGGCGGCAAGCCATCGCTTTTTCGTGTTCACAGGGGATCTCCTCCTCCGGGTGGAAACCTTAATATAACTGCAACTATTCTACCCCAGAACGCCCGGTCTGGCAAGGCCCACTTTGGCCCTGCCAGGCCGGGCGTTTTCCTCTGCTCCGACCCCGGAGGGGGCGGGGGAAATTTTGTGAAAAAAGCGCATTGCCGGCGGCGGGGATTTTGTCGAAACACAAGATATGGGGCAAAAAACGGAGGGGACATCAAGAAGCTGTGGTTTTGCGCCGAAAAATAGTTACAAAGAAAAACAGAAATCCCGCTTCCATACGAAAAAAGAGGAAATTGACCTGAAAAAAATGAAAAATCCCCGGAAAAAAATTCAAAAGAAGTATTGCAATTTTGTTACAGACCCTTTATACTAAAAGCACAGTGGAGCGAAATGGAGCAAAAAACCATAAAAAGACATTGAAGTGGGGGGTGAGAGCATGACCGGTACTTATGAACATTCCATCGACGCCAAGGGTCGGCTCTTCATCCCTGCCAAGCTCCGGGAGGAGCTGGGCGTGTCTTTTCACCTGGCCATGGGGGTGGACGCCTGTCTTGCCATCTATCCCCAGGAGACCTGGAACCGCTTCACCGAGAAGTTCGCCTCCCTGCCTATGAGCGTGTCCAAGTCCATGCGCACCCTCTTTGCCAACGCCGCCAAGTGCGAGCTGGACAGCCAGGGGCGCATCGTGGTTCCCCCCAAGCTGCGCAAGTACGCCAAGCTGGACAAGGACGTGGTCATCATCGGCGTCAGCGACCGGGCGGAGATCTGGGCCGCCGAGACCTGGAATGCCCAGGAGGAGGAAGAGATGACCCCGGAGAAGATGTCCGCCTGTATGGAGGCACTGGGCTTCTGATGGAGGAATTTTCTCATAAGCCGGTGCTGCTGGACGAGTGCATTCAGGGCCTGAACATCAAGCCCGACGGCATCTATGTGGACGGCACCCTGGGCCGGGCGGGCCACTCCAGTGAGATCGCCAAACGGCTCACCACCGGCCATCTCTACTGCATCGACCGGGATATCGCCGCCATTGAACACGCCAGGGAGAAGCTCTCCCCCTGGATGGACGCGGTGACTCTCATCCACGGCAACTTCACCGACCTGACCCGGCTGCTCGCAGAGGCGGGCGCCCCCGCCGCCGACGGGATGCTGTTCGACTTTGGCGTGTCCTCCCCTCAGCTGGACGACCCGGCACGAGGTTTTTCCTATATGCATGACGCCCCGCTGGATATGCGGATGGATCAGAGGGAACCCCTTACCGCCCGGACGGTGGTAAATGAGTGGCCCCAGGAGGAGCTGCGGCGCATCCTCTGGCAGTATGGAGAGGAGCGGTATGCCCCCGCCATTGCGGGAGCCGTCGTCCGGGCAAGGGGACAAGCGCCCATCGAGACCACCTTCCAACTGGTGGAGGTGATCCGCGCCGCCCTCCCGGCCNAGGCCCTGCGGGAGAAGCAGCACCCCGCCAAGCGCACCTTCCAGGCCATCCGTATCGCCGTCAACGATGAGCTTACCGCGGCGCAGCGGGTCATTGAGCAGGCGGTGCCCCTGCTGGCGCCGGGCGGAAGACTGTGCGTTATCACCTTTCACTCCCTGGAGGACAGGATCGTGAAAACCGGCTACGCCGGGTTCGTCAAGGGCTGTACCTGCCCCCCGGATTTCCCGGTGTGTGTGTGCGGCAAAAAGCCCAGCTNGANGTTCATCAACAAAAAACCCATTCTTCCCGGGGAGAAGGAGCTGGAGGAAAACCCCCGCTCCCGCAGCGCCAAGCTGNGCATCGCCNAGAAGCTGTAAGAGANATACAAAAGATCCGCAAGCGGTCAGCGGAGAGGAGAATACCATGGCAAGTGCCGTCAGACGGGGCAGCTACGACCCCTATCGCAATCTTACATATTCCGCCTATGACGGCTCCGCCGCCAGAGTNCTGGACGGGGAGGAAGTCCTCCGCCCCCAGCCTCAGGTACGGCCCCGCCATCAGGAGCTTGCCCGGCCCAAGGTGCAGGTGCGCCAGGCGGGAAAGGTCTCCCTTTTCGCCGTGGCGGGCTTTGCCGCGGTGGCGGCGCTGGCGGTGTTCATTCTGATGAGCTACGTCCAGCTGGCCACGGTGTCCAGCGAGGTGGTGTCCCTGAACAGCGAGATGAGCCGCCTCCAGAGCGAGGAGGCCGTGCTGCGGGCCCGCTATGAGCTGGCCTACGACGTAGGCGCCATTGAAAATGCGGTCACTGCCGACGGCTCTATGAGCCGGCCCCAGCTGGGCCAGATGGTCTACGTGGACATGACCGAGCCTGACAGCGTGGTGGTCTACGAGCAGGAACAGGAGACGGAGAGCGGACTTTTGGAGACTGTCCGGGAGACGCTGGGCAATCTTCTGGCATATTTTTGAGCCGGGAACCATAGATTGGGTCGAGAAGGCACAGAAAGAGAAAAGGGGCCCCTTTGGGCCCGAGAGGTGAGGGCGTAAGAAAAGTCTTTCTTACGCCCTCCTGTGATGAAAGGGGAGAAACCGCATGGATCGCCGCCAGGAGCGCAGGGAGGAGGGCAGCCGCCCCGTCCCAGACCGAAAGGCCAACCGCACCATCCTCATCCGCACTCTGGTGCTGATGGCGATTTTTGGTGTGCTGACCTTCGCGCCGCTGTTTTTCCGGCTCTATGATATCCAGATCAGGAACCACCAGGATTTTCAGGAGCGGGCCATCCAGCAGCAGACCATGGACAACGCCGTCTCCGCCAACCGGGGCAAGATCAAGGACGCCAACGGCAAGGTACTGGCCCGCTCCGCCACGGTGTACGACGTGATCTTCTCCCCCAACGATTTTGTAAAGGTGCAGGAGAACTGGGACGCCGCCTATGTCAGCGCGGACGGCTCCATCCGCACGGGGAAGGACGGCTACTATCCCCGGCCCGAGGCGGCGGCGGTGGCCCAGGGCCTGGCGGAAATTTTGGGGGGAGACGCGGAAAAGATACAAAAGAGCATCGAGAAGACGGGCAGCTACTACGAGGTGCTGGCCAACCGGGTGGAGAGCGAGACCGAGGAGGCCCTGCGCCAGTTTATTCGGGATCAGCACCTGTCCAACAGCCTGGTGCTCAACCCCACCAGCAAACGGTATTATACTTACGGTTCTCTGGCCGCCCAGGTCATCGGTTGGGTGAACTGGAAAAACGACAACAAGGGCGCCTACGGCATGGAGGCCCTTTACGAGGACGACCTGGCAGGCCGCACCGGCCGGGTGGTCACCGCCAAAAACGGCCGGGGCCGGGAGATGAAATACTCCTTCCAGGACTATTACNACGCCACCGACGGCAACGACCTGAACCTGACTCTGGACGCCACCATCCAGCTCTACTGCGAGCGTATCCTGGAAAAGGGCATTGAGATGTTCGAGGTGNNNGACGGCGGCTNTGTCATCGCCATGGATCCCAACACGGGGGCCATCAAGGCCTGGGCCACCTCGCCCGGCTACAACCTCAACGACCCATGGGGAGTGGTNGATCCGGTGCTGAGCCAGTACCTGGAGTCGGTGCAGAACGACCCCGCCGCCAATGAGGAGGCCTATATGGAGGCCCTGAAGCAGATGCAGCTGCGCCAGTGGCGCAACAGGGCCATCAACGACACCTACGAGCCCGGCTCCACCTTCAAGTCCATGGTGCTGGCGGCGGCCCTGGAGGAGGGCGTTGTCAACGAGAGCACCACCTTCTATTGCCCCGGCTACTACATGGTGGGCGACGACAAGATCGGCTGTTCCAAAAAGGAGCCGGGCCACGGCAGCCAGGATCTGGCCACGGCGGTGGCAAACTCCTGCAACCCCGCCTTCATGATGATCGGCCAGGCCCTGGGGGCGGAGAAGTTTTACGACTATCTGGAGGATTTCGGCTTTCTGGAGGCCACCGGGGTGGATATACAGGGCGAGTCCTCCATCAATCCGGTGAGCGCCAGCCTGATCTGGTCGAGGCAGACCTTTACCGCCCCCAGTACCAAGCAGAACGCCTACCTGGCCACCGCCTCCTTCGGCCAGCGGTTCCAGGTCACCCCCCTCCAGCTCATCACGGCAGCCTCCGCCGTCATCAACGGCGGTCACCTGATGGAGCCCTATGTGATGGAGTCCATCACCGACCCGGACGGGAACATCATCAAGAAAAACGAGCCCACCGAGGTGCGGCAGGTCATCAGCGAGGAGACCTCGGCGCGCTGCCGCACCATTCTGGAGGGCGTGGTGGACGGCGGAACCGGCAAACGGGCCTACGTCCCCGGCTACCGCATCGGCGGCAAGACCGGCTCCTCTGAGACCGTCAAAGCCGGAGAGGATCTCATCATCTCCCGGGGCGAGGACTACACCATCGTCTCCTTCCTGGGCTTTGCCCCCGCCGACGACCCCCAGATCGTGTTCCTGCTGGCTTACAACGCCCCCAAGCCGGTCTCGCCGGGGAGCAACCTGACCTCCCGGGACTACTACATCTCCGGCGGCAATATGGCCGCTATGATGGCCGGCGAGCTGATGGAGGATATCCTGGCCCATATGGGCGTGGAGCGGCATTACTCCGATTCGGAAAAGGCCATGATCGACGTGACGGTGCCCAATCTGGTGGGCCAGACCGCCCAGGTAGGCCAGGAGGCCGCCACCGGCGCGGGCTTCGGCGTGCGTACGGTGGGCGAGGGGGAGACCGTCACTGCCCAGATCCCTGTGGGCGGCGCCAACATCCCCAGCGGCAGCGAGATCGTGCTCTATTTGGGGGAGGAGAAGCCGGCCGACCTGGTCACCGTTCCCGACGTCCGGGGCCAGAGCGCCAGCCACGCCCAGGAGACCNTGGCCAGGAGCGGCCTGTACCTGAAGGTGGGCNGCAACAGCAACTATATGTCCAAGGAGGCCCGGGTAGCGGGGCAGTCCATTAACGTTGGCANCTCCGTGGAGCGGGGCACCGTGGTGGAATGCCGGTTCTCGGATAATACGATGGTGGATTAAAGGGAAGCGCGGAGCAAGGGGCTGCGAGGGAGCTTGGACTGGAGCGAGGGCGAGCGCAGGGCTACGAAGCGGCCCGCAGACCAGCCCGAGTCGGATGGAGCGTACCCCTTGCGGGCAAAGCGACCGAGCGGTCAGCCCTTTGCATAGCGTGACAGCCCCATCAATAAAATAAAGAGGTGTTCGTATGCGCCTGCACCGGCTGCTGGAGGGCACGGGCTGTATAGGCCCCCTGCCCCGGGACGTGGAAGTAAAGGGCATTTCTTACGACACCAGAACGATAAAGCCCGGCGAGGTATTCGTGGCCTTGCATGGGTACAAGACAGACGGACACAGATATATGTCCCAGGCTCGGGCCCAGGGGGCCGCCGCCGTGGTCTGTGAGGAGGGCCCGGGGATCCGCGTCCCCGACGCGCGGGCCGCCCTGGCCGCCATGTCCGCCAATTGGTTCGGCCATCCGGGGTCGGAGCTGGAGCTGGTGGGAGTCACCGGCACCAACGGAAAGACCACCGTCACCACTCTGCTGTGGAGCGTTTTGGGGGAGACCCTGGGAACCAAGGTGGGGCTTTTGGGCACTAATGGCAACCGGATAGGGGAGAGGCTGTACCCCGCCCAGNGCCCCACGCAGGAGAGCTANGAGACCCAACAGTGGCTGCGCCAAATGGCGGACGGGGGCTGTACTCACGTGGTGATGGAGGTCTCCTCCCATGCCCTGTGCCTCCACCGGGTGGATGGGCTCACCTTTTCTGTGGGGGCCTTCACCAACCTGACCCAGGATCATTTGGACTTTCACAAGACCATGGAGGCGTACCGCCAGGCCAAGGGCCGTCTCTTTGCCCAGAGCCGGGCCGCGGTCATCAACACAGACGATCCGGCGGGAGAATATTATGTAAACCAAATTTCCGGCACCCTTCTCACCTACTCCGCCAGCGGCTCCGCCGCCGGTCTTTGGGCCAAAAATGCGGCCCTCCATCCCGACCGGGTGGAGTTTCAAGCGGTGGCTGGCGGAGAGGAGACAGCTGTGCGGGTCAATATCCCCGGCGGCTTTACGGTGTATAACGCCCTGTGCGTTCTGGGCTGCGCCCGGGCGCTGGGGATCTCCTTGCCTGCGGCGGCGGGGATCCTGGCCCGCGCCCAGGGGGTCAAGGGGCGCATGGAGGTGGTTCCCACCCCCGGCCCCGGCACGGTCATCATCGACTATGCCCACACTCCCGACGCCCTGGAAAACGCCCTGACGGCTCTTCGGGGCTTTACCGGGGGGCGGCTCATCTGCCTGTTTGGCTGCGGCGGCGACCGGGATCGGGGCAAGCGGCCCATCATGGGCTCCATCGCCCAGGGGCGCAGCGATCTGTGCGTGGTCACCTCCGACAATCCCAGAACGGAGGCGCCGGAGGCAATCATCGACGATATCCTGGCGGGAATGGAGGCGGATGAGGCCTCTATCCTGGTGGAGCCTGACCGTCCCACCGCCATCCGCCTGGCCCTGGAGCAGCTCCGGGAGGGGGATGTGCTCCTGCTGGCGGGGAAGGGCCATGAGACCTATCAGGAGGTCAAGGGTGAGAAACGGCACATGGATGAACGGGAGCTGGTGGCCGCATATTTTTCCTGACGGTTGCCAAAATCCTCCCCATGTGATACAATACCCGCTTGCGTGAGGCGGGAGGAAGTGTTCCCGAGAGAAAAGCGCTGGAGGTCTAAAAATGGGTAATATCAACGCGGATATCCTGCTGGTGATTGGGGTGAGCTTCGTCCTCACCGCCTTTCTGGGGCGGCTGCTGATCCCCGTTCTGCGGGCGCTGAAGGCGGGCCAGTCCATCAAGGAGATCGGCCCCAGCTGGCACATGGCCAAGCAGGGCACCCCCACCATGGGCGGGCTTATGTTTATCATCGCCATCGGCGTGGTGGTGGCCGGCTTCAGCTTCCAGGGCCACATCCAGAACGGCGACTTCGGCGGGCTCTATGTTTTCGGCTTCGCCCTTATTTTCGGCGCCATCGGATTCATTGACGACTATATGAAGGTAGTCCACCACGAGAACACCGGCCTTACCGCCGGGTGGAAGTTCCTTCTGCAGCTGGCCGCCGCCATTTTGATGACGGTGCTGCTGCGAAACGAGAACTATCTGGATCCCAACCTCTATATCCCCTTTGTCAATGTCTCCGTCCCCCTGCCCTGGCCGGTGTACATGGTCTTCGCCGCCTTTGTTATGGTGGGCACGGTGAACGCGGTGAACATTACCGACGGGCTGGACGGCCTGTCCTCCTCGGTGACGATCCCGGTGGCGGCGTTTTTCGTCGTGATGACCGCCCAGTGGAACAAGGGAGAGCTGACGGTCTTCGCCGCCGCCCTGCTGGGCGGCCTGCTGGGCTTTTTGCTCTATAACCACTATCCCGCCCAGGTCTTTATGGGGGATACCGGCTCCCTGTTCCTGGGGGGCGCGGTGTGCGGCCTGGCCTTTGCCACGGATATGCCCCTGGTGCTGGTGCTGGTGGGGATCGTCTATATTGCCGAGACCCTCTCCGACATCATCCAGGTCACCTATTTCAAGCTGACCCACGGAAAGCGTATTTTTAAGATGGCTCCTCTCCATCACCACTTTGAGATGTGCGGGTGGAAGGAGCGGAAGGTGGTGGCGGTCTTCTCCGCCGTATCCATCCTGTTTTGCCTCCTCGCCTATCTGGGCGTAATGGGGCGGTATCAGATCTAAGAGGCAAAGGGAGCGGGGAAGCGGATTTTGCGATAACGTGAGGTGGTGCGGTCATGGCAAAACGGGATCTGACAATGGAACAGCAGCTGGCCCGGGGCCCATTGGATCTGCCCTTTTTGATGCTGGCGGTGCTGCTCACCGTCATCGGCGTTATCATGGTCTTCTCCGCCTCCTACGCCACCGCGATCAACGAGGATCGCGCCGCCACCTACTACTTTGCCCGGCAGGCCATTTTTGCCGTGGCGGGCCTGGTGGCCATGTACGTCACCTCCAAGATCAACTACCAGCAGTTTCGCTGGATGTCTATTTTTGCGCTTGGGCTGGCCTTTTTCCTGCTGGTGCTGGTGCTGATCCCCGGCTTCCACACCAATCGGGCCGATGGAGTCAAACGGTGGCTCAGGGTGCCGGGTATCGGCTCCTTCCAGCCCTCTGAGGTGGCAAAGCTGGGCGTCACCCTCTATTTTGCCGCCCGGATGAGCAAACGGCAAAGCGAGAAAAAGCGGGAGTATAACCGCCGGACATATTCCGGGGTCATCCTCAAGTGGCTGGACGACATCGGCTTTATGGAGCTGGTTCCCTACGGCCTGATCCTGCTGGCCATTATGATCCTCATGCGTCTGGAGCCCCACATGTCAGGTACGATCCTGGTGNTGGTGCCCGCCGCCGCCATCCTGTTTGCCGGCGGGGTGAAGCTGCGCTGGTTTGGCGTGGGCATCGCCGGCGTGGCGGGCATCCTGGCCCTGTCCATGACCGGCTACCAATCCACCCGTATCCTGGTGTGGCAGGATCCCTGGGCCTATCCCAGGGACGGCGGCTTCCAGATCATTCAGTCCCTCTATGCTATCGGCTCCGGCGGCCTGTTCGGCGTGGGCTTCGGCCAAAGCCGCCAGAAGCAGCTCTTCCTCCCCGAGCCGGAAAACGACTTCATCTTCTCCATCGTCTGCGAGGAGCTGGGCCTGATCGGAGCGGGACTCATTCTGGCCCTGTTCGTCATGCTTATCCTGCGGGGCTATTGGATCGCCCTCCACGCAAGAGACCGGTTCGGCTCTCTGCTGGCGGTGGGCATCACCACCCTGCTGGCCGTCCAGGTATTTCTCAATATCTCGGTGGTCACCAACTTCCTGCCCACCACCGGCATCTCCCTGCCCTTTTTCAGCTATGGCGGCACGGCGCTGATGATACAGCTGGTGGAGATGGGGATCGTTCTCAGCGTCTCCCGGCAGATACCGGTCACAAAACAGGGTTAGGAGCGCGGAGCAAGGGACTGCGAGGGAGCTTGGACTGGAGCGAAGCCGAGCGCAGGGCCGCAGGGCGGCCCGAAGATCGGGCTGAGTCGGAGGGAAAGCGACCAAGCGGTCAGTCCCTTGCAAAGCGTGACAATGATAGGGGGCCTTTCTATGAATATTCTCTTCACCTGCGGCGGCACCGCCGGCCACATCAACCCCGCCGTGGCCCTGGCCCGGATGTTCCGGGAGCGGGATGGGGCAAACATCCTCTTCGTGGGGGCGGACGGGGGCATGGAGACCCAGCTGGTGCCCAAGGAGGGTATGGAGCTGAAGACGGTGACCATCACCAACTTCCAGCGCTCCCTCACCCCCGCTGCCATCGGCCACAACCTGGGCACCCTGGTCAATATGGTGCGCTCTGACCGGCAGGCCAGGGCCATTCTGAATACGTTCAAGCCCGACCTGGTGGTGGGCACCGGAGGCTACGCCTCCTACCCGGTGGTAAAGGCGGCCGCCAAGGCCGGCATCCCCACGGCCGTCCACGAGTCCAACGCTGTGCCCGGCCTTACCACGAAGGCGCTGAGCAAGGTCACCGATGTGGTGATGGTGGGCTTTGCGGACAGCCGGGCGCATTACGATNATCCGGCCAAGGTGGTGGTCANCGGCACCCCCGTCCGGGGGGANTTTTTCCAGTACNCCCGCCAGGAGGCCCGGCAGAAGCTGGGCTNTACCGACGACCGGCCCCTGCTTCTGTCCTACTGGGGGAGCCTGGGGGCGGAGCGGATGAACGGCTATATGACCGACTTTCTCCTTCTGGAGCGGCAGCAGGAGGCCCCCTTCCGCCACATCCACGGGGCGGGCCGGGACTTCGCCGCCATGACCCAGGCCCTCTCCGCCGCAGGGGCGGCGGGGGATGGGATGAAGGGCGTGGAGGTGCGGGAATATATCTATGATATGCCCCTGGTGATGGCCGCCGCCGACCTGGTGCTGTGCCGTTCGGGCGCCTCCACCATCTCGGAGCTGTCCGCCATCGCCAAGCCCTCTGTGCTGGTGCCCTCCCCCAATGTGACCGCCGACCACCAGACCAAGAACGCCAAGGTTTTGGCCGATGCGGGAGGCGCGATCCTCCTGCCGGAGAAGGAGTGCTCCGGCCAGCGGCTTTTTGAGCAGGCCAAGGCCCTTTTGGAGGACGCGCCCCGCCGCTCGGAGATGAGCCGCAGGCTCTCCGCGATGGCCATTCCCGACGCCAACGAGAAGATATACGTGACCCTGAAGGGGCTTTTGCGCTAAAAGACAGCATTNACCCAAATTTGCCCTCCCGCATAGGATGACCCGAAGGAAATCCGATAGGGAGGGCAAATCATGAGCATATTGAGGATCGAGGGGGGACGCCCTCTCCGGGGCAGCGTCCATATCCAGGGAGCCAAAAACAGCGTGCTTCCCATCCTGGCCGCCACCTTTTTGGCCCAGGGGGAGTGCGTGATACATAACTGCCCCCGGCTCACCGATGTGGCGTACACTCTNGCCATTTNAGAGCATCTGGGNTGTACGGNGAAGCGGGAGGGGGAGACGGTGACGGTGAATGCCGCCGCCCCCACCTGTGCCGACGTGCCCGACAACCTTATGCGGGAAATGCGCTCCTCCGTAGTCTTTCTGGGCCCCATTCTGGGCCGGATGGGCAGGGCGGAGCTGAGCTATCCCGGGGGCTGTGAGCTGGGCCCCCGGCCCATCGACCTGCATCTCTCCGCACTGCGTGTCCTGGGGGCGGAGATCCAGGAGCAGGGCGGGCGGCTGGTGTGTACCGGCGAGCTCACCGGCGGCGACGTGACCCTGTCCCTGCCCAGCGTGGGGGCCACCGAGAACATCATGCTCTCTGCCGTGGCGGCCAAGGGCCTGACCACCATCACCAACGCCGCCCGGGAGCCGGAGATCATCGACCTGCAAAACTTCCTCAATACCCTGGGGGCGGACGTGCGGGGAGCCGGCAGCTCGGTCANTGCCATCCGGGGCGGAGCGCCCCTCCACGGCGGAGAGCACACCGTCATCGCCGANCGCATCGTGGCCGCCACCTATCTCTCGGCGGTGGCCGCCGCAGGAGGCCAGGGGGAGGTCACCGGAGTGGANTGGCGGCACNTGTCCACCGTCACCACCGTTCTGGCTGAGGCGGGGTGCCGGGTGGAGAGTACGCCCGACGCCATCTCCATCACCGCCCCCGGGCGGCTGAAGGCGGTGCGGCCCATCCGCACCGCGCCCTATCCCGGCTTCCCCACTGACGCTCAGGCGGTGGTCATGGCGGCGCTGTGCAAGGCGGAGGGGGCCACCGTGTTCTCCGAGAATATGTTCGACAGCCGCTACCGCCACGTGGATGAGCTCTCCCGCATGGGGGCGGATATCCGGGTGGNGGGCCGGGTGGCGGTGGTCTACGGTGTGCCCCGGCTCTCAGGCGCCAAGGTGCGCTCCACCGACCTGCGGGGCGGCGCTGCCCTGGCGGTGGCGGCGGTGGGCGCGCAGGGAGAGACGCTGCTGGGCGGCCTGAAGCACATCGACCGGGGCTACGCCGACCTCTCTGCCGACCTGCGTGCTCTGGGGGCAAAGATATCGAGGGAGACGCCGGAGGACGAAAGATAGGAATATTGTAAGCAATTTTTAACGACTTTTTCACCATAAGGTGCTATAATAGCCCACAATGACCCGGAGACCCTTTTGACATCAGGAGGCCAGCGCATGGCGGCGAGGAACACACAAAAACGGCATCGGCGGAGAAGGGGACGCTTTGGCTTCCTCTATAAGCTGTTGTCCTTTTTGGTGATCCTGGCCGCCATTGTCGTGGGCTGTGTGATCTTTTTCCGGGTCAACCAGATCACAGTGGAGGGAAACAGCCGCTACTCTGCCCAGGAGATCATTGACGCCTCCGGGGTGGAGCTGGGGGAGAACCTTCTGCTTATCAACAAGCCCCAGACCTCCGGGAACATCACCCGGAAGCTGTCCTATGTGCAGAATGTGGCGGTGATCCGCCGCCCCCCGGACGGACTGACCCTGCGCATCACCGAGTCTACGGCGGCGGCGGTAGTCCAGGTGGAGGATTCCTGGTGGCTCATGGACGCCCGGGGCAAGCTGCTGGATTGGGGCGACGAGCAGATGAAGGGCACGCTGCCTGTGGTCAGCGGCATCCATCCCACAGACCCCGGATTGGGAGACTGGCTGACAGTGGAGCCGGAGGAGAAGTTCAAGCTGGACAGTCTGGAGGCTCTGCTCACCGCCCTGGCGGGACGGGGAATGGTGGGAAACGTCACCGGCTTTGTGGATCTGAACGCCACCAACACCATCTACTTCGGCTTTGGGGACAACCTCACTGTGGCGGTGCCCATGACCGGAGATTNTAAGCGCCTGGCCTTTCAGCTCCAGCGGGTGCTGGAGACCTTCCAGCAGCGGGGAGAGGCAGTGGCCGGCACATTGGATCTGACTTACGGCGATGAGCAGGCCCGGCTGCTCACNNAACGCGGGCTTCCGGGCCAGCAGGAGGAAAGGGGGGAGGCAGCCGATGATGGAACAACAGCCGACGGCGTCCCGGACGAGGGCGGACAGGCCCAGGAGCAATAACAGCCACGGCACCGTGGCTCTGACCCTGGTCTTTGCCATTGTGGGCTTCCTGCTGGCCTCCCAGCTTCAGAGCGTCCGTTTTAACAGCCAGGAGGACGCCGCCACAGCGGGCAGGTTGGAGACCCTGCAGGAGCTTTACAACCAGGAACTGGACAAGGTGGAGGGCCTGGAGCGGCAGTTGACCCAGGTGCAGGAGGAGCTGGCCATCTATCGCCGCCAGGCCAGCGAGGGCAGCCTGGAGGGAGAGGCCCTCCGGGCTGAGTTGGAGAAGCTGGAGATCACCGCCGGACTGGTGGAGGTCACCGGCCCCGGCGTGTCCGTCATCCTCTCCGACTCAGCGGCGGTGAACACCACCGGGGACGAGGCCAACTNCCTCATTCACGACTCCGACCTCCTCTCGGTGGTCAACGAGCTGCGCTNAGCCGGGGCGGAGGCTATCTCCCTCAACGGAGAGCGGCTTCTGGCCACCAGCGAGATCCGCTGTACCGGCGCGGTGGTGACGGTGAACGGCCGCCGTTACGCCGCCCCCTATGTCATTTTTGCCATCGGGGATCCCGNCACCCTCTATAACGCGCTGACCATGCGCAGTGGCGTGGTGGATATCCTGGGCCAGTGGCGCATCCAGGTGCAAGTCGCCGCCAGCGAAGCGCTCACCATCCCCAAGTATCAGGGCGCGGTGGAGTACCGCTACGCCAAGGGCGTGGAGACCGCGCCGACCCAGGAAGGGGGCGGGGTCTGATATGCTGGAGCTGATCGGCCTTGCGGCGGGACTTTTGCTGGGGATCCTCTATCCCCTGTCCATCTCCTCGGCCATGACCCTCTACGCCGGCATCGGTCTTCTGGCCGCCCTGGACTCCGGTCTGGGCGGCTTCCGGGCCCGGCTTCAGGGAGAATTCCACACGGGGATCTTCCTCTCCGGCGTGGTGGGCAACGCCGCCATCGCCGTATTTCTCACCTGGCTGGGTCAGAAGATGGGAATTCCCATTTATTTGGCAGCGNTGGNGNTNNTTGGCACACNATTNTTCCAAAACTTTGGGNAAATCCGAAGAGAACTATTGACCTCGGGGCCAAAGAAGGGTAAAATAAAACAAGATATAGAAGACTTTGGGGAACAGAGCACAAAATGACCCGCGTCCCCGTAGATAACTGTGGTACTTCACTTTGTACATAGGAGGAGCTAATATGCCGTTTGGATTGGATACNGGCGCTGAGAGCGTAGTCAACATCAAGGTGATCGGCGTGGGAGGCGGCGGCAACAACGTTGTCAACCGTATGGTGAGCTCCGGCGTAAAGAGCGTGGATTTTATCGCCGTGAACACCGACAAGCAGGCGCTGAACATTTCCAGCGCCAGCCAGAAGATACAGATCGGTGAGAAGCTCACCGGCGGCCAGGGCGCGGGCAGCGACCCCGACGTGGGCAGGAAGTCCGCCGAGGAGAGCCGCGCCGCCANCACCAAGGCGTTGGAGAACACCGACATGGTCTTCATCACCGCCGGTATGGGCGGCGGCACCGGCACCGGCGCGGCCCCCATTGTGGCCGACATCGCCAAGGAGGCCGGCATCCTCACCGTGGGCGTGGTCACCAAGCCCTTCAACTTCGAGGGCAAGCGCCGTATGGAGCAGGCGGAGCTGGGCATCGAGGAGCTTAAGGGCAAGGTGGACTCCCTGGTCATCATCCCCAACGAGCGGCTGAAGTTCGCCACCGACCAGAAGATCACCTTCAACAACGCCTTTAAGATCGCCGACGATGTTCTGCGCCAGGCGGTGCAGTCCATCTCCGACCTCATTAAAAACACCGGCTTTATCAACCTGGACTTTGCGGACGTCACCGCCGTGATGAAGGCCGCCGGCATGGCCCATATGGGCGTAGGCCGGGCCGCCGGCAAGACCAAGGCGGAAGAGGCGGCCAAGATGGCCATCTCCAGCCCCCTGCTGGAGACGAGCATCAACGGCGCCCGGGGCGTGCTGGTGAACATCACCGGCTCCGGCGACATCGGCCTGGAAGAGGTGGAAGCCGCTGCCGACCTGGTGCGCCAGGCCGCCCATCCCGAGGCGCTTATCATCTTCGGCGCCGCCTTCGACGACGAGATGGAGGACGAGATGCAGGTCACCGTTATCGCCACCGGCTATGACGAGGCCGCTGCCAAGGCCGCCGTGGCCGCCGCGGACAAGCCCTTCACCCGGGCCGGCGAGAAGGTGGAGGAGCAGAAGGCCGAGGGGGAGGGAGAAGGCCCCCATGACGATGACGACCAGTGGCAGTCCATCTTCAACATCTTTAACCGGGACAAATAAACGGCATATCCGGATGATAAGAAAGCCGCTCTCTTCGGAGGGCGGCTTTTTTGGAAAGATTTTAATATTATGTAAACTTGACGGCGGGACAAGGGCGTCTCCCTTGCTTTCGACGCCGCAGAATGGTAGAATAGCATCAATTGGAAATGCTATCTGGGAAAGGAGTGACCGCCATGAAGATCGCCATTGTGACCGGAGCCTCCTCCGGTNTGGGCCGGGCCTATGCCAAACAGCTGGACANGCTGCTGCACCCGNATGAGATCTGGCNCATCGCCCGCCGGGAGGAGCGTCTGCAGGCCCTGGCCGGGGAGCTGGGCTGCAGGGGCCGCGTGCTTGCCATGGACTTAAAACGCCGGGAGAGCGTGGAGGTGCTGGAGGCGCTGCTGGCAGAGGAGCGGCCGGAGGTGGCCGCCCTGGTCTGCGCCGCCGGCTTTGGCAAGTTCGGCCGGGCACAGGATCTGACGGCGGAGGAGACCGGCGATATGATCGCCCTGAACTGCCGGGCCGCNGNGGANGNGNCCNGGGTGTGCCTGCCCTATCTGGAGCGGGGCAGCCGTTTGTTGGAGGTGGCCTCCTGCGCCGGCTTCCAGCCCCTTCCCGGTATGAACCTCTACGCCGCCACCAAGGCGTTCTTGCTCCGCTATACCCAGGCCCTGCGCTGGGAGCTGCGGGGGAGGGGTGTGAAGGTGACGGCGGTGTGTCCCTACTGGGTGAAGACGGAGTTTATGGCCGTGGCCCGGGACACCGCCAATCCCGACGCTGTCCGCCATACCCCCTTCGCCATGCGGCCCGAGGCGGTGGCGGCCTGGAGCCTCACCATGAACGGCCTGGATCTGGCCGTGGCCACCTGCGGCCCCATCCCCTTTGCCATGGAGGTGGGCAGCAAGGTGCTCCCCGCCTGCGTCCCCATGGCCCTTTGGGATAAACTGAGAAGAATGTGATGACAGAGGAGAGAGAAAACCATGCTGACTGACATTGAGATCGCCCAGAGCGTGAAGGGAAAGCCTATCGGGGAGATCGCCGCCCGGCTGGGTCTGACGGAAAACGACCTGATCCCCTACGGCCATAATAAGGCCAAGGTGGAGCCTGCCGCTTACAAAGATAAGCCCAGGAAGGGGAAGCTGATCTTAGTCACCGCCATCAACCCCACCCCGGCGGGGGAGGGGAAGACCACCACCAGCGTGGGCCTGGCCGACGCCCTCCAGCGGCTGGGGAAGAAGACCTGCCTGGCCCTGCGGGAGCCCTCCCTGGGGCCGGTGTTCGGCGTGAAGGGAGGCGCCGCCGGGGGCGGCTACGCCCAGGTCATCCCCATGGAGGACATCAACCTCCACTTCACCGGGGACTTCCACGCCATCGGGGCGGCCAACAATCTATTGGCGGCCATGCTGGACAACCACATTCAGCAGGGCAACGCCCTGGACATCGACGTGAAGAACATCACCTGGAAGCGGTGCGTGGACATGAACGACCGGCAGCTGCGCCAGGTCATCGATGGCCTGGGGGGCCGGATGCAGGGGGTGCCCCGGGAGGACGGGTTCGACATCACCGTGGCCAGCGAGGTCATGGCGGTGTTCTGTCTTGCCTCCGACCTTCAGGATCTGAAGGCCCGGCTGGGCCGGATGGTGGTGGCCTATAACCGTTCCGGGGAGCCGGTCATCGCCCACGACCTGAAGGCCGAGGGGGCCATGGCCGCCCTTTTGAAGGACGCCCTCAAGCCCAACCTGGTTCAGACCCTGGAGGGCACCCCCGNCCTCATCCACGGCGGCCCCTTCGCCAACATCGCCCACGGCTGCAACAGCGTCATCGCCACCGACGCCGCTCTGCGGCTGGGGGATTACGTAGTTACCGAGGCCGGCTTCGGCGCCGACCTGGGGGCGGAGAAGTTTTTGGACATCAAGTGCCGCATGGCGGGCCTTGCCCCCGACGCGGTGGTCATCGTGGCCACCGTCCGGGCTCTGAAGCACCACGGCGGGGTGGCCAAGGCCGACCTGGGGAAGGAGGATCTGGAGGCGCTGGAGAGGGGTCTTCCCAATCTCCTGCGGCACGTGGACAACATCCAAAACACCTTCCACCTGCCCTGCGTGGTGGCCGTCAACGCCTTCCCCACCGACACCCCCGCCGAGTGGAAGCTGGTGGAGGATAAGTGCCGGGAAAAGGGGGTCAGCGTGGCCCTCAGCGAGGTGTGGGCCAAGGGCGGCGAGGGCGGAAAAGCTCTGGGAGAGGAGGTCATCCGCCTGTGCGGGGAGCCGCGGCTGGACGAGTTTACCTATGCCTATGAGGACAATACCTCCATCCAGTATAAACTCAACGCCATTGTGGGACGGGTATACCACGGTGGGAGGGCGGTTCTTACCCCCAGCGCCCAAAAGCAATATGAGAAGCTGGTGGAGCTGGGCTTTGGAGACCTTCCCATCTGCATGGCCAAGACCCAGTATTCCTTCTCCGACGACCCGGCTCTGCTGGGGGCGCCGGAGGGCTTTGACGTTACCGTTCGCAATTTGAAGGTCTCCGCCGGGGCGGGGTTCATCGTGGCCTACACCGGGGATATCATGACCATGCCGGGACTGCCGAAAGTACCGGCGGCAGAGAACATCGACGTGGATGAGAATGGCCGCATCACAGGATTGTTTTAAAAGCCTGCAAAAAAAGAATGGGCGAGTGTGATACTCGCCCATTCTTTTTGCCCGTTTATTCCGGCCAGGCGGGGAGCCAGTAGCCCGCCCCGGCTGTGCCGTTTTCCACGGGGATCATCCAGCAGCCCAGGGCAATGCCGGTGATGTCTTCGACCTCTATCGGGCGGTCAAAGACNCAGNGGGACATGTTGGGGCCATCCTTCTGGTGGCCGTGGATGCCCGCCTCCGGATGGAGGCTGGTGCCGTCGGCAAGAAACACCGTCAGAGGGTAGCCGCCGATCTGGGTGTAGTCGGGAGAGGAGGAGACCAGCACCACCCCCAGGGGGGACAGGCGCAGCTCTTCCAGGGTGTTGTGGTCAATAAGACCGGAGAGAGGACTGGTCACGGCCTCCACCGGGCGCAGGGTCACAGGCAGCTCCCAGGTGGTCTCCACCGGGTCGGAGGCGGTATAGACGCCGTAGACCCCGGTGATGCTGNCGATGTTCTCCCGGTCGGCCAGAGCGGCGGAGAGGGAGAAGTCGTAGTAGACCCGCCCAGCCTCCACGAACCGGACGCCCTGCAAGTCCTTCTGGAAGAAGGTGCCGCCGTTTTCCGCCGGGGTCTTGGAGTAGACGGTGAGAATGGCGTGGCCTCTGTCTTTGGCCCCCTGGGGGAACGCCGACAGGAAATGGAGCCGGCCATCGTCCCCAAAGCCCATGGAGGAGATAGTCACCCCGTCCCCCTCCGCCGGTTCCAGAGGGTTCTGGCCCGGGATCAGGACGCTCTCCCCNGTGTCCAGCTGCCGGGTGCGCAGGAGCCGGTCGGGGATGGCCTCCACCGGCAGGGGCTGGGAGTTGAAACGGTGATATTCGGGCTGAAGGCCGNTGAGGATGACGGTNCTTTTGACCTCCTTCCGGAGGAAGACCCCGGCGTTTCGCTCTACGCAGACCAGGGCGGTTTTTGTTGACCGGTCGTAGTCCACGATCCGGCAGCCCTCGGACCAGGAGGTCTCCCCCTCCAGCCTCAGGCCCAGTCTTCCGCTGATCTCCGCCTTCTCCAGCCGGTCTCCTGTGAGGTCGGTGACCTCCAGATAGACCTTGGCGCACAGGTCGTCGGTGAGGGCGGAGAGGACCTTGACCCGGATGCCCTCCACCTCCACCACGCCCTCCTGGCTTTGGGCGTAGGGGGCGAAGGCGCCTAGAGCTGCCTGCAGCAGGGTGGGCCCCGCCGCCAGGGCGGTGCCGGTGAGGGCCACACACGCCGCGGTCAAAACGGCGGCCAGACGAATTTTATGCCTCATATAACAGTTCCTTTCTCTCTCCTGGGCCGAGAGGACGGTTTCCACCCGGCGGGAGATGGTTTTTGGGTCAAGCGCGAAGGGGCTGGGAGCGGCGGCAAGACCCAGCTCCCGTTCCAGTTTTTTCAGTCTGTCAGCCAAGCTCCACACCTTCCTTTCCCTGTAATTGTTCCCGGAGAAGGAGCCTTCCCCGGCGCAGCNTGGTCTTGGCGGTGGAGAGGTTCATTTCCAGGTCGGCGGCGACGGTCTTCAGCTTCTCCCCCTCGTAGTAGTAGCGCAGAAACAGGGTTCGTTCCGGCTCCCCCAGAGCGTCTACTGCCTGCCAGAGGGCCGCGCCCCGTTCCCGTTCCTCCGTCTGCCGCTGTATATCCACCGGGGCGGGGGCGTCCTCGGGGATGGCGGCGGCGGGAGCATAGGCGCGCAGCCGGTTCTTGGCCTTGTTGGAGGCGACCGTCCCCAGCCAGGGGCGGAGGGGGCGCTCTGGATCCAGTTCTCCGGCGTGCCGCCACAATTCTACAAAGGTGTCCGCCACCGTCTCCTCCAGCTCCTCCCGGGGGAGGGAGCCCATGACCCGGTAGGCGCAGGCGCTGACATAGGGGGTATAGCGGCGGATGAGGGTCTCCAGAGCCCCGGTGCTGCCCGCTTGCAGTTTTTGGATGAGGATATTCTCGTTCAAGGCCCGGCCCCCTTTAGAAACGTCTCTGATAATAGATACACCCAAAAAAGGAAAAGGTTTCAAAAAAACGGCCGGGTCTAAAAAGACCCAGCCGTTTTGTTTATTTGGCGTAGTAGTTGATGAGGCAGCCCGCCAGGATGATGTCCCGCTCCTCCCGGGTCAGGCCGGGGAGCTTCAGCTTCACCGGGGTGCGCTTACCCTCCTGGATGAGGGTGGCGTCAATGACCTCGCCATTCCCCTCCAGCAGCTTTTTGATACCGGGGATATAGAGGGAATCCCCGGGCTGGAGGTTCCAGCGCTTCACATCCTCGGCGATAAAGGGGAGCATGCCCCAGTTGACCACGTTGGAGCGGTACCGCTTGGTGGCGTACTCAGCGGCCACATTGGCGCAGCCCCCCAGCACCCGCTGGCAGGAGGCGGCCTGTTCCCGGGCGGAGCCGTCGCCGGGCTTCAGAGCCATGATGAACGAGCCGATGCCCGTATCGCCGGGGAAGTCCCCGCCCTGGCCCTTGCGCCGCTTCAGCTCCTCCTGCTGTATCTTCAGGGCCCGGGGGACGTACTGGGGATCCTTCCGGCTCAGGGCGAACTGGGAGAGCTTGACGGGGTTGGAACGGTAGGAGGAGGTCTCTCCGGAGGGGATAAGCTCGTCGGTGGTGGTCACCGGATCGTAGATGGCGGCGCAGCAGGTGAGCATCAGGTTCTCCGGCAGGGGGATCTGCTCCGGCCAGTCGGCGATGTTGGGGCCGAAGACCAGGGGCACCTGGGGGGCCGGACGGCCCACGCCGTAGTAGACCCGGGACTTATAGGACTTGTCGCTGTAGGCCCAGCGCTCGTTGGGATAGTCGGGGGTGAGCAGCTCGGGGGGCAGCTCGTCGGCGGCGGTGAGGAGGCCGCCGTTGAGCGCGGTGGCGGCGATGGAGCGGGCGTCCATGAGGGCCACGTAGCTGACCTGGCCGTCGGCAGGCTTGCTGCCCTCCCGGTTGGGGAAGTTCCGGGTGGAGTGGCGAATGGAGAAGCCGCCGTTGCCCGGCACGTCTCCCGCCCCGAAGCAGGGCCCGCAGAAGCAGGAGCGAATGGAGGCACCCGCGCACATCAGGTCGGTGATGTAGCCCTTTCGGGTCAGCTCCTGCAAAATGGGCATGGAACCGGGATAGCAGCTCAGCCAGAAGGGGCCCGCGCCGGTGGAGCGGCCCTTCAGGATCTCGGCGGCCCGCTTCAGGTTCTGGTAGGTGCCGCCGGAGCAGCCGGCGATGANGCCCTGATCGGCCCGGAAGCCGTCAATGGTGATCTTATTGAGAAGGGAGGGGGCGTTCTTCACGCCCAGCTGTTGGGCTGTGTCTACCTCCACCTGGTGGAGAAGGTCTTGAAGGTTGGCCTTGAATTCCTTGATGGTAAAGACGTTGGAGGGGTGGAAGGGCAGGGCAATCATGGAGCTGACCGCGGACAGATCGATCTCCACTAGGGCGTCGTAATAGGCGCCATCCGCCGGGGCCATGAACTGGAAGCTGTCCCCCCGGCCCAGGGCGGCCAGGTGGGCCCTCGTCACCTCGTCGGTGGACCAAACTGAGGACAGACAGGCGGTCTCGGTGGTCATTACGTCGATACCGGAACGGTAGTCCATGGACAGCTCCCGGACGCCGGGGCCGAAGAACTCCAGCACGGCGTTTTTCACCGCGCCGGACGGGAAGGTGGCGCCCACCAGAGCCANGGNCACNTCCTGGGGGNCTACGCCGGGCCGGGTCCGGCCGGTAAGGTGGACGGCAATGANCGGAGGATAGGCGATGTCGTAGGTCTTCTCCAGAAGCTGGCGGGCCAGCTCCGGGCCGCCCTCGCCGATGGCCATACAGCNATAGGCGCCGTAGCGGGTATGGGAGTCGGAGCCCAGGATCATCCTGCCGGGGGCGGCGTACCGCTCCCGCATATAGGAGTGGATCACCGCCTGGTGGGCGGGGACGAACTCACCGCCGTACTTCCGGGCGGCGGACAGGCCGAAGAGGTGGTCGTCCTCGTTGATGGTGCCGCCCACGGCGCACAGGGAATTGTGGCAGTTGGTAAGTACGTACGGAATGGGGAAGCGCTCCATGCCGGAGGCCCGGGCGGTCTGGATGATGCCCACGTAGGTGATGTCGTGGGAGGCCATGGCGTCGAACTTGATCTGGAGCCGCTTGGGGTCCCCGCTGTGGTTGTGGGCGCACAGGATGCCGTAGGCCATGGTCTTCTGCCGGCCGGCGTCCACGCCCGCCGGATCGCTCTGAGCGGGCAGGAACTGGCCCTGCTTATAATAGACGCCCTTTTTGGTGACGGTTATGCTCATACTTGCGTATCCTCCCCCGCATTGGTTTCTCCCANGATATCAAANTCCTGCCGAAATAGCAAGGTTCAGTCCCNGGGATCCTCCCGGGGCCTGGCGGAGGAGCGCGGAGAAAACCCGCTCTCCCGCATAAGGCGCCGCTTCCGCCGCCGCAGGACGAGGGCCAGGATGCCCATACTCCCAAGGAAGGCGGCCGCACAGCCGGCGGCGAGGACGAGGGTGAAGATCTGCTCCTCCCGGGTGGAAACGCCCATTCTGGGCCGCCCCATGGCGGGGAGGTCGGCCTTGACGCCCAGCTCCGCCTCTATGGCATCCCCCAGTTCCCGGGCCAGGGCGGCCAGGGCGCTCTCGTCGAAAATATCCCGCAGGCCCGCCTGCTCCACAGCTTCGCCGTAACTGACGGTGGTGGGCAGAGCGCTGANGGTCATATAGGCATCCACCNNCTGCGCCNGGTGGGTAAGGGAGGTGAGCCAGATGTCCAGGGAGGACAGGGCGGAGGTGCCGTAGCTGACATAGTAGAAGGGGGACTGGAACAGGTGGGTGACCTCCATCCAGTCGTTTTCCTCGTAGCCGCCGCCATAGCTGTCCGCAATGGAGAGGAAGAGAGGACTCAGCTCCTCCGCCGTGACGTCCGGGTCGGCGTAGACCGCCCGCTCAAATTCGTTGTACAGGTAGCCGTCCAGCACGCTGGAGAGGATGGAATAGACCTGGTACNAGCGGAAGGCGGGGCCNAGCTCCCCGAAAATATCCCCGGCGTATTCGGTGAACAGCAGCTCCAGGGCCTGAGACTGGATCTCGCTGACGTCCATGGTGTTGCCGGCCCAGAGAATGCGGTCGGTGATGTGGAAGGAGTTATTGAAGTGGCCGAACTCATGGATGACGGTGGCGTAGTCGGCGGCGCTTCCGTAGGGGGCGTCGAAGATGAAGGCGGAGCCATAGCTGGGCAGCTCTACGGTGTAGCCTAAGGGCAGNTTGGCCTCGCNCTCGTCCAGGTCGTACAGGTGGTGTTCCCGNAGGAAGGAGAAGGCCTCCTCCAGCTCCGGATGGATCAGGCCGATGTAGGCGCCGATCTCGTCCAGCCGCTGCTCGCCGGAGGCGCCGGGCAGGTCGTAGAGAGCGTCGAAATCCGCCTCCATCGCTGAGCCGATGGCGGAGAGGAGCTGGGGGAAGCTGGCCTTCACCGTGTCCTCCACGGCGGTGATCTCCCGGGGGGTGTAGTCCCGGCTGTAGGAGACGGCGTAGGCATAGTCGGCGTAGCTGTCATAGCCATACAGCCGGGCAAGAGCGGTGCGCACCTCCACCAGCTCCAGATACAGCCGCGCCATGTCCCCGGGGTCGTAGTCGCTGTTCAAAAGCTGCTCGTACTGGGTCACCAGGGCGGTCTCCTGCTGGAAGAGGGAGAGCTCCTCCCCGGTCATGGGCTCGTAATAGTACAGGGCGTCGGCCCAGTCCTGGCCGCCGTCCCGCTCCAGAATATCGGCGTGGGGACTTCTGGCCAGGGCCTGCAGAACGGTGAGGCACCGGTCGAACAGGACGGTCAGGCGGTCGAGCCGCTGGGTGTAGGCCTGGGAGGCGTCAGCGTTGGTGTAGTCGCCGTCATAGCGGATCATGGCCAGGGTCATCTGGGTGTAAAGGGCGTCGTAGCCCTCCAATACCTGCCGGTAGAGGCGGGCGGCCTGGGAGTGGACTTGACGGGTGCGGGCCTGCAGGGCCTTGCTCTGGGCGAGGGACTCCAGCTCGTCCAGGGCCTGGGTGAGGAGGGTCTCNTCAAACTCNNTCCAGNACATTTCGGCGTAGTCCAGAGGGGTGTGGGCCTTGTCGGGATAGTAGCCGGCAAAGGAGGGGNCGGATAGGAGGGCAATAGAAAGGATGGCGGCAGTCAATGTGTGAAAAAAGCGTTTTATGGCGATCCCCTCCTATAAAATCATTGCAAGAGCCATTTTACCGTACCCGAGCAAAAAAATCAACACCGCTCTATGGGCGCTGCGGCGGCAGAACAAACGCCCGGCGGGCCATTGGGGCCGCCGGGCGTGGAAGCGCGTAGGTCACTCCTCGGGGGAGAAGCGGATATAGCTTTTATTCCGGGCGTCGCAGATGAGGACGATGCCATTTGCCCTTGCCAGCTGAACGCTCTGCCAGGTGGGTATGGCCTTGGCCACAAAGACCCGCAGGCCGGCGGTAAGACCCTTTTGGAGCATATCCTGAGGCACCCGTCCGCTGGAGTAGAGCAGACATTCCCAAAGGGGCAGCCCATCCAGCAGGGCGCAGCCCACCGCCTTGTCCAACGCATTGTGCCGGGACAGGTNNTCGGTGTCATACCGGATCTCCCCGCCGTGAAGGATGGTGCAGCTGTGTACGCCGCGTGTGCGTTTATAGAGAGGATGGCCGGCGCTGAACTTTTCCNGGGCCAGATAGATCATCTCATCGGTGACGGCGGGGGCCCACCCAACGGGAGGCGCACTCTCCGGCTGAATGTCCGGGGCCAANNTCACGTCGGCCCTGGTTCCGTCTTCGGAGATGCTCCAGCGCCCNACCTGCTTTATGCTGNAAANGATGCCGTCGNTACACAGCCGGCCAATGACCAGCGCCGGCAGATAGGTGGGCGTACATACGATGGAGTGGAGCAGCCTGTTGTCCACATAGAGCTCCAGGGTGTGTTCATAGGGCACATCCACCGTGATCGGGACAGTGCCGCGCTCCGGATCGGTACAGATTCCTTNCAAGGAGCGAATGGGCTCTATCACAGGTTCCATTTCCACACAGACCTCACATTATTCCGAATTTACATGCTCTCGGTGCTCTCCTGGCCAAAATCGGCCAAGGCTTTGCCGTAGTGTTCAGAGACATAGCGGGTGGAGATCAAAAATGGAGTGCCGTCATAGGCCCGCACCTCAACAATATCGGCATAGGCCGNGGNGTTCTTCACCTGATCCAGGNCCAGCGCGAGCTGCTCCGGCNTCCAGCAGTAGGGATGCTCATAAAAGTAGGTAAAGGGCGTGGCGGCGGGGTACTTCTCCGCATGAAAGCGCACCATCTGAGCCAGGGTAGCCGGATTGTCCTCTTCGGCCACCAGGGTGGCGATCATGGCATAANTGTCCGTCATGACCTGGGAGNAGTAGTAATAGGTCTCCGTCTTGCCCGCGGTGGAGCGGATGTCCTTGCAGCTGTCCATCATAGCCATGGCGGTGAGAAGGACTTCGCCCTGCTCAAGCTCCTGGGTGATCTGGGTCTTTGTGACCAGCCGGCTCCGGGCGGAGGCCTGGCGGATGACGTTGGCCAGCTGCTCTGCCGGGCTCAGCTCAGGCTCCTCTACCGCCGCCGCCTCTTCCNGANAGGGAGGCAGGGTGTCTTCCACGTCGGGAAGTGATTTGAGATACTCAATGAGATCCTGCTTTTCTTCCATGTTGTCTGGGCTCATAGGAGCTGCCCTCCATTCAGTCGTTTGCCTCTGCAAATTCAGCGAGAGACTTGGCGTAGACCGGGGTCAGGTGGTCTGTGGAGTACAGATACCGGTTGCCGGATGGGCCCTGGGTCTCCGCGATGTCCGCCAGCTCGCCGCCCGTGGAGAGAATGGCCTCAACGGCGGCGTCCACCTGCTCCTGGGTCATGGAGAAGGGGGTGCGGAAAAAGTAGTCCAGGGGGGTCACTGTGGGGAACACTTTGCTATTGTAGCGCACCAAGGTGACGATGGTGTTAACGTCATCTCCGTCCAGGACAAGGGCGTTGAGCATGAGATAGAGCTCGCTCATCGTCCCTTCCTCATAGAGATAGGTGTCCTTTGCCGTTTGATAGCCGCGGATATCGCCGCAGACAGGGTCGGCGGCCATCTGCGCGTAGAGGGTGGGCACGTTGGGATCCTCCCGGCTCAATTGGGCCAGGGAGACCAGGTAACCGCTGCGGCTGTGATTGCGGACAAACTGCGCCAGGGCCTGAACCATGTTGGCCGGAAGGGGCTCCGTCACAGGCGGCTGCCCCGCCGCTTGTTCAGCGGCGGGGCAGGGCGTTACAATATTATCCTCATTCACAGCGTCGGAAAGCGTTCGNGGATCGACTACCTCCGTAGTGGCAAACCCCGGCTTGCGTCTTCCTAAAAGTGCCATGAATGTCCTCCTTTTTTAGATGAGGCCCAGCTCTTCCAGCTTGTCGGCCATATCACCCAGGTCGAACTTCTCCAGAGTCTCACGGGTGGGGATGCCAGTCTCCGTGTTCCAGCCCATGGCCTCGTAGAACATGGTCAGAGACTTCTCCCAGTCCTCCCGATCCATCTTGTCGGTGCCCTCGCTGAAGGCGGGGACGTCGGGATCCTTGTCGAAGACCCAGGCAGTAACGGCGTCGTGATCCTTGCGGAGGTTCTCCAGGCCCTCATTGAGCTTGAAGGAGATGGCAGTGATGCCGCGGAGCATATGGGAGATGCGCTCCATGCAGGACAGGATGTCGTCCCTGGTCCACTCTTCGCCGGTGACGGCGGTCATGTACTTGGCGTCCAGCTCAATGTCGCCCACATACTTCCGGGCGGGGGAGGAGGACAGGGTCATGGGGTACATCCAGTTGCACAGGGTGGCGGAATCGTGCCACTGCTTCTGCAGGAAGGCCCACTTGGCCAGCTTGATCTTGGCNTCGTTGATGGGGGTGTACGCCTTGGGGGCGTCCACACAGCCCTCGCCGAAATAGCTCTCCAGCACGGGCTTGATGACCTCGTTGAAGGGGGAGCCGGAGCGGACAAAGTTGGTCATAACGTGATCCATGCAGTCCCGGTTGTACATCACGTTGTACAGCAGGCCGGACTGCCAGGCGTCCTCAGCGGAGTGGTGCTTGGGGTAGCCGTTATAGGTGACGTTGTTGTTACCGCCGATCACGTCGTACATATTCACGCCCCACTCGTTCTTGGCGGGATCGTCCAGGCCCCAGGCCTTGTAGAAGGCGTAGCTGCCCTCGCCGATGCGGCTGATCTCACCCTCCTTGCGGGCAATGCGGCCCATAATATCATCCAGCCAGCGGGGATCGCCGTCCTTCATCAGCTGCCAGGGAATGGAGTCATACTCCTCCTTGGACAGCATCTTCTCAAAGACGCCGTTTTTCAGGCACCAGGCGAAGTCGCGGCCAAGGTTGCCATAGTTCTCCCACAGGCCCAGATCGTCCATCACATAGGCACCGTGAAGGCCGAGAACGACCTTGGAGTCGCCCTCATCCTTGAAGTCGTGCATAGCTTCCTTGAGATAGAAGGCGGTGGGAACGCTGCCGGAGGGAGCACAGGTGTTGGACACCAGGGTGGGCAGGTCATACTCAGCCAGGATGTCCACATTGTACTCGGAATAGCAGCGCACCGGGCAGGAGGCGCAGCCGCCGGACTTGACGATGTACTGCTGTACCACGTCGCCGTAGTCAAAGACGCCCTTGGTGGCCCGGTAGGCAGCAACAGCGATCTGGCCGGAGGGCTGCTCGCCGGTGTCAATGGCTCCGTCAGGCGCAGCGCCCCACATCACACCGGGGCCGCCCTGCCAACGGTTCTTCACCGTGGAGGTGTACTCGGCCCAGGACTGGGGACGGGAGGGAACATTGTGGTTGTTGTTGCCGCCCACCAGATCCCGGATCATGTAGTCGCACAGGTTCTTGTGCTCCACGGGATCGGCGATCTTCACAGCGCCGGTGCCCCGGATGGCGATGGCCTTCAGGTTCTTGGCGCCCAGAGCGCCGCCAACGCCGGCGCCGCNGGAGTTGCCGAAGGAGGTGACGATGCAGGACATGTTGACCAGGTTCTCGCCGGCAGCGCCGATGGAGGCCACGTCGAACTCAGCGCCGCACTCGGCGGAGATGACCTTGTTGGTGTTAAAGGTGCCGGTGCCCCAGACGTGGGAGGCATCCTCAAGGGAGACCTTGTCGNCCTCGATNTTCAGGTAGACAGGCTTGGANGCCTTACCCTCAATGATGATGGCGTCATAGCCGGCATACTTAATGCTGTGGGCAAAGTGGCCGCCCATGTGGGCGTCCAGAATGGACTTGCCGCGCGACCAGTTGGACAGCAGGGTGATGGTGGTACGGCCGGAGCAGGGCACACCGGAACCGGTGAGGGGGCCGACGCTGAAGACCACTTTGGCCTCTTCACTGAAGGGATCGGTGTCCAGGGGCACTTCGTCCCAAATAATCTTATAGCCGAGGCCCATGCCGCCAATATAGGGCTTGTACTTGGGAAGGGTGTCTTCCCGGGCGACGGAGNCGTTGGTCAGGTTGACACGCAGGATCGTACCGGCCCAGCCGTTGATACCGTTCAAAACAGACATTTCAATACCTCCCTTGCGTTAAACAGCCTGGGAGGCCGCAGCGACCTCTTCCCAGGGGATAATGGACAGAGCGCCGGAGGGGCAGCCTTCCACGCAGGCGCCGCACTGGACGCACTTGGAGGACTTGCCCGTGACCGGATTGACGGTGGGCATATGCCAGGGGCAGGCGTTGACGCAGGCACCGCAGCCGATGCACTTCTCCGGATCCACCTTCTTGACGCCCTTTTCGTCGGCGGAGATGGCGCCCTGGGGACAGGCGGCGCCGCAGGCGGGCTCCGCACACTGCCGACAGGTGTCGGGGAAGTAGACGAAGTGATTGTCGCTGTACAAGCCGGTGTCANTGCGTCCGGAGAACAGGTTGCGGGTCACCTTGACCCGGGAGATGTAACTGGACACGCATCCGTCGTTGACCAGAGTGCAGTTGATCTCGCAGCGCTGGCAGCCGGTGCACTTGTCCTTGTTGACCACCAGCAGACCCTGCGGGAAAGCCCAGGTGGTGACGGAGCCGTCGTCCACCTGCTTCTGCGTGCAGCCCATCAGAGTGAGCAGCGGGGTGGACAGGACAAGCCCAGTAAGGCTTACACCCGAGATCTTGAGGAACTGCCTGCGGGTCACTTCTTTGGTGGCAAATCCTTTCTTTTCCTCAGACATAGGAATCCCCCTCTAAATAATTGTAGTGGTGCAAAACAAATTATTCTACAATTGATATAATATGTCCTTGTGGAGGATTTGTCAAGAAAAAAACGGCAAACAGCGACATAATTCGTGAAATGAATGATTGTTTCGACAGCCCGGCGGGGTGGCTGCCGCTCTCCTATACCTCTACCTCCTCATGGAGCAGGAGCCGGATATCCTCCATCCCGGCCAGGGCCTGGGCCAGGAAGCGGAGAAAATGGCTGACGAGCTCAGAGCGCTCCTTGGTGCGGAGGATATAGTACATGGTCTGGTCAGCGGGCCCCTGCTCCAGCGTGTACCAGGNCAGGCGCTCGTCCNGCTCCCCCATGACCTTGGCAACGGAGAGGGGGGCGATCATCCAGGCGTTGGGGTCGCTGAAAAAGGGCCGGGCCACGTGGGGCGTCCAGACGGATACCACCGGGGTCAAAAAGCCGCCCAGAACGGTGGTGTGCCACTGGAAGAAATCTGCTGTCCAGGGCACGAAGATCTCATTTTCCATGTTCAGTTCCCATGGGGTCATCCCGGAGCGGAGGGGGCCTGCACGGTTGGTGAGCAGAACCATGGGTTCGGAGAAAATGGGGTGGGTCTCCATGTCGGGATGGTATTGCTCCTCGGTGACGATGCCCATGTCGGCCCGGTAGCTTGCCACCTGCTCATAACACTGCTGGCTGTCGCTGCGGCGGACGGAGAGAAAGGTGTTGGGATTTTCCCCCACGAAGCGGTGGAGCACCTGGGGCAGGATGTATTCTCCCGCCGCGCCCGCCGTCTCCAGCGTAAAGCTGATGTGCAGATTCAGCTGGGGCAGGGCCTGGGCCTCGTTCCACAGCTCGATATACCGCTCGGCAATGGTGAGAAACGCCCGGCCCGAAGGGGTGAGAACGATCTGCCGTCCGCCCTGGGTGCGGGAGAGCAGCCGGCAGCCCACCTCCTGCTCCAGCCGGATCAGCCGGCGGCTCACCGCCGACTGGGTGGTATGCAGCTTTTTTGCCGCAGCAGTAAAGCTGCCGGTTCTGGCAATGGCAAGGAAAAGATTCATGTCGGAGAAAGAAAACATAGGCACCTCCAAGAACATAGCGTCTTTGCTATATTATANACTCCTTCTTCCCCACAAATCAACATCATTTTGGGGGTACTTTGTCAAAAAAGGGGACTGCGGCTGCTGCTGGGTCTGTGGAAGAATTGCTTGACTTTTATTACCCGCGTCTTTATNATTACCCTGCAGATAGGTTGAAAAAGCCCCTGATAAGGGGGCGCACAGTACGGGAAAGGAGCGATGCTCCATGCGAATCGGAGCCACAGAGCTTTTGTTGATCTTTGCCGTCGCTCTGCTGGTCATCGGGCCGGATCGGCTACCCGAGTTTGCCAGGAAACTGGGCGAGGCTATGGGTCAGTTCAAGACATACTCCAGTAAGGTCGCCAAGGACATACAGGAAACTGTCGTTGACCCGATGGAAGAGACCGCCGCACCGATCCGGGAGGCTGTGAAGCCCATCGAGGAGATGGACAAGTCCATCCGGGACGGGCTGCGGGATATAGAGAAGTCTTTTTCTGATTTGGGGCAGCCTTCCGCCNAGAAGCCAGAGGTACATACGCCCCCGGTGGAGGATACACCTGACCGGGCTACAGTCCCTGCCAGTGCGGAAGGGGAAAGTGCAGAACTATTGAAGGAGGAAGAAAAATGAAACTCGGGACCTTTGAACTGCTGGCCATTTTGGCGATTATTCTGATCATTTTCGGCCCCACCCAGCTGCCTAAGCTCANCAAGATGTTTGGAAAGAGCGTGAAGAGCTTCCGTGAGGGCGTGGACGAGGAGAAGACCACTGAGGAGCAGGTCACTGCGGATGGCGGAAAAGACAAAGAGTAAGGCCCGGCAGAACAATGAGAAGCGGATGAAGCTCACCGGTCATCTGAAGGAGCTTCGCAACCGCCTGATTGTCTGTCTCCTCATCTTATTTATAGGCACTATTGTCGGGCTGGGCTTTGCCCCCCGTGTGGTAGAGCACCTGCTGGGCCTGGGTGAGGTCTACGGCTATCAGTATGTCTACCTGGCGCCTCAGGAGCTGCTGATGCAGTANATGTCGGTGGCCCTTATCTTTGGCCTGGTGTGCGCGATGCCTGTCATCATGTATGAGGTTTGGGCCTTTGCAAGGCCCGGTCTGACCAAGCGGGAGAATCTGGCCTTTGTCTTCTCCCTCATCTTTGGTTCCATCTTCTTCTGCGTGGGCGTTTACTTTGCCTATCGGATCATGCTGCCCACCATGCTGCTTTTTTTGAGTACCCTGGAGAATCGGGCCGAGGTGGCCGCCGCCATCTCCGTACAGAACTACATCTCCTTTCTGCTGACCATCTTCATCATTTTTGGCGTGGTCTTTGAGCTGCCGGTCATCTCGGTGGTGCTCAACGCCCTGAAGCTGCTGAAGGTAGAGTGGATGAAGAAGGCCCGCCGCTTNGTGATCGTGATCAGCTTTGTGGTGGCCGCCTTTATCACACCGCCCGATGTGATCTCCCAGATCATGGTAGGCATACCGATCATCTTCCTTTACCAGCTGAGTATTATCCTCTGCCTTATTATGGAAAAGCTGCGCCGCCGGTCAGGGCGGAAGCAGGCGGAGNAGCAGAGGGATGAGAACGGGGAAGAACGGCCCGAAGAGGAGGGGGCGGAGCCTTGAAGGCCGCGCCCTTTAAGCTGCGATAGGAACAGAAAAACCGACCGCCCCAGGTCTTGTGGATAACAAGACCTGGGGCGGTTCAACTGTAGAGGAACGTTGGTGCGGGATGAGGGATTTGAACCCTCACGCCTTGCGGCAACGGAACCTAAATCCGTCTTGTCTGCCAATTCCAACAATCCCGCATACGATAATCAGTATAGCAAACAAAATCTTTTGCGTCAATCATTGCCTTCTTTGGGGCAAAAGATTATAATGGGGAAAAGGCATTTGGGGGGTGCTAATGATGGCACAAGGGAAAAAAGCTCCGCATGTGGCCGCCGTCCACGACCTGTCCGGCATGGGCCGGTGCTCCCTGGCGATAGTGCTTCCGGTGCTCTCCGCCATGGGCTGCTGGTGCTCTGCTCTGCCCACGGCCTATTTGTCGGCCTCCACCATCTTTCCGCCCACAGACAAATTCGTGTTTCGGGATCTGACGGGGGAGATGGAGGGCTCGGCCGGCCACTGGGAGGAGCTGGGGGTGCGCTTTGACGCCCTTTACAGCGGCTTTGTGGGCTCGGAGCGGCAGATCGGCGTATTGGGGGATCTATTGCGGCGGTTCCGGGGAAAGGATACCCTTGTGATGGTGGATCCCGTCATGGGGGACTGGGGCAAGCCCTACCGCACCTACACCCCTGCCATGTGCCGGGCCATGAAGTCCCTGGCGGCGATGGCGGACGTCATCACCCCCAACTTTACTGAGGCCGCCATCCTGCTGGACGAGCCCTACGAGCATGTGCCCCGCGGCGAGGCGGGGATAAGGGAGTGGCTGGAACGGCTGAGCGGCGAGGGGCGGCGGTCGGTGATCATCACCGGCGTCCACCCGGCCCAGGACAGGGTGGGTGCGGCCTGCTTTGACCGGGAGCGGGGCGAGTTTTCCATGACCGCCGTTCATGAGGCCCCCGCCCAATTCCCCGGCACCGGGGATCTTTTTTCCACGGTGACCCTGGGAGGGCTGCTTACGGGCAGGAGCCTGAAGGAGGCGGCGGCCCTGGCAGTGGACTTCGTGGGGGCGTGTGCCCGGTACACCCTGGAGCTGGGCACACCCGTCGAGGAGGGCGTCCAGTTCGAGACGCTGCTGGGCCGGCTGACGCCGGGCCGTGAATAAACGCAAAGACCGCCACCGGAAACGGTGGCGGTCTTCTTTATTTTTTGGTCAGTCCGAAAGGAAGAAGCCCCTCAGCAGGCCGCCGAAGATACGGGGGATGGTGAGCCGTTCCACGCCCTGGGCGGCCAAAAGGGGGAGACTCTGCCGCTCCACGCCGCCGACAGTGACGGTGAGCTTGCCCAGCTGCTGGCCCTCCTCCACGGGGGCCTCCACATCCCGGCACAGCTCCACGGTGGTCTCCACCTGGTCGATCTGGGACTTCTCCACCAGAATACGGCCCTGGCCGGCCACCACGGGCTGGACAGTCTCCTGCTCACCCAGGAGCACCGCCACGGGGGGAAGGGCCTGGGGAGGAGTCACGTCCATGACGGTATAGGTTGCGAAGCCGTAATTGAGCAGGGCGGAGGCGGTGGCGGAACGGGTATCCTTGGTGGTGGATTTGAGCACTACGGCGATAAGCTCCATGCCGTCCCGCTGGGCGGTGGCGGAAACGCAGTACCCGGCGGAGGAGGTGAAGCCGGTCTTCAGCCCGGTGCAGCCGTCATAGTAGCGCAGAAGCTTATTGGTGTTGGCCAGCTGAAAGGCGCCGTCCCGAAGAGAATCCATCCAGATGGTGGAGTACTCCTGGATACGGGGGTGGTTCAGAATGAGCTCACGGCTCATAAGGGCGATGTCGTAGGCGGAGGTCAGGTGGCCGGGGGCGGTGAGGCCGGTACAGTTGACAAAGGTGGTGTCCGCCATACCCAGNTCTGCCGCACGCTGGTTCATCCGCTCCACGAAGGCACTCTCACTGCCCGCCAGGTGCTCGGCCAGGGCCACGGCGGCATCGTTGCCCGAGGCCACGGCCACCGCCTTGAGCAGGTCGTGAACGGTCATGATCTCCCCTTCCTTCAAATAGACCTGGCTGCCGCCCATGGAGGCGGCCCGGGTGGAGACCTGGACGCTGTCCTCCACCGAGAGGCTGCCGCCGTCAATGGCCTCCATCACCAGCAGGAGCGTCATGACCTTGGTGACGCTGGCGGGCTCTAAACGGTCGTGGGGATTGAGGGAATACAAAATTTCGCCGGTCTCCTTCTCCATAAGCACGGCGGCGCCCGCATCCAGCTCCAGCACGGGGGCGGGGGTCTCTGCCGCGTGGGCGGGGAGGACACAGAGAGAGGCGGCCAGCAGGGCCGCAAGTAGTTTTTTCATGGTATTGCCTCCTGAAATTCTGGCTTGAAATTCTGGCATTAAGATGTGGAATTTTGGCCGTACTATTCCCGTCGAAAGCTGGAAGCGGCGGCGATTCTTATGCGTTTTGGCAAAAATTCCGGGAAGGAAGGGTTCAAAAGGGAAATGCGTCCATGGAAATAGAGGGAGGAGTGTGGTACCATTTTATGTGATATCACTTTACACCGCAATGTGCTGGGCCATTCCGGCCAATCTCTTCCTGAAGCCGGACGAGAAAAAGGGATAAGTCCTCCGCACGTTCAAGGCCGCCCCACGACTGTCTGTGGAGCGGCCTTTTTTTNACAAAAGAGGAAATTAGGCANAATGCCTNTTTACATTTTCACATTAGCGTGTTAATATACTAAAGCGCGGTGGGAAACCAGCTGCGCAAAAAGGATAATTTCAGGAGGATACATACCATGAAAAAGATCATTTCCGCGGCCCTGGCGCTCACCATGGCCCTCTCCCTGGCCGGCTGCGCCGGTGCGGGTAACCAGGCCGCCAAGGGGGACAGCGACAANGNATACGTCCAGGATAAGGGCACTCTTGTGGTGGGTATTACCGAGTTTGAGCCTATGGACTACACTGACGCCAGCGGCGAGTGGATCGGCTTTGACGCCGACCNGGCCAAGGCCTNTNCCGAGAGCCTGGGGGTGAAGGTGGAGTTCCAGATCATCGACTGGGACAACAAGATCTCTGAGCTGGAGGGCAAGACCATCGATGTGGTGTGGAACGGCATGACCCTCACCGACGATGTGAAGGCGGCCATGGAGTGCTCCAACCCCTACTTCAATAACGCCCAGGTGGTCATCGTCCCCGCCGACAAGGCAGCCGATTATCAGACGGTGGACAGCGTAAAGGAGCTCCAGTTTGCCGNGGAGAACGGCTCCGCCGGCATGGAGCAGGTGGAGGCCCTGGGGGCCGACTACACTCCCGTCCAGGATCAGGCCACTGCCCTTTTGGAGGTCTCCTCCGGCANTGCGGACGNCGCCGNCANTGACTANCTGATGGCCGCCGCCACCGTGGGAGAGGGCACCAGCTACGCCGGCCTGACCTACACTGTGGAGCTCAACAGCGAGGAGTACGGCGTGGGCTTCCGCAAGGGCAGCGACCTGGCCGGGGCGCTCAACGATTTCTTCCAGACTGCCTATGAGGACGGTACCATGCAGCAGATCGCCGATACCTATGGTATCGGGGACAAGCTCGTGGAGCAGAAGTAAGGGACTGCGCCCGCAAGCCTTTCCGCATACCCGTAGGGGCCGATGAGGACATCGGCCCCTACCCGTCTGTTTTTACCTTATTTCAGGAGGTGTCTCCCCCGTGTTCCTCACCGTTGTGGTTGCCCTGAACCAGGGCTTTCTTCAAACNCTAAAGCTCTTTGCCGTCACCCTTCTGGGGGCTATCCCCCTGGGGCTGNTGATCTCCTTCGACTCCATGANCCGCTTCTNTCCCNTGCGGTGGCTCACCCGGGGGGTCATCTGGGTCATCCGGGGCACCCCCCTGATGCTCCAGCTCATCATCCTCTACTACATCCCCGGCAAGCTGCTGGGCTATTCCCCCTGGGGCACCGGGGAGTCGGGGCGGTTCCTGGCCTCGGCCATCGCCTTCATCATCAACTNCTNCTGCTNCTTCNCCNAGATNTACCGGGGCNGCANCCAGGNAGTCCCCGCGGGCCAGCAGGAGGCGGGATTGGTGCTGGGGATGACCCGGCGGGAGATCTTCTTCAAGGTCACCCTGCTCCAGATGATCAAGCGCATCGTGCCCCCCATGTCTAACGAGATCATCACCTTGGTGAAGGACACCTCGCTGGCCCGGATCATCTCTTTCCAGGAGGTCATCTGGGCGGGTCAGGCCTTCATGAAGACCTCCCATGGCTACTCCGGTCTTCTCTGGCCCCTGTTTTTCACGGGAGTCTACTACCTGGTGTTCAACGGGGTGGTGACCCTTCTGCTGGGCAGGCTGGAGAAAAAGCTGGACTATTTCCGTTAAGGGGGTGGGCGACGTGGCGATTTTGGAAGTAAGAAATATCGAAAAGCACTTTGGCCCCACCAAGGTGCTGGAGGACATCTCCTTTACCCTGGAGGAGGGGCAGGCCCTGGCCATCATCGGCTCCTCCGGCAGCGGCAAGACCACCCTGCTCCGGTGCCTGAATTTTTTGGAGACTCCCGACAGCGGCAGCATCACCGTGAAGGGGGAGACCCTCTTCGACGCGAAAAATAAGGCCTCCTTCAGCGAGGAGGCCATCCGTCAAAAGCGGCTCCACTTCGGGCTGGTGTTTCAGTCCTTCAACCTGTTTCCCCAGTATACCGCCCTGGAGAATGTGACTCTGGCGGGNAAGCTGCGGGAGAAGGACAAGGGCGGCTGGGCCGCCATCGAGCGGCAGGGCATGGAGCTTTTGGAGCGGATGGGCCTCGCCGACCGGGCCGGCCACTATCCCCACCAGCTCTCCGGCGGCCAGCAGCAGCGGGTGGCCATCGCAAGGGCGCTGGCCCTCCACCCCGACGTGCTCTGCTTTGACGAGCCCACCTCCGCATTGGATCCGGAGCTCACCGGGGAGGTGCTGAAGGTCATCCGCTCCCTGGCGGAGCAGGACACCACCATGATCATCGTCACCCACGAGATGGCCTTCGCCCGGGACGTGGCGGATGAGGTCATCTTTATGGACGGCGGGGTCATCGTGGAGCAGGGCGCAGCCAAGGAGGTCATCGAGCACCCCAGGGAGGAGCGCACCCGGCAATTCCTGTCCCGATACGCCGAAACGTGAGAAAGTAAAAATGGCAGAAAAAGAGGCCTGTTTCAGAAAGAAACGGGCCTCTTTTTGTTTACATAATATCAGAAAGCATCTGGGCAAGCTGTCCCCGGTTCAACTCTCCGCTAAANCTAAAAGAGCTTACATAATTTTTATCATACCGGCTCAGCATAAGGGCCATATGCTCGGCGGTGACGCTCTCCTGGGGGAGGAACCGGCCCTGGCCGTCGCCCTCCACAATGCCGGCTTCCAGGGCCCAGCCCACGTAACCGGAATACCAGGAACCGGCCTCCACGTCGGTAAAGCCACCGCTCTCCGCCGCCTCAGCCCCGGCCAGCCGGGCCAATACGGTGACGGCCTGGGCGCGGGTGACCGCAGCGCTGGGGGAGAAGCGGCCGTCGCCTGTGCCGGTCATGGCGCCGGCGGTGTAGGCCGCNCGGATGGTCTCATAGCTCTCGTCGCTGTCCCANACGTNGGTGAAGGGNAGGGCGCCCACAGCGAAGGAGACCTGGGTGGCGCCGGTGAGGCCGCCGCCAAAGCCCTCGCAGGGAGGTGTAAAGCCCTGGGGAGGATCCATGCGCTGACTGNGGTCAAACCCCTCCGGAGGCTCCATTCTCTCGNGGCGCTGACCGGGGTCAAACCCCTCGCGGGGCTCCATGCCCTCGGGCCGCCCGCCGCCAAAGCCGCCGTGGCCGCCCATCATACCGAAGCTGTTGCCGCTCCAGCACTGGAGCACACCGTCCACGTAGACATTGTAGGCAACGCCCAGTTCCAGCACAGGCGCGGAGATAGTGAGGGACTGAAAGTCACGGGAAGCGATCTGCACCTTCAGGACTTCATCGCCGTTTTCCCCAGTCAATGCGATCTCGCTCCCCGCCGGGAGGGTAGAGGCAAAGGACAGCTCTATGTAGGGCTGAGCGGAAGCGGTGTCCGCGGCGTCATTTCGGGAGCCGGTGGCACAGACCGTGCCGCCGTTGACGGTGGTGACCGAGACGAAGTCCTCGTTGGTGTTGATGCCGTCGTCCTGGGCCTCAATGTTCACCGTACCGCCGTTGATGGTCAGGTGGAGCTCGGAATTCATACCTTCGTTGTCGGCGACGATGTTGAGCACGCCGCTGTCATCGCCATCCTCTCCGAAGATGTTCATGGACATCTTGGAATAGAAGGCTCCGTCGTACTTGTGGAGCTTTTTGGTGGTGCCTTCTTTGTAGATGCGGGCCACATGGGAGCCGGTGAAGGTATTCTCGCTGCCGGCGGCAATGATGACGTTGGCCCCCGCGGCGGAGGTGTCCATTCTGGCGGAGGGCTCATAATCCGGGTTTTCGTCGTTGTCGTAGGCGACGAATTCCCGGTCACACTCGTAGACATTATAGAAAATGAGGGCGGGGGCCGCGGTGCAGGTTACGTCTACATTATCCAGGATGAGGGTGACCACGGCCTGGGGGTCGTCCTTGGCGTCCTTGCCCAGGTCGACCGCGACCTGGCCGGCGGAAAGAGAACCGCTCAGCCGGTAAGTCCCGGCCTGGGTGATGGTGACCACGGTGTGGGCGGCGGCCTCGGCCTCGGAGTGCTTCTGGGCCTCGGTGCCCTCGCCGTAGCTTGCGTCGGTGCCGTCGCGGTAGTAGACGATCTCCGCCCCTGTGTAAACGGCGTCGCCGGGGTCGGCGGAGACCGCCCTTCCGTCCACGGTGATCCCGCTGTCGGACAGGACGATGTGGGTGACGCCGTCGGCGGCNTGGGCCCCGGCGGCGGAGCAGAGCATGACCGCCGCCAGGGTCAGGGCGGGAAAAGAGATACGCTTCATCATGACCATCCTTTCGGTGAAAGTGGGGCCATTATAAGGGGGCAACTTAAAATTAGTCTTAAAAAAAGAGCCCCTGGGGGCTCTTTTTTTAAAATCTAAATCTATAAGTTATAAAAAGAACTGGAAGCAGCAGAAGCCGGCGTAAATGAGCAGCAGGGCGATCCCCTGCCAGCGGCTGAGCCTGCCCCGGATGAGGGCGGGCAGGGTCATAAAGGCCATCACAAAGACCATCAGGGGCAGATCGACCACCAGGGAGGCGTTGTAGCCGGCAATGGCCTTCCCCGCCGGCAGGGAGAAGGGAGCCAGCACAGTGGCCACGCCGCTGACCAGCACCAGATTAAACAGGTTGGCGCCGATGATGTTCCCCAGGGAGAGGGCCCCGTGGCCCTTGACGAGGGAGGTGACGGCGGTGACCAGCTCGGGCAGGGAGGTGCCCAGGGCCACAAAGGTGAGGGCGATGACCGATTCCGGTACCCCGAGGGCCTGGGCGATCAGGGTGCCGTTGTNCACCAGCAGGTTGGCGCCNAAGGCGATGAGCACAGCCCCCAGGAGCAGGAGCAGGACATCCTTGCCCACGGCTTCCGCCTGGGCCTCCTGGTGTTCCTCCTCCGTCTGGAAGACCTNGGGCATCTTCAGCGCCCGGAAGACGGTGAGGCCCATATAGACCACAAAGATCCCCAGCAGCCCGATCCCCGCCAGCCGGGTGANGGAGCCCACGGCGTAAGCGCGGTAGAGATAGACCGCCGCCGCGACAAAAAAGAAGAGTACCGGAGCGCCCAGACTGGCCCGGCTCACGGGGGAGGGGCGGATGGCGATGGTGAGGGCGGCGATGAGGGCGGTATTACAGATGATGGAGCCGATGGCGTTGCCGTAGGCGATCTCGCCNTGGCCCGCCAGGGCGGAGGTGGCGGAGACCATCACCTCGGGCAGCGTGGTGCCGATGGAGACCACGGTGGCCCCGATGAGCAGCTCGGGCACCCGGAACCGCTTGGCGATGCCGGTGGCGCCGTCCACGAACCAGTCGCCGCCCTTGATGAGGAGAATGAGGCCCAGGAGAAATAAAAGTACAGGTTTGCCCATAACAGGTGCTCCCAATTCCAAAANTGTCNAAGGCCCAGGTGCGGCCTGCCACACCTGGGTCATATCACAGAGAAAACACCCACGTAACGACAAAGCCGTACATGAGTCTCGCAAATAAAAGCAAGCCAGACCCTGGTTTCGCCGCAGACGGGCAAAGCCACCGGCCGGGATTGTTGACTTGCTCCGCGCCGGAAGGCGCGGCTGCTACTCCCTCACAGGAATTTTGTGAGAGAACTATACCACAGCGCCAAGGGNTTGTCAAGAGGGGCCGGCGGCGCCTTGCGGGCCGAAGAGCGCACCTNTTGGGAGATGTCCTTGATCTCTTCTTCGGTAAAGCCGTAAGCCTTCAGAACCTCGTGGGTGTGGAAGCCCGCCGGATAGCCTGCGTGCCTGTATTCCGGGGGACAGTCGGACAGCTTGATGGGGCAGCCCATCTGCCTGACCGTTTTTCCTGGGGCGAGGGGGAGGGGGACGTCCGGCCACATGCCCCGGAAGACATTGTGCTCGTCGGCGGCGGCCTCCTCCAGGGTGAGAACGGGCTCTACGCAGGCGTCCAGCCCGGAAAACAGCTCGACCCACTCGTCCCTGGTCTTTGTCAGGAACTTCTCCTGGAAGATGCGCTTCACCAGGGCAAGGTCGGTCTTCAAAATGTGTCCGTCAGACCATTCCGGGTGCTCCATGGCGACGCACAGCTGGGCGAAGAACTTGGGTTCCAGAGAACCCACGCTCATATATTGGCCGTCCTTGGTCTTGTAAAAGTCGTAGATCTCGCCGCCGTTGAGCTGCTGGCCCTCCCGGCGGGGAGGCCGGGCGCCGGCCAGGAAACAGGCCCCGTCCATGGAGTTGAAGGGGATCACGCCGTCCGTCATGGAGATGTCCGCATACTGCCCCTTTCCCGTCACATCCCTGTGGTGGAGTGCGGCCAGAATACTGACGACGGTGTNCATGGCGCCGGAGGCCACGTCGGCGATTTGGAAATTATAGAGGGAGGGCCCCTCCGCCTCCCGGCCGGCAGCNGAGACGNTGCCGGAGCGGGACAGGTAGTTGATGTCGTGCCCTGCCCTGTTGGCCATGGACCCGGTCTGGCCGTAGCCGGTCAGGGAGCAGTAGATCAGGCGGGGATTGACCGCCTTCAGCGCCTCGTAGCCCAGGCCCAGCTTGTCCATGACGCCGGGGCGGAACTGCTCCACCACGATATCGTACTCCCTGACCAGGGTCTTGACCGCCTGGACTGCGGCGTCTTTTTTCAGATTGAGAANNATGGAGCGTTTGTTCCGGCTCAGCCACGCCCACGGGGCGGAGACCCCGCCCTCCTCCAGAAAGGGGGGCCATGCGGCCACGAGGTCGACCTTGCCTGGACTGCTGACTCGTAAAACGTCTGCCCCCAGATCAGCCAGGAGCATGGGGGCATAAGGGCCGGGAAGAAGGGTGGAGAAGTCGAGAATTTTTACGCCGTCCAATGCGCCCATGAGAGATACCTCCAATAAAAAGTGTTATGGAAGAATAAAAAGCAATTTTCGTGCCATTTTCCCGGAGAGGGGGAAAGCCGTCTTTGAGGAAAAAGTGTTACCCCCTCACCGCAACTTTGGGTACAAATATGTTACCATGGTAACAGTCTGGGGAAACAACTTTGTAACCCATGGGCGCGTATTTGGGGAGGAGGGAGACGGTCTGCGCTGCCCGCAGTCCAGGGGAAAAAATCTTTTGCCGATGGGGCTGCAGGGGACGGAGAGGGTTGGCATTAAAATTGCTTAATATTTAACATAGACGCGTGCTTTCCCCACCGCGAACGCTTCCCAAATTTATTACAGATAAGGAGATGCTTTATGAAAACGTATACGCCAAAGGATATTGAAATGTTTAATAAGCTGTTGAATCTGAACATGAGCGAGGAACGCAAGGAAGCGGTCATGCCCGTTTGGCTGGACTGGATCGGCCGTGTGGAGGCGCTGGATCTGAAGATGAGCCAGCCGGAATTCCGCGATATTCTTCCGTCCAACATATTCAAGCACGGCGATTGACTCCTCCGGCCGGAGGCCAGAGCGGGATAAGCAGACAGTACCGTGAAAATAGTATGCCGCGATCATGCCCCACTGTCAATACCGCGGGCGCGGCGGCAGTCGTTTCATTTGACCGCTTATGGGGAGGCGGCCTGGGGACGGAGGCTGTACAGTACAGATGGGACTGTAGTTTTGCAGGGAAATGAATGGGAGGTATATATGTCGTATAAGGAATTGAGCCTGACGCAGATCGCGAAGAAGATCAAGAAGGGAGAGGTGAGTTGCCTCGACGTGGTGACGGAGAGCCTGAATATCTGCAAGTCGTTAAAGGAATATAACGCCTTTATCAGTCTCTTCGAGGAGGAGAGCCTCCGGCTTGCCAGGGCCTATGACGAGATGGCCAAGTGCGGCTACTTCCTCGGGCCGCTGCACGGCGTTCCCGTTGTCATCAAGGACAATATCGCCATGGCGGGAACCATTACCACTGCCGGCTCCAAGCTGCTGGGGGAGAACCTGACCGAAGAGGACTCCACTGTGGTCAAGAATCTGAAGGGCGCTGGCGCGATCATCATCGGCAAGACCAACATGCACGAATTTGCCTGGGGCGGCTCCACCTCCAACGAGCATTACGGATACGCCCACAACCCCTGGGACTTCACCAAGAACCCCTCCGGCTCCTCTGGCGGCACAGGCATCGCCATCGCCGCAAGGGCGGCCTTTGGCGGCGTGGGGACGGATACGGGCGGCTCGGTCAGACTGCCCTCCTCCGTCAACGGTATTACGGGCATCCGGCCCNCCATCGGCCGGGTGAGCAACTACGGGGTGGTGCCGCTGGCCTATTCTCTGGATACGGTGGGCCCCATGTGCCGGACGGTGGAGGACTGCGCCGTCATGCTGGGGGTCATGGCCGGCCACGATTACCATGACCTGAACAGCGCCCTGAAGCCCGTGGAGGATTACACCAAGGATCTGAACAAGGGCGTCAAGGACATCCGGATTGGCGTGATTAAGGACTACTGCTTCCACTGCAACCAGCCCGATGTGGAAAAGTGCTACGCCCAGGCCTTAGAGAAGTTCCGTGAGCTGGGCGCCGTGGTGAAGGAGGTGGAGATCCCCAACCTGGACACCCTGATCGGCGGCGTCATGGTCATCGACGCGGTGGAGCCCAGCGCCTATCACATGGGCTGGTTGCGGGAGTGCCCGGAGAAGTACGCCGAGGAGATCCGGATCGAGTTGGAGGCGGGCTGTATGATCGCCGGCACGCAGTACTACCAGGCCCTGGCGTACAGAACGCTGATCAAGGCGGAGCTTGAGGAGGCCTTCAAGGACGTGGACGTGATCATCACCCCCAGCGTCCCCTACACGNCCCTTTCCATTGAGGATCCCGTTGTGGAGTTCACCCCGGGGGTTCGGGAGGATCCCCTGCACGCCAACCTTCACTATACGGCGATCCCCAGCATTACCGGCAAGCCCGCACTGGATATCCCCGCCGGTTTTGACGCTGCGGGGATGCCCATCGGCATCATGATTATCGCAGACTCCTTTAAGGAGAGCATGTGCTTCCGCGTGGGCAACGCCTTCCAGCAGGCGACGGATTACCACAAGAGGGCCCCAAAGCTGGATCATGCCGCCCCGGCGGAGAGCTGACCCCGACTGACACATTGCCACGCAAGGGTGGCGGTGTTTGGCAATATGCGCTGTGAGACATAATAAACGGAAAAGGAGAGAAGAAAATGAATCTGATCAAGGAATACGGTTTGAAAGAGGACAAGCGTATGGCCCAGGCCACAAAGGAGCTCATCATAGTCCTGATTTCCTTTGTGATCCTGTCCATCTGGGTGTGGTACTGGGGGTTCGTCGGCGCCAATCAGGATCCCCTGACCTATACCTACATCCTGGGCTTCCCCAAGTGGTTCTTTATGGCCGCTGTGGGTACCGTGGTCGTGTATCCCATCTGCCTGGTGGTGCAAGCCCTTCTGATCAAGGACTGCCCCCTGACGGCCGACGGGAAGGAAGAGGGAGAGGCCGATCAGCAGAAGACTGAGAAATAAGAGAGGAGAGGGCTTATGAACATTCAATCGTTAGTCGTTTTACTGTACTTCATCNTTGTCGTCGGCGCCACCNCCTANGGTNTCAAAAAGCANAACAAGGCGNNGCAGGGNGGCGGAGACTTCTCCGCGGAGACCTTCAAGGGCGGGAGCCGCATCGGCGCTGTGGGCCNTGCCATTCTAGTTTCCGCCGGCGCCGTTTCCACCGGTACCTTTATCGCCTGCCTGGGCAAGTCCGCCGCCTATGGCCCCGGCTGGATGCTGCTTTTGTTGTACATCGCCCCCGTCACCTTCGCGGCCCTGGTGCTGACCGGAAAGCGGATGGCCATTGTGGGCCGCCGTGTCAACGCCAATTCCNTGATCGATATTTTCAGGGCCCGGTTTGACAACTCCAAGCTGGTGGTGGTACTGCTGGTCATCTGCACCGTGGTATTCTCCACCGCCTCTGCGGCCGGCGAGTTCGTCGGCGGCTCCCGGGCCATCGAGGCCAGTGCCGGCATCCCCTATCGGGTGTCCCTGATCATTTTTGCACTTATCATCACCGTGTATACCGCCCTGGGCGGCATGACCGGCGTGCCCATNGTGGCCGTTATCCAGGGCTTCGTCATGCTGGCCGGTTCCCTGATCCTCCTGTTCGGCTACGTGCATTATTTTGGCTCCTTTGAGGCCATCTTCGGCACCCTCAAGACCGTCGACCCCGCCCTGCTGACGCCCAACTACGGCGGCGTGACCCCGATGCTTGNCCTGTTTGAGTTCTGGGTCATGTATTCGCTGATGGCGGTGGGCCAGCCCTGGGTCGTCCAGGGTTCCCTGACCTACAACAACACCAAGACCATGAAGCGGGCCATGATCATCGGCACCATCATGCTGCTGTGCTGGGGTTTCCTGTTTGCCTGCATGGGCGGCGCCGCCGCCAGAGCCTTCGACCCTGCGCTGGATGAGACCATGGTGGACTACGCCACCTCCACCTTGGCCATNGGGATCNTGCCCGCCGGCCTGGGCGGCATCGTGCTCTCNGCCGNNGCGGGCGCCGGACAGTCCACCATCGGCGCCATCTTTATCTGCGTCGCCGGCGCTGTGGTCAACGACGTATATAAGCGGGCTCATCCCGAGGCCGACGCGGCCAAGCTGAAGAAGGTCATGCGCATCACCANCATCTGCCTGGGCGTGGCCACCATCTTGATCGCCCTTACCGAGCCCTCCACCCTCCACCTGCTGCTGAACTTCTGCCAGGGCGGCTGCGCCAGCTCCATCCTGCCCGCCATTGTCCTGGCGCTGTATTGGCCTAGGATGACCAAGCAGGGCGCCGCAGCCGGCATGATCTTTGGCATGGTGTTCTACATCGTGAACTACTNGTTCAATATCATTCCCGTGCTGCACAATGCCCCCATGGTCTGCACCATGCCCATCACCTTCCTGATCATGATCCTTGTCAGCAGGATGACCGAGAAGCCCAGCAAGGAGGTCGTCAAGACCTTCTACTGCGAGATCTGAGACCCTGCTCTAACGGCGTAAAACAGCGCCGCGCCGCCGGGCGTGGACACTGACAGAAAGAGATGTATCCGCCATTGCTCTTCCCCATGGGCACCATGAAAACCGTGCGACCCATGGGGAAGGGCGGGCGGATTGAACATTTTAGAACACACGTGGCCCTATACGGCTCACAGGCTTATGCGAGGTAAAATATGAATGAGACAATGCCCCTGAAGGGGATCAAGGTGGTCGACCTGAGCCAGTATATGTCCGGCCCCGCCTGCGCGCAGATACTGGCTGACTGGGGTGCGGACGTCATCAAGGTGGAAGGGCTTGCGGGAGATCCGAACCGGGCGGTGGGCGCGACCATCAATATGCCCTGTTCCGATACGTGCAACCCGTTTTTTGGCTTTATCAACTACAACAAGAGATCCATCGCGCTGGATCTGAAATCTCCGGAGGGGATGGAGGCCATGGACGCCCTCCTTGCCCAGGCGGACGTCTTCATAACNAACTGGAGAACCACGGCGCTTTTGAAGCGGGGACTGGATTACGAGACCCTGCACCGGAAATACCCCAGATTGGTCTGGGGCACCATCAACGGCTTTGGCAACTACGGCCCTGAGAAGGACAACGCCGGCTACGACACGGTGGCCTTCTGGGCCAAGACCGGGTTCATGATCGGCCAGGTGGNGAGCGGCGGCGACCCGGCCATCCCTTTTTACGGCGTGGGGGACAACGCGGCGGGCACGGCGCTGGCCGGCGCCGTAGGAACCGGCCTGTTCCAAAGGGAGCGGACGGGCCAGGGCTGCGAAATCTGCGTGACCCTGTACGGCACGGGCATCTGGTCGTCCTCGTCGGCGGTGATGCAGACCCAGTACCACCCTGAGGTCTACCCCAAGAGCCGGAACGCGCCCAGCGATCCCCTGGTGAATACCTACCGCACCAAGGACGGAGACTGGATCATGACCTCGGTCTTCAGCGAGGACAAGCTGCCCCACTACCTGAAGGCGCTGGGACTGGAGGAGCTGAACGAGGACACCCGCTTTTCCAGCTACAGCGTCATGCTGGAGCACCGGCAGGAGCTGCTCAAGCTGCTGGAGCAGGCCTATGGGAGCCTTTCCACGGAAGAGGTCTGCAGGCGGCTGCAGGAGGAGGACATCGCCTACAATCAGGTGATGCACAGCGTGGACGTCCACAGAGATCCCCAGGCCCTGGAAAACGGGTTTGTCACGGAATATACCCATCCGGACGGGACGAAGACCATGATCCCCATGCCGCCGGTCATGTTTGGCGATCGGCAGGAGCTGGTGGTTCACCGCCCCTATCCCAAGGTGGGCGAGCAGTCCGTGNAGATCCTGAAGGAGCTCGGCTTCCCAGAGGAAAAGATCCGGAACATGCTGGAGCGGGGCGTTATGCGCCAGTCGAAGTGAACGGGACAAGCCCCCCGCGTAAGGAGTGACATTCCCATGAAATTTGAAACGATCATCTTCGAATACAAGGAAAAATACGCGATCCTGACAATGAACCGGCCCCAGGCCATGAACGCCCTGAACCACCAGACGCTGCGGGAGATGAACGAGGCGCTGGACGACTTGGAGGCCCAGAGGGACGTCCGGGGGCTGATCATTACCGGCGCGGGAAAGAGCTTTGTGGCCGGGGCGGACATCCCGGAGATCCCGGTGGGAGACGCCGAGGGGGAGCGCCGGGGGGTCATAGAGGCCCAGCAGGTGATGGGGCGCATCTCCTCCCTGGAGATCCCCACGATCGCGGCGGTCAACGGCTACGCCCTGGGCGGCGGAAATGAGCTGGCCATGGCCTGTGACATCCGCATCGCAAGCACCCAGGCCACCTTTGCCCAGCCGGAGGTGACGCTGGGGGTGAACGCCTGCTACGGCGGGACTTGGCGTCTGGCCCGCCTGGTGGGGCCGGCGGTGGCCAAGGAACTGCTGTTCACCGCCCGCCGCCTGAGCGCGGAGGAGGCCCGGGAGCTGGGCATGGTGAACCGGGTGGTGGAGCCGGACAGGCTGATGGAGGAGGCGGAGGGGATGATGGCGCGCATCTGCGATATGGCGCCCATTGCGATCCGCTACTCCAAGATCGCAGTGGATTGCGGACTTGAGATGAGCCTGCCTCAGGCCTTCGCAATGGAGCGGGAAATGGCGGCCCTGTGCGCGGTCACAGNAGACCTGAGGCTGGGGGTCGAGGCCTTTCACGAGAAGAAAAAGGCGGTGTTTATCAACCGCTGAGCGGACGGGCCGAAGAGGAACATACAGACGGCCGGGAAAGGTGGTAGGCTATGGAGCGAGAGGAACGGGCAAAAAAGCGGTGGACGGATCTGGGGGAAAAAGCCCGAAAATTTGATTCTACGCTGCTGAAAAACGCCTGGCTGGACTGCATCCGGCGGGAGCTCAGTCCAGGCGCAAAAAAGCTGCTGCACGCCAGCGAGGAGGAGCAGAGAGAGACCAAGCGGAAGACCAAGGCNATGTACNCCTACAGCAANCGGGTGNTCNAGNNGGTGCTGCACTACACCAAAAGGCCGCTGGCCTATGTTTTGGTGGATGCGGCGGGAACCATCCTGAAGCTCTACTGCGATCCGGAGATCCGGCAGTGGCTTCAGGAAAAGGACGTGGAGGAGGGGACGCTGCTGAGCGCGGAGTCCGCCGGAGTCACGGCCTTTTCCATCGGCCTGGCGATCATGGAGTCCTATACGACCAGCGGGGAGGAGCACTATCTTGATATGTTCTCCGACGCGGATATGTATTTTGCCCCCTGCATTTTGGAGGACAATTCCGAGGAANAGTTCGGCAAGNTGAATCTGCTTGGGGGCGTAGGCATCATCATGCCCAAGACCCAGTACGGTGGCGATTATCTACCCACTGTGATCTCCATCTGTAAGGAGATCTGTCTGCACATCGATATGGTGGACACCTTTTACCGCGTTTATATGACAGACACCACGGGCTATATCTGTATCGACATTGACAGGAGTACCCGGAAGCCCTATACCCTGTACNACAATNCCAAAATCTTCAACGTGCNGGGNATCCCCTACCGGGATCTGGTGTTCCAGAGTGCCTACGAGATCTTCGATCCGCTGCCGTCCAATCAGCAGCTGTGGGATATCGTAAACAATATCAAGCACGTCAGGAACCTGGACATTCCCATCACGGTCAACGGCGTGACCAATCAATACTCCGTCTCCACGGAGGTGTATCGGCAGTCGAAGGTGGGCTATGAGGGAATCCGATTCTTTATCTCCAACGAGGAGAAGATCAGCACCTTCTTCTCCCGCTATCTGGGAAACAACGCCCTTCTGAACTTTAACAGCATCGTGGGGCAGAGCGTGAACATCAAAAAGGCCATCAAGTTGGCCAAGCGGTACGCGGAATTCGACAACAACGTCCTGATCCTGGGCGAGTCCGGCTGCGGCAAGGACATTTTCGCCCAGGCCATCCACAATGCCTCAGACCGGAAAAACGGCCCCTTCATCGCCATCAACTGCGCGACCTTTCCCAAGGACCTGATGGTCAGCGAGCTGTTCGGCTACGAGGCGGGCGCCTTTACCGGCTCCAAAAAGAGCGGCAGCATCGGCAAGATGGAGCTGGCCAACAACGGCACGCTGTTTCTGGACGAGATCGGCACGCTGCCGCTGGACTTGCAGGCGATCCTGCTACGGGCCATCGAGACAAAGCGCTTCACCAAGCTGGGCGGAAACCGGGAGATCTCCGTGAACGTGAGGATCATCGCGGCCACCAACGAGGACATTATGAACCTGGTGGAGAATAAGGGCTTCCGGGAGGATCTGTACTTCCGGCTTGCCACATTCGTGCTCAATATCTCCCCTCTGCGGGAGCGCAGAGAGGATATCGGTCTGCTGGCCAACCACTTCATCGAGCGGGTGTCCAACCGCATCCACCTGGCGCCCCCTAAGCTGTCGCCAGAGGNGCTGCAGTATATGGNGACGCTGCGGTGGAGGGGAAATGTAAGAGAGCTTCAGAATTTTGTCGAGGGCATCGTCCAGATCTACTCTCCCTCGGTCATCACTCTGGAGCACATCGAGGCCTATCTGGCGATGACGGGCATCGACCAGAGCGCCGCCGCCGAAAAGGAGATCCGGCAGGTGCGCGAGCCGGAGGAAAAAAGTGTGGGCGGCCCCGGCAAGGCGGAGATCGCCAGCATGCTCAAAAAATACGCCGGGAATAAATCCAAGGCCGCGGCGGCCCTGGGCATGTCGAGAAAAACGCTCTATAAATGGATCGGAAAATATGGAATCGAACCGGAAGAGCCGTGATGGAAGCCGGATCCTAATTCATAGAGGATGAAATATAGTGGAAGAAAAAATGAATTCCAAGCAGATGCTGGAAAAGCTGCAGGCGGAATATATGGACTCCCTTTTCAAAGCCCACGAGCGGGGGCAGAAGGTCGCCTGGGTCAACGGCCTGTTTCCCCAAGAGTTTCTGGAGGCCATGGACATCCAGGCGGCATATCCGGAGAATCTGGCGGCAGTTCTGGGGGCGAAAAAGGGCGTGACGCCCTATTTGGATCGCTGTGAGGAGCTGGGGTATTCCAGCGACCTGTGCTCCTATACAAGGCTGGGTCTGGGTTATCAGGAGGATTTCGACAGTGACGTCTCCAACATTCCCAGGCCGGACATCATCCTGAACTGCACCAACATCTGCGNCCTGTGCGTGAAGTGGTNTNAAAATACCGCCAAACGGCTGAATGTCCCCTATATCCTCATCGACACGCCCTTCCAGCCGGAGTATGACGCGACGGAGAGCGATGTGGACTACATCGTGGGGCAGTTCCAGGATATGATCCGCCGGCTGGAGGAGTTTTGCGGCAAGCCCTTTGACTATGAGAAGTTCTCCCGGGTGATGAAGACCTCCCGGAGGGTGGCCGCGTCCTGGAAGCGGGCGACGGACTATGTGCAGCGGATGCCGAGCCCCATGAACGGGTTCAACATGTTCAATTACATGGTTCTCGCCGTCTGCTGCCGGGGGAAAGAGACCACGGCGGACTACTACGACCTGATCTCTGAAGAGATGGAGGAGCTGCTCCAAAAAGGAGAAAGCCAATTTAAAGGCGAGCAGAAGCACCGCATCATGTGGGAGGGGATCGCCGTATGGCCCTATCTGGGAACGACCTACAAGACCCTGCAGGCCAACGACATGGTCTTGACCGGCTCCTTCTACCCCTCGGAGTGGTGTGTGGATTATGCCCAGGNNGACATCCGATCCCTTGCCNGGGCGTACGCCAANAGGCCGCCCATNGGCANCCTTCAGCGGCAGGTGGACGTCAGGTGCGGGATCATGGAGTGCGCCCACTGTGACGGCGCGCTGTACCACGTCAACCGCAGCTGCAAGATCCTGTCCTTCATGCAGCCGGCGGTGCGGAAGGCGGTATATGAGAGAAATCACAAGCCCTACGTGACATTTGACGGTGACCAGACGGACCCCAACGGCTTCAGTCCCGCCCAGTTTGAGACGAGAATCCAGGCGCTGCGGGAGACCATGGAAGGCCAGCCAAAGGCGGGTGAGAGGTAAAGATGAAACGGACAGAGATCATACAGGAGATGCAGTATGCCCTTGCCCATATCAGGGAGACCGTCCGCGCCAAAAAGGCCGCGGGGGTCAAGGTGATCGGCTGCGGGCCGGTTTTTGTCCCGGATGATTTGGTGATCGCGGCGGGGGCCTTCCCGGTGGGCGTCTGGGGGGCGGAAAAGCTGGAGCTGTACGAGGCGGCGGAGTATTACCCGCCCTTCGCCTGCTCCGTTGTGCAGTCCATCACGGAGCTGTCCGCCAGGGGGATGTACCGTGAGTTGGACGGGATCATGCTCACCAGCCTGTGCGACACCCTGAAGTGCCTGACCCAGACGGTCCAGCTCTCCGCCCCTGAGCTGAAGCCCATCTTCATCAAGCATCCCCAGAACTATCGTCTGGAGTGCGCCGTGGAGTACATGGTGCGGGAATTTACCCGGGCGAAGGAGCAGATCGAGGAGCTCACCGGGACGGTCATCACCGAAAAGGCGTTGGAGCAGGCTATCGCGCTGTGCGAGCGGGATCGGGAGGCGACGGCGCGCTTTACAGAGCTCCTGGCGGAAAAGCCGGGCATCCTCACTAACCGGCAGCGGCACGATGTGATTAAGTCCAGACTCTACATGGACAGGCAACGGCACCTGGAGCTGGTGGAGGCGCTGAACCGGGAGCTGGAGGCGGCGCCTGCGCCTGAATTCCGGGGTGTGCGCCTCTATGCCTGCGGCGTTATGCTGGAGCCGGCGGAGATCCTGGACATCCTGGACGAGCAGGGCTTCGCCCTTGTGGGCGACGAGCTGGCCCAGGAGACCCGGCAGCTGCGCTACAGGATCCCCGAGGGGACTTCCCAGATCGAGCGGCTGGCCCGGCAGATCCAGCAGATTCGGGGGGAGGCCTTCCTCTACGACCCCAAAAAGGAGCGCTGCGACGTGGTGGTGGAGGCGTGCAGGGCCGCCGGCGCGGAGGCGGTGCTGTTTTCTACCATGAAGTTCTGCGACACGGACGAATACGACTATCCGTGGGTCAAGGCGGCGGCCGAGGCGGCCGGGCTCCCCGTTTTGAACCTGGAGATCGAGCAGGTCATGCAGTCCTTCGGCGGGATACATACCCGGCTGCAGGCCTTCGGAGAAAAGATCCGGGGGAGGCGGTAACACGGTCATAGGAGGAAGAGGAAGATGGAGCACTATGTGGGGATCGACATCGGTTCTACGACGACCAAGTGCGTCGCGGTGGACGGGCAGGGGCGGGTATTGTCCGAAGTCCTCGTGCCCTCCGGCGCCGGAACGCGGGCGGACGTAAAGGCGGTGGAGCGGCTGTATGAAAAGCTGGGCTGCGGAAGGGAGGAGCGCCGTCGCATGGTGGCCACGGGCTACGGCAGATTCCTCTGCGAGGGGGCGGACGAGCAGGTCAGCGAGATCACCTGCCACGCAAAGGGATTGCACAGCTGCCTCCCTCAGGTCAGAACGATCGTGGACGTGGGCGGCCAGGATCTGAAGGTCATCCGTGTGGACGACGGCGGCAGGATCGAGGAGTTCGCCATGAACGACAAGTGCGCGGCGNGCACCGGAAGGTTCCTTGAGGTGATGTGCAGAATCATGAACATCGACCTGTCGGAGCTAGAGGAGTACGACGCCAGGGCGAAGGAGGCCTGTCAGATCAGCAACACCTGCACCGTGTTTGCCGAGTCGGAGGTCATCTCCAAGCTCTCCCAGGGCCACGCCATCGANGATATGGTGGCGGGGATCCACGACTCAGTGGCCAGAAAGATCTACGGCCNGGCAAAGANGGTGNGGGTCAGGCCCCAGGTGGCGCTCACCGGTGGCGGCGGGCGCAACCTGGGCCTTGTCGGGGCCATGGAGCGGCACTTCGGACAGCCGGTGTATCTGCCGCAGCGACCCCAGCTCATCGGCGCGCTGGGCGCCGCGCTGCTGGCGGGCGGGCTGGTCTGACCCCGCCGCAAAAAAGGATGGAAGGGCCGGCGGACAAGGGCCGTCCCTCTATGGAGCGGAAAATAATTTGCAGGAAAGGAATGGAAAGATGTTTGAGCTGACAGAACTGCAGGAAGCGGTCAGAAGCACGGCCAGAGAATTTGCCCAGAGCATGCTGGCCCCGAGAGTGAACGAGATCGAGCACGCGGAAAAATTCCCCCAGGATCTGATCGATGCGATGGCGGAGCTGGGCCTGATGGGAGTTCCTTATGGGGAAGAGTACGGGGGCCTGGAGGCGGGACTGCTGGCAGAGGCCATCTGCATCGAGGAGCTGGCGAAGGTGTCCCCCTCCGCGGCAAAGCTGCTGACCGTGTGCTATCTCCCCATGGACGCAATTGCCCTGTTCGGCACGCCAGAGCAAAAGAAAAAGTATCTTCCGGACATGTGCGCGGGAAAGGATATCGGCTCGCTGGCCTTTACCGAGTCGGGAACCGGCTCCGACCCCAAGCAGCTGACCACAACGGCCAAGCGGAGGGATGGCAAGATCTACATCAATGGCGTAAAGCGGTTTATCTCCAACGCGGCCCACGAGGGGACCATCGTTGTGGTGGCCAGAGACGCGGGGGAGGATACCTGCACCGCGTATCTGGTGAAAAAGTTCTGCAAGGGCTACTCCATCTCCACCCCGTGGGAGAAGATCGGCTTCCACGGCTCCCATGTCTACGATGTGTTCCTTGACGACGTGGAGGTGGAGGAGGCGGACATTTTGGGCGGCGAGAAGGAGGGTTTCGGCCTACTCCTTGGCACCACCGCCATTGGAAAGCTGGCCTTCGCCGCCGTCTTCGCCGGCGCTGCCGAGGGTGCCTATGACCTGACGAGAAAGTATATCATGGAGAAGATGCACCGGGGAACGTCCATCTCAAAGTTCCCCACAGTACAGCTCAGAACCTCCGCCATCGCGGCCAACACCCTGTCCATGAAGCTGATGCTCTACCGCGCGGCGGAGGACGCCGAGCGGTTGACGGGGGACATGCGGCGGGTGCAGGCGGCCACCGCCCTGGCGAAGGGTTATATTGCGGATCTGTCCAACCAGACCATCCAAATGTGCGTCAACTCCTTCGGCGCGTATGGTGGCATGGAGGAGTACAACATCGAGCGCTATCTCAGGGATTCTGTTATTTTCCCCAATATCGAAGGAAACGCGGATGTCCAGAGATTGATCTCCGGCGGCTACATCCTCAAAAAAGACGCCAGTCTCATTGAAGACTGAGAATAGGAGGGATCTCTGATATGGCATTTCATCTGTACACAGAGGAAGAGCAGGACATGATCGCACTGGCAAAGCAGTTTGGCGAGCAGTCGATAGATCCGGTCATCGCTGAATTTGACGAGAAGGGCGAGTTTCCGGCGGCGGTGGTGGACACCGGACTGGAGATGGGCCTTCAANGCCTGAATTTCNCGGANGAATGGGGCGGCGCGGGCCTGTCCACCAAGGCCGCCTGCGTGGCCTTCGAGGAGCTGGCGAAGCACGATATGGGCGTGGCCTGCGCCTACTCCGTCACCGGAACGGCCATCGCGCCGGTGATGAAATACGGCACCGACGCCCAGCGGGCCGTCGTNCGCCAGAAAATTTTTGAGGAGGGGGGGCTGGCCTCCTTCTGCCTGACGGAGCCCGGCGCGGGCTCCGACTCCGGGGCCGCCAGAACCACAGCGNNAAAANAGGNAGACGGCTATGTCCTGAACGGCAATAAGGTGTTTATCACCAACGGCGGCTATGCCAAACTGTTTTTGGTCATCGCCTCCACAGACCGCTCCAAGGGCAGCAAGGGCCTGACGGCCTTCCTGGTGGAGAGAGGGACGAAGGGCCTCTCCGTGGGCAAAGAGGAGAATAAGTGCGGCTTCCGTACCTCCAACACCGTGGAGCTGGTCTTTGACAATGTGGAAGTCCCGGCGGAGGCCATCGTCGGCGGCGAGGGCAANGGCTTCAAGATGGCCATGTACGCCCTGGATCATGGTCGGCCCTATATCGGCGCCGAGGCGGTGGGTCTTGCCCAGCGGGCGCTGGCTGAGGCGGTGAAGTACGTCCAGCAGNGGCAGCAGTTCGGAAAGCCCATTGCCGCCAACCAGGGCATTCAGTGGATGCTGGCGGACATGGAGATGCAGGTGGAGGCGGCNAGGTGCCTGACCTACCNTGTGGCGGAGCTGATCGACCAGGGCCAGAGCGTCACGGTGAACGGCTCCATCGCCAAGTGCGTGGNCACCGACACGGCCATGAAGGTCTGCACCGATGCGGTGCAGCTTTTTGGCGGCTATGGATACATGAAGGAGTACCCGGTGGAGAAGCTGTTCCGGGACGCGAAGATATTCCAGATCGTGGAGGGCACCAACCAGATCCAGCGGATCGTCGTGGCCAGAAGTCTGCTGGGAAAATAAGCGGAAAGGGGAGTTAGGTCTCGTATGGATTTTGAGCTTATCAAGTATGAGGTGAGGGAGCGCATCGCCACCATCACTCTGAACCGGCCCGACAATATGAATTCCTACAACAACCAGATGTGCGGGGAGATCAACAGAGCGCTGGATCTGGCGGATTTTGACGACGAAGTCCGGGTCGTCATTTTCACCGGGGCCGAGGGCTGTAAAAAGCCCACCTACTGCGCCGGCTTCGACCTCACTATCAAGGATCCCTTCGACTTTTCCAAGGAGGGGCCCTGCAATGCCCGGGACACCGGCGGCACCAACGCGCTGCGCATCTTTGAGATGCGCAAGCCCGTGATTGGCGCCATCAACGGCTCCGCCGTGGGCATCGGCATCACCATGACCCTGCCCATGGATATCCGGATCTTCTCCGACCAGGCCAAGATCGGCTTTGTGTTCGCCCGGCGCGGGTTTATGNACGAGGCCTGCTCCAGCTGGTTTTTGCCGAAGATCGTGGGACTGAGCAAGGCTGTGGAGCTGGTCATGACGGGCAGGATCATCACCGCGCANGNGGCGCTGTGCATCGGCCTGGCNAGCGAGGTAGNCCCCCAGGAGCAGGTGTACGCGCGGGCCTGGGAGGTGGCCTGTGAGATCCGGGACAATACCGCGCCGGTGTCCATCGCCCTGTGCAGGCAGATGCTCTACCAGTGTGCTGGGGAGCGCCACCCCATGACGGCCCACAAGCTGGAGTCGTCCTGCTTCTACTATGTGGCAAACGCCGCTGACGCCCAGGAGGGGGCGCGGGCCTTCANGGCGAAGCGNCCGCCCCAGTTCACCATGAGCCCCGTTACCGNTATGCCGGAGGTATATCCCTGGTTNCCCAAGGTGGAGTTTCCCAAGAATATTCAGCATTGCTGAGGCGCGCGGCGCCGCAGAAAAAGCATAGGGGCGGTCATCTGGCACAGATGACCGCCCCTTTTTATGCTGCGGGCCGAATGGGAGACCTCACAGGGAGGAGAAGGCCCCTTGAGCGGTCATGGCGCAGTAGTAGAGGACGCCCCCGAAGACCAGGCAGACCAGGCAGCCAGTTCCCGGGCCCATGCCGACTCCCTCCAAAATGGGGTAGAGAAGGCGCACGCACAGCGACGAGAGCAGGGCGGACAGCCCCGGAGCCACCAGCCACCGAAACAGCTGGGGGCGAAGGGAGACGGCCCTGGAGAGCGCGCGCCAGTTGAGCCACAGGCCCAGTATCGTGCTGAGAAGGAGGGCCTCCACATAGCCCCGCAGGCCCACCTCCGGTACTCCCATGCGCTGCCAGGTGAGGAAGAGCTGGACGGCTCCGCAGATCAGGCCGTTGCGGGCGGTGACGGTTTGTTTGCCCAGGCCGTTGAGACATACCGCCAGGACGGTCTCGAAGGAGCTCAGTACCACGGCCAGCGCCAGGGGAGCGGCGAAGGCCCCGGCGGTGGATTCCCGGAAGAGAAGGCGGGCCAGGGGCGGGGAGAGCACTGCCAAGAGGGCGCAGGCGGGGAGAATGAGGAAGGCGGTGACGGTGAGGGCCTTGGAGATCCGGCGGCGGAGCAGGACTTGATCGCCTATGGCGGCGGCCTGGGCCAGCTTGGGCAGGAGCACCAGAGCCATGGCGGAGATGAAGGCGGTGGGGAGGTTCAGCAGGGGCAGAGTCATACCGCACAGCACCCCGAAGGCGCTCATGGCGGCGGAGACATTCTGCCCGGAGTGCACCAGCCGCTGGGGGATGAGCACCGCCGTCCAGGCGCCCATCAGATTGCCCAGCAGGGCGGTGCAGCCGATGGGCAGGGCGATGCCCCAGACCCGTCGGCGGAGAATGGCGCGCTTCGCGCCCTTTCCCGCCGGGGCGCGGCCCAGGGCCTTGCGGTAGAGAAGGGTGAGGGTGAGGGCGGAAAAGATCTCGCACAGGATCATGCCGCAGACGATGAGTCCCACGGTGCGCTCCGGGTTCTGGGGCAGAAACCGCCACAGAAGGCCCAGCACCGCCCCGGAGCGAATGAGCTGCTCGCAGATCTCCGTAAAGGCCGGCCCCCGGACGGCCCCCGCGCCGTAGAAAAAGTGCTTGTGGATGTTCNCCAATCCTGTTAAAAGCACGCAGGGCAGAAGCAGCAAAAGGCCCAGCCGGGCCCGGGCGTCCCCCAGCAGGTAGACCGAGATGGCGTCGGACAGGGGGGCGGCCAGAGCGGCGACCACCAGAAAGGCCGTCAGAAACCCCAGAACACATTGGCGCACCACCTGTCCCGCCCCCCGGCGGTCGCCGGTGGCCAGGTACCGGGCGGACAGGTTGGAGCAGGCGGCGGTGAAGCCCACGGCGGTGAGGGAGAGCAGCACGGAAAAGGCCGGCATCACCAGCTGGTAGAGGCCCATCACCTCGGAGCCCACCAGCCGGGACAGGAGTACCCGATAGACAAAGCCCACGGCCTGGCTGAAAAAGCTGACGGCGGTGAGCAGGACGGTGCTGGACAATGCGGACATGGCTTTCACGGATGAGCCCCNTTCCTGTGCTACAAGCCTATTCCGCAGGCAAGTCCCACATGCCGCGGACAGGTTTTGACAAAGCGGGGGAAAGCGTGTAAAATAATACCGGTTTAGAAAATTGGGAGATGGTTTGTTTGATCGCCGTTTTTATCAATGTGGTGCTGGTGCTGGCGGGCTCTATTCTGGGCCTGCTGCTGAAAAACCGCTTTTCTCAGCGGCTGGGAGACGCGGTGGTGAAGTGTCTGGCTCTGTGCACGTTCGGCATCGGCGCAAGCTCCCTGCTGGGCACCCAAAACACCCTGTGCGTGATCGTCTGCATGGCCCTGGGCACCCTGCTGGGGGAGTGGATCGACATTGAAAAGCGGCTGGACGGGGCGGGAGAGGCCCTGAAGAAAAGGTTGATAAAGGACGGCAGCGGCGGCTTTGTGGAGGGCTTTGTCACCGCCACCATCCTCTACTGCGTAGGGGCGATGGCCATCAACGGGTCCATCGAGGCGGGACTGAACCACAGCTACGGTGTGCTGATCTCCAAGTCGGTGCTGGACGGGATCAGCTCCATCACTTTCACTGCGGCCATGGGTGTGGGCGTGGCGTTTTCCACCATTCCCATCCTTGTCTACGAGGGGGCGCTGGTGCTTTTGGCCGGCGCGGTGGGCCCCTATCTGGGGGAGGCGGTGGTCACCGAGATGAGCGCCGTCGGCGGCGCCATCATTGTGGGTATCGCCATCAATATGATGGGCCTTTCCGAGAGCAAATTTCGGGTGGGCAATATGCTCCCGGCCATCTTCCTGCCCATCCTCTACCTCCCGCTGTCCCAATGGCTGGGGAGCTTGATGGCTTGAGAAAAGAGAGACCCCCATCCGTAAAGCAGCTCCCGTAAGAAAGTTAACGCCCGCTGAGAAGCGTTTGCTTTTCAGCGGGCGTGTCACGTTTATTTCTTCAGAGCCAAGCCATCTTTGAATGCCTCTCCAACACGTTCGGTTACTCTATGTAAGTGGCAACCATCAGAACGGGCATCGGGAAAATACCTTCCGTGATATCCAGTTTTGTCCTCATCGTAATTACCTCACTTTGACGATTGAATTGACAGGATCGACGATCCTGTGTATCATTATATCGGCTTGTGTAAATAATTCAAGCACTGTCATTTTAGACAGGTACTATCTGAAAGGATAGTTAACTATGATAAAAAATTTATTGAGAATGCAAATTTTGAGGATACCGGGTTCAGCTACACGATATCCCTCATATCCGACAAGACCCTCAGCACAAACTTAAAAGAGCTGGAATCGAACCGGCTGATCGTAAGAACGGAGTATCCGCAGATCCCGCCAAAGGTGGAATACAGCCTCAGTGATCGGGGGAGATCCCTGATGACCGTTTTGGATCAATTGTGCCTCTGGGGGGAAAAGAATAGACCGGTCTGATGGCGGATATTCTATTCCCACGGCATTTGCCCCGGCGGGGCATACAGCATAAAAAGGGCAAGGCAAACCATTGCGGTCTGCCTTGCCCTTCACTTCTTTGCGCCGCTCCACCCCGAGGGGTGGGGGGCTTTTCTGCTTTCTCAGTCAAAGAGCTCCGCCGCTTTTTCCGCCATACGCTGCCCGTAGAGGCGGAAGACGTCGTCAAAGGCCATGAGAGCCTCTGTATCTCCGGCCCCGGCAATGGCTACAGGGCCCAGGTGGATCACCGGCTTGCCCCTGCTCCCGCCGCCGGAGTAGGTCAGCATCCCCATGGTCAGCATATGGTTCAAAATGGCCTGGATCACCAGCTCTCCGCCGCCGTGAATATACTGGGCGGTGGCGAAGGCTCCGCCCAGNTTTCCGGGCAGGCCCAGCCGTCCCATCTCCTTCTCCATCCACAGGTGCAGTCCGGCGCTGGTGTCGGCTACATAAGTGGGACAGCCCACCACGACGCACTGGCTCTCCCCGGCGAAGTCCGCGTCCACGGCGTCAATGGAGAAAGCGCGGGCCTCTATGCCGGGAACGGACTTCATCCCCTNNGCGATGACCTGGGCCATCCGGGCGGTGTTGCCGGAGACAGAGTGGTAAATGACAGACAGTTTCATAGCGGTGTGCTCCTTCTTATGTAGTGGGGAGGACAAGGTCCCCGATCTCTGCTTTTAAGCTATCACAGACCGGAGCCATTGTAAAGCCCCAAATGGGGAGCGGCCGGTCAATCCAGCGTCAGCAGCTCTTGGGCGATCTCCTCCGCCTGCTGGTATACCCCCTCAAAGTCCACATGGGGATTGTAGAAGGACTCCAGTTGATCGTGGACGGCCTTGGCCTGGGCCAGGGCGTCGGTGGCCTCGCCAAGGAGGGCGGCGTACACCTTCCGGGAGAACTTCAGCCGGGCCTTGTACTTTTTGAGCAGCTCGGCGTCGGCCATGGCGTCCAGCCGAACCCGGCGATAGGGCCGGCCGGGATACTCCAGCCCAGAGGTGCTGGTGAGGAAGGCCAGGCTCAGCTCCGGAATGAGCAGATGCTCGGCCCGGTCAGGGAAGAGGGGAGAGGGGCAGAGGATCACATCATAGCCCGCGGACATGGCGCCGGCGGCCAGCGCGGTGAGCATCCCGGCGGCCAGGCCATAGCTGTCCTTGAGCTCGTAGACCTTGCGGCACAGGATATCCGCCGTGTCAAACCGGCAGGAGACCCCCTGGCAGGAGATGGCCCCCAGGAACCGCTGTACCGCCTTGCCCGGGGCGCGGCCGGTCTTCTTCANCTCCCNGGACAGGATGCCCCTGGCCCGCTTCAGGGCCTTGGCCTCCAGGGCGGGAGTGGTGAGAAGGGCGCGGTTGTCCTCAAAGAGCTGGGCCGCCGCGGTGAGACAGCGGTAGGCCCGCTTGTAGTGCTCCTTATAGCCGTCGGTGGCCCCCTCGATCTCGGGGCGCAGAGGGGCCAGGGCGGCGTGGTCGTAGAACCGGCCAAGGTTTACATAACTTTCAACCACGCCGGGCAGATGGGGCTCGATGACGTGGGGGGCGGTGGCGTCCACGATGGCGGCGCCCAGGTCGGGGAAGATGACCGCGTCCAGGGAGTCGGGATCCCCGGAACAGACTATGTACTCCGTCCGACGCCCCGCCTCCTCCAGCTTGGCGGCCACCCGGCGCATGAGGGAGGATTTGCCGCAGCCGGCTCCGCCCTTCAGGAGGAAGACCCGCCGGGCTTTTTCCGGCTCCAGCATCTGATCATATAGGGAATAAAACCCCGAGGGTGTGTTAGCCCCCAGGAAAAAAGTGACCTTCGGTTCCATAAAAGACCCTCCGTTCTAAAGATTGGCTCACTTCAAGCTATGCGAAGGAGGGGGCGGGGGTGAAGGGATGGGCTCTTGTATGACTTTCACAAAAGCAGGCGTGGAAGAAAATAAAAAAACGAGAAATTATTGTCGTTGACACAGGCGGCGGCACATAGTAGAATGAGGTAGTTTGTGAAAAAGGAAACGAGCTTCTTGGAAGAAGGAGAGAAGGATATGCGGGAGTTTGAGACTTCGGTACAGGAATTGAAGGATCAGGTGCTTACCTCGGTGGCCGAGCTGGCCTGGGAGGATCGCCTGGCCACCGGTATTCTGGACGTGCCCGNGCGGATCATCCCCGGCCCCGAGGCCCGGATGCGCTGCTGTATCTATAAGGAGCGGGCGGTGGTGTCCAACCGCCTGAAGCTGGCCATGGGCGGGGACACCGCCAACCCCGCCATGGTGGAGGTCATGGAGGTGGCCTGCGACGAGTGCCCCGTGACCCAGATCGAGGTAGGCCCTGCCTGCCGGGGGTGTATTGCCACCCGGTGTCTCCACGCCTGTCCCAAGGACGCCATCAGCCTGGAGACCCACGGCCATCACCGCAAGGCGGTCATCGACCATACCAAGTGCATCACCTGCGGCAAGTGCGTTGCCGCCTGTCCTTACGGCGCCATCGAAAAGCGCCAGCGCCCCTGTGAGCGGGGCTGTGTGGCCGGCGCCATCACCATGGGGGAGGACAAGAAGGCGGCCATCGACGTGAACAAGTGTGTGGCCTGCGGCGCGTGTACCTATCAGTGTCCCTTTGGCGCCATTATGGATAAATCCTATATCGTGGACGTGGTGCAGATGCTCCGGGGCGCGGCCCGGTGGGACTTCCGGGTCTACGCTGTGCTGGCCCCCTCCATCGCGGGCCAGTTCGCTCCCGCCACCCTGGGCCAGCTGGTGACAGGGNTCAANATGGTGGGCTTCCACGACGTGGCCGAGGTGGCCCTGGGCGCCGATATGACCGCCGAGGCGGAGAGCGTGGAGCTGCTGGANAAGGGCAAGCTGCTCTCCTCCTGCTGCCCCGCCTTTGTGGACTACGTGGAGAAGAACTTCCCCGACCTGGCCCCCATGATCTCCCATACCCCGTCTCCCATGGTGATGATCGGCAAGCGCATCAAGGAGCGGGATCCCCGGGCCAGAGTGGTCTTCATCGGCCCCTGCGTGGCCAAGAAGCGGGAGTTCCAGATGGGCAAGACCATGGGCACCATCGACTGCGCCATCACCTTTGAGGAGCTCTATCCCCTGTTCCAGTCCAAGGGCATCGACCCCACCATTTTGGAGGAGACGGCCCTGGACGAGGCCAGCGGCTTTGGCCGCTCCTTCGCCCACTCCGGCGGCGTGGCCGCGGCGGTGGAGCAGGCCATGAAGGAGCACGGGGTCACCGAAAAGCAGTTCAAGCTCAACGCCGTGTCCTGCAGCGGACTTGCCCAGTGCAAGATCGAGCTGCTGAAGATGGCCAAGGGTATCGGGGATGTGAACTTCATCGAGGGCATGGCCTGTGAGGGCGGCTGCGTCCAGGGCCCCGGTATCCTGGTACGGTCTCCCAGGAACCAGGCCGACGTGCAGAAGCACGCCAAGGAGGCGGGAGAGCGCACCATCGCCCAGGCGCTGGCCGGCCCGGAGGAGGAGAAGCCCGAGCCCAAGAAGACCGCCGCCAGGGCGAAGAAGTAAAAAACGCGAAAAAGCCCCGGCAGGGCCTTCCCTGCCGGGGCTTTTTATATCGTTTCTTACGGTGGGAGCCGTCAGTCCAGCCGGAAGTCCTCGTCCTTGAGCTTGCTGGTATCCAGACTGGCGGGCTTGGGCGGCACCCGGCGGAAGGGGTCGTAGCGGAAGGCGCCGCAGCGATCCCCCGGGGAGACCACGCCCTTCTTGGAGCAGAGGATACGGCCTTCCTCCAGAGTGGCGCCCCTGGCGCAGNAGGCGCCGNGGGNTTNGNTCTTTTNGTGGAACAGCATGGGCCTCTCCTCCCGGTGGATTACTGTTCCTATCATAACATACTTTTTCGCCGATTGCCACAGGTTTTTCTCCCCTTTTGGATCCCCAGGGCCGCCAGGAGGAAAAAGCCCAAAAACACCAGCCAGGCCGCGGCGGTGGAGATGGCCAGGGCGGTGTGGAAGTCGGTGCCCGCAATGCAGTCCACCTGCTCCGCCAGATAGGCCGACACGCTCTCCTCAAGGGGGAAAAGGCGGAAAAGCAGAGTGGTGAGGGCGGCGGAGAAGAGGCCGTGAAGGAGCTTGCCTCCCAGGTAGGTGCGCACGTTGAGGCCGCTCTCCCCCAGGAAGGAGAGCACCTGGCAGTGGACGGAGACGCCCGCCCAGCCCAGCAGGAAGGCGGCCATGGCCGCCTTCCCCTCCAGGGAGCCGCTGCCGGTGAGGGAGGCCACCCCGGAGGAGAGCTCCAGCGCCCCGGTGAGGAGCCTTCCGGCCCACTCTTGGTGAAAGCCCAGGGGAGCGAAGAGCCGGCCCAGAAGCTCTGCCAGGGCGGGCAGAAGCCCGGAGAGGAAGCACAGGCGGATGATAACGGTGAAGCAGACCACAAAGGCGCAGATGTTGAGGGTGGAGGTCACCGAGCCCTTCACCGCGTCGGTAAAGGCCACGGAGAAGCGGCGGGCGGCAATGGGGGGCGAGGGCCGCTGGCTCCGGCTGTCCTTGTCCTGCCAATGGTAGAAGCGGAAGAGGAACCCCACGCACACCGAGGCGGCGGCGTGGACGAGGCACAAAAGCACCCCCACCCGGCTGTCGGCGAAGATCCCGGCCCCCACCACGCCTAAGATGAAGGCGGGGCCGGAGTTGTTGCAGAAGGAGAGCAGCCGCTCACACTCAGTCTTGGTACACGTTCCGCTTTCGTAGAGGGTAAGGGCCGCCCGGGCGCCCACCGGATACCCCCCCACAAAGCCCAGAGCCAGGGCGGCGGCGCATGCGCCCCCCACATGGAAAAGGGGCCGCATGACAGGCTCCAAAAGCCGGCCCAGGTAGCTTGCCAATCCCAGGGAGATCACCAGAGAGGTGAGGATANAGAAGGGGAAGAGGGAGGGGATGATGACATTGTAGCAAAGTCCCAGCCCATCCTGGACGGCGGCGCTGATCTCCTTGGGCCAGCAGATCAGGGCGATGGCGCAGCATAGCAGCCCGGCGCCCCAAAGACCGTCCCGAAGGGCCTGTTTTCGCAAAATATGGCTCAAAATAGATCACCCCCGCCGAACAGCATATTCGGCGGGGGTAAAGAGTATGAGAAAAGTGAGGCTCTCAGCTGCNNAAGGCTCCCTCNAACAGCTGGTAGTCCTGCTGGAGCCGGCCCCAGAGGGAGTAGTCTCCCCGGTGGAGGATCCAGTCGATCACCACGCCCCGGAAATGGCGGAAGAAAAAGTCCGCCGTCCACTCCGGGCTGTGGCTGGGGGAGAGGACGCCCTCCCTGGCCAGGGCCTCCAAGCACTCCCCCATGGCCCGAAGGGTATACCGCTGGGGGGACATGGAGGCGGCGGCGGAGTCGGCCAGGCGGCGGCCGTAGTAGAGGGCCAGAGTCTCCCAGCCCAGCTCCTCCATATACTCGGCGTAGAGCCGCAGCAGGGTCTCCAGCCGCTCCAGGGGAGGGCGGCCCTCCATGCTGGCCAGAGCNTCCTCCANATAGGCGTCNAGAGAGTTNAAGNCCTGGTTCAAAAGCGCCTCCTTGGACTCAAAATGATGGTAGAAGGCCCCAGTGGTGNCGCCGGCGGCCTGGCAGATGTCCCGAACGGTGACTCTGGCGAAGCCGACCTGCCGGGAGAGGGCCACGGCGGCGTCCAGAATGGCTCTGCGGGTATGCTGGGCCTGGGCCTGACGGCGGGCTTGATAATCCATGGAAAGTCCCTCCTTGACAGATGGGGAAAAGGTNNGTATAATACTCACATAACAATGTTACTTTACGTTGTGTATTATACGGGAGACGGGGCGCGCCTGTCAACCGATGGAGGAATTTTCTTGAGCATAAATCCTGAAAAAATCGCTTTTTTNGTGGATTCCTGCGCCGAGATGGAGCCCCGGCACCGCAAGGGTGTGCCCGTCTATGTGGTGCCTCTGCGCATCGGCTGTGCCGACGGCAGCTTCAACGATGGGGAGGATATTTTTGCCAAGGATATCTATCGGCGCCTGGAGCGGGGAGAGCTGCCCAAGACCTCCCTGCCCGATATGATCCGGGTGGCGGAGACTCTGGACCGCATCAAGGCCGACGGCTACGAGCGGGTCATCGCCCTGCCCCTGTCCTCCGGCCTGTCCGGCACCCACAACATGATCCGCCTTCAGTGCGAGGAGCACAAGGATTTGACTACGGTGGTTTTTGACACCTGCAGCGGAGCCATTCCGTTGGGGGGGATCGTCCTACAGCTCTGGGAGGACATCCAGGAGGGGATGAGCTGGGAGGAGCTGGTGGAGCAGCGCGCGCCCCATCTGCTGAAAAACAACTTCCCCTTCTTCTCGGTGGATACCCTGGAATACCTGCAGAAGGGGGGGCGCATCGGCAAGATCACCGCCCTGGCGGGCACCTTACTCAGCATCAAGCCCATCATTACCTTCGCCCCCGACGGCCAGCTGGTGAACGTGGCCAAGGTGCGGGGCCGCAAGCAGGTGCAGGGAAAGCTCATCGAGCTGGTCAAGGAGCATGTGGGCGATCATCGGGACTTCAATCTTCTGGTGGCCAACGGCGGGGCCGAGGAGGAGATGAAGCAGCTGAAGAAGGATCTGATGGCCGCCATCCCCGGCTGCCGCCACATCTGGGACTCCCACATCGACGCCACCCTGAGCGTGTATATCGGCAGCGGCGTGCTGGGGGCCTGCATCCAGCTGTTGGATTGACAGAATTATGGAAACTAAAAGGAGCCTTCCCACACAGGGAAGACTCCTTTGTTTTTTGGAATTTAGAAGAAATTGTCCAAAGGATCCACGGACAGAGAATAGAATTATGTTAACTAAATGTCCCTTCATTTTATCACGGGGAAGCTGACCACCGCTTTGAACAGGTCGCCGTCCACCTCCAGCCGGAACAGGCCCCCCTGAAGCTCGGTGAGGCTCCGGGCGATGGAGAGCCCCAGGCCGCTGCCCTCGGTGGTGCGGCTCTCGTCCCCCCGGACGAACCGCTCCATGAGCTGCTCGGCGGGGACGTTGAGCTGGCTGGCGGAGACATTTTTCAGGGAGAGGATCATGTTGCCGTCCCACTGCTTCAAATCGAGATAGACCCGGGTCCCCGGCATGGCGTACTTGACGCAGTTACCCATGAGATNGTCCAGGATCCGCCAGAAATGACGGCCGTCGGCCCAGACGTAGACCTCCNCCTCGGTGAGGGTGGGGATCACTGTCAACTGGGCGGCGGTGAATTTCTCGCTGTACTCCCCCAGGGCCTGAGTCACCAGCTGGACCACCCCCAGCCGCTCCTTGTTTACCGTCAGGGCTCCCGTGGAGGCCTTGCTGGCCTCCACCAGATCCTCTGTGAGCTTTTTCAGCCGCTGGCTCTTCCGATCCAGCACCTCGATATATTCCCGGGCCTTCTCCTCCTGAATGTCCTCCTTCTTCAGCAGATCCACATAGTTGATGATGGAGGTCAGGGGGGTCTTCAGGTCGTGGGAGACATTGGTGATGAGCTCCGCCTTCATCCGCTCGGAGCGCAGCCGCTCGTCCACGGCGGTGTTGATGGCGCTGCCCAGGTCGTTGAGCTGTCCGGCGTGCTCCTTCAGATCCCTGCAGATATAGCGGTCCATCCCGCTGGTGTCGATGACGGTCTCCGGACTGCCGCCCACAATGGCCTGGGTACCGGCGCGGATGATGCGCCACTGCTCGCTCCACTTGCAAAGGCCGAAGAGCACCGCACCCTGGTAGAAGGGGATGAGCACCACGGTGAGGCTGGTAAGGAGAGTGCCGATGAGATAGAGGAGGAAGCCCACAATGACCCGCTGGGTCAGGTTCCAGTTCCCGAAGGTAGTTCCCCACCAGCGGCCCAGAGCCCGAAAGCCCCGGCCCAGCCATCTGAAAAAGCGCCAGGTGAGGGTGTTGCGCAGCAGGGTGTGGGTCTTGATCCGGGTGGCGGTTGACATAAGTCCAGCCTCGGTGAGGGCGAAGCCCCCTGTCAGGGAGACTACGCTCAGCATCACCATGGCATAGAAGGAGGGGTCGCCGTAGTGGAAGAGATATCCCTCGCCAACCAGGTTGCCACCCAGGGCGAAGCACAGTACCGCCCCCCAGCCTACGGCCAGGAGGTAGAGGCCGTAGGGGATCTTGTCCGTCCAGTTGAGGGTGAAGCTCTCCGCACCCCGCCGCCGTCCCGCGCAGCACAGCAGCAGGACGGTGCCGGCGAGAGCGGTAAGGATCAGGGCGGCAGTCCAGTAGAGGAACCGGATGTCCCCCTTGACCAGGGTGTTTTTCANCTCCCGGAACTCGTCCGGGGCGGCGTAGCGCTCGTCTATGCCGTACTCCAGCGCGTACTGGAAGGTCTCTCCATCCTGATAGAGATATGTCTCGTTGCCGGGAACCTGGGCCAGCACGGTGCCGTTGTCACTGAAGAAGATGGTAAAGTTCTGCTCCTCGTTATATTCCCNGTAGTTGTAGTAGATCCGGGAGGGGGTCATGGTACGCACATTTCGGTAAAGATNCTCGTAGGGGACATGCTCCAGGCTGTCCTCACCGGAGGAACTGAGGAGGATCTCCCCGGTGGCGTTGTCCCGGATGATATAACGAAAATTGGTCTTGGCGGGGCTGAAGGTGTCCAGCCACTCCTGGTAATACTGCTCCTCCAGGTAGCCCAGGGCCTGGCCCCGCCGCTTGGAGTCATAGTCGTCCAAAATCTCCATCAGGTGGCTGTACCGCGCGTTCATGGCCTGGTTCCAGGCCAAGGAGTAGGTGTAGTCGCCGCCCTCAAAAAAACTGTCCCAGTATAACCCGCAGTAAAGGCACCCGAAAGTGGCCCCCACGGCGCAGGCCACGGTGAGCAGCAGGGCGGCGGCCTTTACCAGGGCGTAGGAGCGAAAATCCTGTTTCATGGTCACACCTTCTCCATCTTATATCCCAGGCCCCAAACCACCTTGATGTACCGGGGGTTGGCCGGGTCGATCTCGATCTTCTCCCGAATGTGGCGGATGTGTACCGCCACCGTGGTCTCCGAGCCGTAGGCCGGGTCGTTCCACACCTGCTCATAGATCTGGGCGGTGGAGAACACCTGCCCCGGGTGCTGGAGCAGGAGCCGGAGAATGTTGAACTCCAGGGGGGTCAGGCTCACCGCCTCCCCGTCCACGGTGACGGTCTTGGCGGCGTCGTCCATGGCGATGCCGCCGTTTTTCAAAAGTCCGTCGTCCCCGCCCGCCGGGCCCTCCTTGCCCCCCAGGAGGGTGTAGCGGCGCAGCTGGCTCTTCACCCGGGCCATGACCTCCATGGGATTGAAGGGCTTGGTCACATAGTCGTCCGCCCCGATGTTCAGCCCCAGCACCTTGTCCGCGTCCTCCGATTTGGCGGTGAGGAGGATGATGGGCACGTTGCACGCCTCCCGCAGTTTGGCGGTAGCCCGGATGCCGTCCAGGTTGGGCATCATCACGTCCATGAGAATGAGATGGACGTCGTTTTCCTCCACCGCCTTCAGAGCCTGCCGGCCGTCATAGGCGGCGATGGTGTGGTAGCCCTCGGCAGTGAGATAGATATCCAGGGCGGAGACAATATCTCTGTCGTCGTCGCAGATCAGAATGTTATACATGGGATCACCTCATGGCACTGAGTATAGGAGAGATTTTTTAAGAGGGGAGGGGGGAAAGTTTTAAGAAGAATTTAAATTCAAAAAAGTGAATTCATTGTACCACAAAAGCGGGCGGATATGGTAGTATATTAAAAAAGATTTGGAGGAGGCGGCGGAATGGTCTGGAAAGTGGGGGAAGGGGACGGGTATGCCCTTTTGGCCGCTCTTTTGGCGGCACATGTGGGAGAGAGCCTGCCGGCCATGGAGCGCAAAGAGGGTGGTAAGCCTTGGTTTCCCAGCCGTCCCGACCTCCATTTCAGCGTCAGCCATTCCGGCGCTCTGGCCCTGTGTGCCCTTTCAGACCGGGAGGTGGGGGCGGATGTGGAACTGATCCGTCCCCGGCGGGAGCGGCTTCCCGCCTATGCCCTGAACGGGGAGGAGCTGGACTGGTACCGGGCCCGGGGCGGTGGCTGGGAGTGGTTCTACACCCTGTGGACACTGAAGGAGGCCAGGGTGAAGTGCACCGGCCAGTGCCTGAGGAGACCTCCCCGTGAGATCTCTGTTCCCCTGCTGGAGCCGGGAGAGACAGGGGACTGGGATGGCTTCCGCTTCACCGCCCTGGCGGGGGAGGTATGGCGGGGCGCCCTCTGCGAGAAGTTGACATAATATTTTTAAAAAATAAAAGCTAAGCCTGACGGAGACGCTCCGTCAGGCTTAGCGGCATGTTGGACAAAGAAGGATGCTGAGTGATGGGAGGCATTGCCAGCCGTCGGACGGCGCACCGCCAAAGGGCCTCGCCAAAGCGGTCATGGCTTGCAGCGCGAGGGCTCAGAGCTCTTTGCGCTGGAGCTGGAGCCGGTCGGCGATCATGGCGATGAACTCCGAGTTAGTGGGCTTGCCTTTGGCGTTGGAGACGGTGTAGCCGAAATATTTCTGCAGCGTCTCCAGATCGCCCCGATCCCAGGCGACTTCGATGGCGTGGCGGATGGCCCGCTCCACACGGCTGGCGGTGGTGCCGAAACGCTTTGCCAGCTCGGGGTAGAGAACTTTGGTGACCGCGTTGATGACGTCCATATCCTCCACGGCGATCATGATCGCCTCCCGGAGATACTGATAGCCCTTGATGTGGGCGGGCACGCCGATCTCATGGATGATGGCGGTGACAGTGCTCTCCAGGCCACGACCCCGGCGGTCGGTCTCCTCGGCGCTGTGGCTGGGTGTCACCATCTGCCGTACCCGCTCCACCACCGAGGCGGTCTTGCAGGGCTTCATCATGAAATAGTCCGCGCCCCGGGCGGCGGCCAGCTCGGCCACACTGCCGCCCGCGAAGCTGGAAAGCACCAGCACCNGGGGCTTTTCGGGCAGCTCGGCCAGGGCGGAGAGCACCTCCACACCGTCCAGCTTGGCCAGGATCATGTCCATGACCACCACGTTAGGCTGGCGCTGGCGGCACAGCTCCACCACCGCCTCACCGTCGGCAGTGTCCGCCACAACGGTCAGGTCACTCTCTGCGTTTAGGGTCTCCACCAGCAGACGGCGAAATTCTTCCCCTGCGTCCGCCACCAGGATCGTTTTCTTTTCCAAATCCGTTTCCTTCTTCCAAGATCGATCGATCACGAGATTACCGGTTGCTCATAATTTACCATAAAGAGACAGCGAACGCAATACTCTTTTGGTAAATTTTGGATGAGAAANAATCGACTTTATACGACCGCATCATGCATATTCAACGAATTTAGACGTTTTTCAGACAGCTTTCGGCAGTCTCCAGCATCCTTTGCGCCAGGATGCCATAGCCCTGAGTGGGGTCGCCCACCAGCACATGGGTCACNGCGCCCACCAGACGGCCGTTCTGAAGGATGGGGCTGCCGCTCATCCCCTGGACGATGCCGCCGGTGGCGGCCAGGAGCTCCGGGTCGGTGACCCTGATGGTCATATCCCGGCCGTCGTCGGCGTGGGGGTAGAGCTTGACGATCTCCACGTCATAGGCGCGCACCTCGTCTCCGGCGATATTGGCGTAGATGGTGGCGGGGCCGGCCTCCACCTGGGACTTGTNCGCCACAGGTACCGGCTCCAGCTGGCACAGGCCGCTGTCCTCCAGGGTGCCGAAGATGCCGCTGGAGGTGTTGGCCCACAGCTCGCCGATATCCGTCTGTGTGTCAAANCNGNCGTGGAGCTCGNNCGGCTCTCCCCGCTGGCCCTTCTTCACGTCGCTCACTGTGGCGGAGATGACCCCGCCGCTTTGCAGCGGCATGAGCTGGGCGGTGTCCACGTCGTTGACGGCGTGGCCCAGGGCGCCGAACTCCCCGGTGGCGGGGTCGTAATAGGTCANAGTGNCGNTGCCGGCCATGGAGTCCCGCNGNCAGGCGCCCAGACGGTAGNCCCCGNCGGTGGAGCACTGGACGGCCTTGGCCGTCACCTGCACCTGCTTTCCGTCCCGGATGGCCCGAATGGACATCTCATCTCCGCCGATGGCAGACAGCTGCTCCTGGACGGCCTCGATGGTGTCCACCTCTGTGGCGTTGATATGGGTGATCACGTCACCCTCTTTCAGACCGCAGGACTTGGCGGGCGTCAGGTTTCCCTCCGCCGCCGGGATCTGGGAAAAACCCACCACCATCACACCGTCGGNGAAAAGCTTGATCCCCACCGCCCGTCCTACGGGCACCACTGTGCGCACCTGCTCCGTTCCGGTCATGGCCGGAGCCTCCCATGCCATGGCGGGAGCGCCCCCCAGCACGCCCGCCACTGCCAAGGCCACCGCCGCCATTCGAAAAGGCGTGGGCCCCGACCGCTCTCTTTCCTCTTTCAATTGACCACCCCCATAAAATCGATGCGGCGCCTCCGGCTGAAGGCGCCGCTTTTAATATGAGCGAAAGAGGGGGTGGGAAGTCTGGAAATGAACAGGGGCTTTGGCTTGGAGGAAAGTGGAAAGCCCTCCAAACCGGGCGGGGGGATCTTTATGCTGGGAATGATCGGCGGAAAAGGGGGGACTTTTCTTTGGTTTACATAAAAATAATGACAAGAAAAAGGGAAGGCTGTCTTCTGTGAAGACAGCCTTCCCTTTTTGACGCAAATCAATTCCTTCTCTTGCCGAAAATACGAAGCAGGTAGACAAAGAGGTTCACGAAGTCGAGATAGAGCTGGAGTGCGGAGAAAACGGAAGCTTTTTTCAGCATAGCCGCGTCCCCCTGATAGGCCTGGTAAAAGGCCCGGATCTTCTGGACGTCGTAAGCGGTGTAGGCCAGGAAGATGACCACGCCGATGGTGCAGATCACCTGGTCGACCATCTCCAGGCCGGGAATGAACATCATGAGCAAATTGGCCAGNATGAGGAAGACAAGCCCGCCCAGCAGGATGGCGCGCATCCGGCTCAGGTCAATGTTGGTAAAATAGCCAAACAGAGCCATGCCACCGAAGTAGAGGGCGGTGGCGGCGAAGACCAGGACCAGGCTGGGCAGCTCGAAGACGATGAAATAAAAGGTGAAGGTGACGCCCGTCAGGGCGGAGTAGAGGAAGAAGAAAACCGTGGCCGTGGCGGGGGTGATCTTGTGGATGGCGGCGGTCATGCCGATGGCGACCGCCAGCTGGGCGATGAGCAGGATCAGGTGAAAGGCGGGAATATAGGTCACCGCGTTGTAGAAGGTCATCAGGCCCGCCCGGGTGGTGCTGAAGAAAACGGCCACGCCGAAGGTCACCAGCAGGCCCAGGAACATGAGAAGAAAGGTCTTGGAGGTGTAACGGCCCAGGCTCTCGCCCGTCAGGCCCTGCTCCAAATGTTTCTCCTGCTCGTAAAAGTTTTCCGGCATAAAAAACACCTCGTTTTTGTTTGGGTTCCGGCGGCGGTTCCCGCCGCCTTGGCAAGGATATTTTACCACGAAGAAAGGGCGCTTACAAGGGGAAATTATCCGCGCCGCCGGCCACTGCGTTTGCGCTTCAGCCCCAGCACCAGCCGCCGGCTGCGCTCGAAGAGGGTGAGAATGGAGCGCATCACCGGCCAGCTCAGGGCCAGGAACACCGCCAGCACCAGCGTCTCCTGAAGGGTCAGGGCGCTCAGGGAGAAGAACTCCCTGGCCCAGGGCAGGGTGACGCCCAGGGCCAGAGCCGCCGCCACCCCGCCCCAGAGCGCCCNGCGTTTCAGGTCGAAGGGCTTACAGACCTGGTAGAGCACCAGCAGCCCCACAAAGGNCACNCACAGGGCGGAGAGAGTGGACAGAGACTGGGTGGGGAAGGCAAAGGCGAAGGCAAAAGCCTGGATGCCCAGAATAATGATGAGGTTGGTCAGACCGCCGGGGAAGGCGTCCCGGAGGACATTTGTCATAAATTTTCCGCTGACCCGGCTCTTGTTGGGCTCCAGGGCCAGCACGAAGGAGGGAAAGCCGATGGTGAGGGCGGAGATGAGGGAGAGCTGGATGGGCACCAGGGGGTAGGNCATGTCCACAAAAATGGTGAGCAGAGACAGGCAGAAGGAGAAGATGTTCTTCACCAGGAACAGGGAGGCGGAGCGCTGGATGTTGTTGATGACCCGNCTTCCCTCCGCCACCACCTGGGGCAGGCAGGCGAAGTTGGAATTCAGCAGCACCAGCTGGGCGGCGTGGCAGGCCGCCTCGGCTCCCGAGGCCATGGCAATGCCGCAGTCGGCGTCCTTCAGGGCCAGCACATCATTGACGCCGTCGCCGGTCATGGCCACGGTGTGGCCCTGTTTTTGCAGGGCCTTCACCANCTNCCGCTNCTGNCCNGNNGTCACCCGGCNGAAGACGGTGTACTTCCCGGCGNCGGCAAAAATGTCCTGGTCNNAGCGCAGGGTGGCGGCGTCCACCCAAAGCTCGGCGTTCTCAACCCCCGCCTTTCGGGCCACCTCGGCCACGGTGAGGGGATTGTCGCCGGAGATGACCTTCACCGCCACGCCCTGGGCGGCAAAGAAGGCGAAGGTCTCCGGGGCCTCGGGGCGGATGGGGTTGGCCAGCAGGGCCAGGGCCATGGGTCTGACCTTTCGCCCGTCCAGAGGACTTTTGCCGTCCGGCACGCCGTCGTAGCCGGCGATGAGCAAGACCCGGTAACCCTTGGCGGAATAGGGCTCCACCATTTCCTTCAGCTCCTGGTACCAGGGGCCCATGACAAATTCCGGGGCGCCGGCCACAATGGCGCCGTGACCGGGAAAGACGGCGGCGGAATACTTGTTGGCGGAGGTGAAGGGGATCACGGCGGAGGGGCTCCAGCCGGGATCGGCGTCAAACCGCTCCAGCATGGCCCGGCCGGTGTCATTGTCCGCCCCCAGGGTGTGGTACAGGGCGCTGACGGCCTGCTCCACCGCCTCGATGGAGTACCGCTCCTCATCCAGAGGCACCAGCTCCCGAACGGTCATGCCCGGCTCGGTGATGGTGCCCGTCTTGTCCACGCACAGTACGTCCACCCGGGCCAGGGTCTCGATGCAGTTCATGTCCTGGGCCAGGGTCTTTTTCTGGGCCAGGCGGATCATGCTCACCGCCAGGGCCACGCTGGTGAGGAGGTAGAGCCCCTCGGGGATCATGNCGATAAGGGCGGCCACCGTGGCGGTCACCGCCTGGCGAAGGCCCAGCTCCAGCACAAAATACTGCTTCCAGAAGAGGATGGCCCCCATGGGGATGAGGGCGATGCCGATGAAGCGGATGAGCCGGGAGANTGAGGCCATCATCTCCGACTGTCCGGTCTTCACGTCNTTTTTGGCCTCCAGAGTGAGCCGGGCGGCGTAGCAGTCCGCGCCCACCCGGGTGAGCTGGGCCCGGCAGGAGCCGGAGACGATAAAGGAGCCGGAGCGCAGAGCGTCTCCCGGTTTTTTCTCCAGGGGGTCTGCCTCGCCGGTGATGAGGGCCTCGTTGACCTGCACGGTTCCGGAGCGCACCACTGCGTCCGCCGAGATCTGATCTCCGGCGNAGAAGACGGCGATATCGTCCCGCACCATGTGGTCGGTGGGCACGCTCATCTCCTCTCCCTCCCGGACGACGACGCCCCTGGGGGAGGAGAGCAGCTTGAGCTTGTCAATGGTGCGCTTGGAGCGCAGCTCCTGAAAAATGCCGATGACAGTGTTGGCGATGGCGATGAGCAGGAAGGTGGCGTCCTTGTAAGCGCCCACCGCCACCAGAGCGGCGGCCAGCACAAAGAAGATGAGATTGAAAANAGTAAAGACGTGACCCCGGACNNTCTCCTTTTCCGTCTTGGTGGGCGATTTGACGGGCAGGTTGGCCCAGCCGCCCTTTTGACGCGCCGAGACCTGCTCCCGGTTCAGACCCTGGGCAGGGTCGACCTCCGCCACGGGGATATCCTGACGGACAGGGACGGTATCCGGTTGTGTGGAAGAGTGCTTCATGCTGCGATCCGTCCTTCTATATGGCCCCGCTTCCCGCTATACTGATAGGGAAGGAGGCGGTCTCTATGGAGCTTAAGCAGGCAGGAGGCGACCAGATGACCCGGTTGGCAGTGTGCGTGGTGGTGGCAATAGCGGCGGTGTACGCCGCGGAAAAGCTCTGTGAAGGGCGGGGCTATCCCCTGTGGGAAAAGTACGGCCCCTGGCTCAAGGACAACAAGGTACAGGCCATCGCTGTCGCGGCGGCGGTGCTCTATGGGGCGTCGCTGGCGCTCTGGCCCCAGGAGGGGCGGCCGGAAAAGGCCCCTCTGGAGGAGGCGTTTACCCCCTGTGAATAGAGTTTAACGGTATACGGGCACCAAAGCGGCGCCGATGATTCCCGCCTCGCTGCGGAGCTTTGCCACGCAAAGCCGGGTGCGCCGGGGACTGTCCCGGGTGAACTCCTCCCGGTCGAGCACCTCCCGCAGGGGGCGCAGGAGCTTTTCGCCCTGGCGGGAGATGCCGCCGCCGATGCNCAATANCTCAGGCTGGAGGATGTTGATGAGGTTGACGATGCCGCAGGCCAGATCGCCCAGGTAGTCGTCCAGCNCGGCCTGGGCCGCCGGATCCCCGGCCTCCGCCGCGTCGAAAACCGTCTTGCCGTTTACCGCCTNCAGAGTGGGGGCGAAACGCCACAGGGCGCTGTCGGGGTGGTGCTCCATGGCCTCCCGGACAGAGCGGATCAGGCCGGTGGCGGAGGCGTAGGCCTCCCAGCAGCCACGGCGGCCGCAGGTGCACTCCCGGCCGCCCCGGTGGATGACCATGTGGCCGGCCTCCATGCCGGCGTAATTGAAGCCGGTGAAGAGCTTGCTGTCCAACACCGCGCCGCAGCCCACACCGGTGCCCAGGGTCACCGCCGCCAGAGAGCGGTAGCCCCGGCCCGCCCCGGCCACGAACTCACCCAGGGCGGCGGCATTGGCGTCGTTTTCCAGCAGGGTGGGCATCTCCAGCCGCTCGGAGACCATGCGGGAGAGGGGGACGTGATCCAGTCCCAGGTTCCAGGCGTGGAGCACCATGCCGTTTTCCGGGTCGATGGAGCCGGCGGAGGCCAGACCCGCGGAGCGGACGTCGGACAAAGCCACCCCCGCCTGGTCGGCGGAGAGCCGGGCGGCCTGGGTGATGGCGTCGGCCACCGCGTCGGCCCCCTTGGGGGTGGGGATGTTGACCTGGCCCAGCAGCTCGCCCTTCTCATTGACCAGTCCGGCGTGTACGTTGGTGCCGCCCAGGTCGATGCCGATGTAATACATATTGAACCCTCCCCATTTGATGTATTTTCATTATAATCCAAAACGGAGCCGGTGAATAGGGAAAGGGAGAAAATTTTCGAAAAGATTTAGAATGGAAGGGGCAGACCCTTCTTGCCTTTTTCCGCAGGCGGTGCTACAATGGGGCAAACCAAAGAAAAGGGGAGAGCTCCATGACCATAGATTATCAGCCTAAGGGCGTCTGCGCCCGGCAGATGCGCATTGAGGTGGAGGACGGCGTCGTCAAGTCCCTGGAGGTGCAGGGCGGCTGCCACGGCAACCTCCAGGGCATCAGCAAGCTGGTGGAGGGAATGAAGGTGGAGGATGTGATCGCCCGGCTGGACGGNNTCCACTGCGGCTTCAAGCCCACCTCCTGCCCGGATCAGCTGGCCCAGGCATTGAAGGAGAATCTCTGAAGAAAGGCCCGGAGCCGCGCTGGCTCCGGGCCTTTTGCTATGTAATTACCGCTTTCTGCCCCGGTAGCTGGCGCTGTATGTCTTGGGGGCATTGTAGCGCTTGCGGCGGCTGGGGCCGAAGACCATGCGCCGCAGCACCAGCAGGAGAAGGAGAAGGATGGCGGCCAGCAGGAGGAGCTTCACCCACAGAAGGCTGAACAGCGCCTGGATGTGATCCAGGATGAACACCAGCTGGGAGCGCTCCAGAGCGGTAGTGGCGATGAGGTCGGCGCTGCCGTAGTCTTTGCCCGCATAGGAGATGGAGATGGAGCCCAGCACCTGACCCTTCTCAATGGGGGCCTCCAAAGTTTCCGGCAGCTCCACCTGGCGCAGGAAGAGGGCGGGATCCACGTCGTTGGGCAGGGTGGCCTCCAGACCGAGGCTGGCCTGGACGGTGACATAGTCCTGCTGGGCGCAGTATTTTACCGGCACAGTGGCGATGGGGTCGATGGGACTCAGAAGCTCCTTGCGGGAGAATTCGTTGAAGCCGTATTCCAAAAGGCGTTTGCTCTCGGAGAAATAGTTGGCCTCCGCCTTGCGGTAGTCCTGTCCGCCCAAGAGGACGGCGATCATGAGCCGGTCGTTCTTCTCCGCCGCCGAGGCCAGACAGAAGCCCGCCTCCGGAGTGGAGCCGGTCTTGATGCCTACGGCGTAGCGGTAGAGAAGGTCGCTGCGCCCGGTGCGGAAATTGGAGACCAGGGCGTTGGTGTCATGAAGCTCCCGGGCGGCGTGGAGGTTGGTCGCGGGCACATCGTAGCGCACCGAGGAGACGATCTCCCGGAAGTCGGGGTGCTTCATGGCCTCGGCACACATCTTGGCGATGTCCCGGGCGGTGGTGTAGTGGGCGTCGTNATGGTNGCCGTGGGTGTTGACGAANTGGGTGTTTGTCATGCCCAGAGCCGCCGCCCGCTGGTTCATCAGCTCCACAAAGGCGGGGATGCTCCCGGCCACGGCGGAGGCTAGGGCGTTGCAGGCCTCGTTGGCGGAGGGGAGGAGGGCGCAGTAGAGCAAGTCCTGCACCGTTAGGATCTCCCCGCTCTTCAGTCCCTGGGTGGAGCCCCCCTCGCCGATGCCGGTGTAGAGGTCGTCGCCCAGGGTCACGACGGTGTCCATGGACAGCTCTCCCCGGTCAATGGCCTCCACAGTGAGAAGGCCGGTCATCACCTTGGTGATGGAGGCGGGGTAGCGGCGCTCGTCGGCGGCCTGCTCGTAGAGCACCTCGTTATAGTCGGCATCCAACAGGATGGCGGCGGTGGCCTCTACCGAAAAGGGCTCGGCGGCAGCCGCCGGGGCGGCCAGAGCCGCCGTCAGCGCCAGAAGAAGAAAAAAGATGGAGAAGGAACGATATTTNTTCATAGGAAACTCCCGCTATATATGTTATAATGTCTCTGAATAAAACCATTATATCAGACCTTCGGTACAGACGCAACAGAGGAGGCGGTTACAAAATAATGACGATTTCCAAATGGGAAGCCGCCGCCCTGGCTTTGGCGGGGCTGTTTCTGGCCTTTACCGCCGGGTGGTTCCTCCGGGGGAACACTGCCGCCGCGCCCATTCGGGTGGAGACGCAGCGCACTTTGGAGGATACGGTCATTGCGCTGCCCGCGCCCACCGTGATCCCGGAGCAGGAAAAAGTCAATATCAATACCGCCGACGCTGAGGCGCTCATGACCCTGCCCGGCATCGGAGAGAAACGGGCGGCGGATATTATTGCCGACCGGGAGACGAACGGCCCCTATCGCTTTCCTGAGGACATCACCCGGGTCAAGGGCATCGGGGAGGAGACCCTGGCGGAGCTGATAGACGATATCACTGTGGAGGACGCGAAATGAAAATACTGGTAGTGGACGACGAGCGGGTGCTGGTCAAGGGCATCAAATTCAATCTGGAGAGCGAGGGCTACCAGGTGGAGGTGGGCTATGACGGCCAGGCCGCCGTGGCTCTGGCNCGGGGCGGGGCCTTCGACCTGATCATCCTCGATCTGATGATGCCCAAGCTGGACGGGCTTCAGGCCTGTATGCGCATCCGGGAATTTTCCAACGTGCCCATTNTCCTCCTCACGGCCAAAAGCGAGGACGCCGACAAGCTGGTGGGCTTTGAGTGCGGTGCCGACGACTACATCACCAAGCCCTTTAATATCCTGGAGCTGAAGGCCCGCATCCGGGCCCTTCTCCGCCGGGCGGGCATGGCCCAGCAGAGCTCGGGGGGCGGACAGCTCACCGTGGGCCACATCCTTCTGGACGCCGACCAGCGCTCGGCCTGGAAGGAGGGACAGAGCGTGGAGCTTACCGCCAAGGAGTTTGACCTGATGGAGCTTCTGATGCGGAACCCCGGCCGGGTCTACTCCCGGGAGAATCTTCTGAACGTGGTGTGGGGCTATGAGTACGCCGGGGATTACCGCACCGTGGACGTCCACGTCCGCCGCCTGCGGGAGAAGCTGGAACTGGATCCCGCCAATCCGGAGTACATCCTTACCAAGTGGGGCGTGGGCTATTATCTGAAAAGCGGACAGTAAACGGCCGCTGAAGGAGAGGAGGGAACGCCATGGAGACTGCCCGGCAGTCGAAGAAAGTGCCTCTTTGGCGCTCTCTTCAAACCAAATATGCCATGACTTACCTGGTGGTCATTGCCGCGGTGCTGGTGCTGCTCAACACCTACCCGGTGCTGGCCTCCCAGGAGATGGTCTTCCAGTCCAAGCAGACCTCCCTGCAGAGTCAGGCNGCGGTAATGGCCNCCGCNCTGGCGGGGCCGGACAGCCTCAGCGAGGAGGGGGTGGCCCGGGTCATGGAGGTGCTGGGCGATACCGGCCTGAGCCGGGTGCTGGTCACCGGCCCTTCCGGTCTGGTGCTCTATGACAGCGCCGGACAGGCGGCGGGCCAGTATGCCCTTCTGCGGGAGGTGGCCGCCGCCCTGCGCTGGGAGGACAACATCCGCTCCGACTTTGAAAACGGGGCCTTCCACAGCCGGGCCGCCACCCCCATCGTGTACCGGGGCATGACTCTGGGAGCTGTGTATGTGGACGAGTATGACACCTTCGCGGGGGAGTTCCTGGTGAGCGTCCAGCAGACCCTTCGCAGCATCTCTCTGGTCATCGCGCTGGCCGCCCTGCTTTTCAGCGTCGTGTTCTCCAAGGCCATTACCCGCCGGCTGGGGCAGCTTTTNGGGGCCATCCGCACCGTCCGGGAGGGAGNGTACAGCCACCGGGTGAAGCTCTCCGGTAAGGACGAGCTGACCCAGCTGGCCGGGGAGTTCAATGACCTGACCGGCCGCCTTCAGACCACGGAGGAGGTGCGCCGCCGTTTTGTCTCCGACGCCTCCCACGAGCTGAAGACCCCCCTGGCCTCCATCCGNCTGCTCACCGACTCCATTTTGCAGACCGGGGACATGGATCCGGAGACCGTCCGGGACTTTGTGGGGGACATCGGCAGCGAGGCCGAGCGGCTCCAGCGCATTACCGAGCATCTGCTGGCCCTCACCCGGCTGGACGCGGGAGCTCCGGTGGTCACCGAGCCGGTGGAGGTGGCCGCGGTGGCCCGCCGGGNGGAGCACANGCTGGAGCCCCTGGCCCGGGCGGTGGATGTATCCCTTACCATGGAGCTGGATGAGGACGTGTGGGTGCGCTGCACCAGGGACGACCTGTACCAGATCCTGTTCAATCTTATGGAAAACGGCGTGAAGTATAACCTGCCCGGCGGCAAGCTCTGGGTGCGGCTGAGGGCGGTGGAAGACCGGGCGGAGATCGTTGTGGAGGATACCGGTGTGGGCGTCCCCGCGGAGGATGTGGATAAGATCTTCGACCGGTTCTACCGGGTGGATAAGGCCCGCTCCCGCGCCGCCGGCGGCACGGGCCTGGGCCTATCCATCGTCCAGGACACCGCCAAGCGTCACGGCGGCGTGGTGACCGCGCAGCGGCGGGAGCCGGAGGGTACCCGCTTCACCGTCACCTTCCCCCTGTGTGAAAGGGGGGAGCGGGCATGAAAAAGCGTCTCGCCGCCGCCCTGCTGGCACTGAGCCTGCTCTGCGCCGCCTGTTCCCACCGGCCCGGCCGGGATGAGGAGCCCCCGGAGGGGCAGTATGCGTTCTACTTTATCACCGCCTCCGGCCGGAGGGACGACGCCGCACTGGATCGGGAGTTCCGGGAGCCCTCGTCAGGGGGGACGGTAGAGAGCCTTATGACCCTCCTGCTCTCCGGGCCGGAGAGCGACAGTCTGGCCTCGCCCTTCCCCAGCGGCACCGCCCTGCGGGGGTGGTCGATCAGCGACGGGGTGGCCGCGGTGGATCTCTCCGAGGCCTACGAGGGCCTGTCCGGAGCGGAGCTGACCCTGGCCGACGGCTGTATCGTGCTCACCCTGTGCCAGCTGGAGGGCGTGGAGGCGGTATATCTGACGGTGGAGGGCCATCCCAGGCCTTTCCGGGATCAGGTTCTGGAGCCGTCAGATTTTCTGCTGCGTAATACGTTACAGGGAGAGGAGGAGATCACGTGATCAAACTCATCGCCAGCGATATCGACGGCACCCTCATCCCCTATGGGGAGAGCGAGCTGCCTGAGATGCTTTTTCCCCTCATTCGCCGCCTGCGTGCCGCAGGGGTGCACTTCTGCCCCGCCTCGGGCCGGCAGTTTCACTCCCTGCGCCGTCTCTTCGCCCCGGTCTCGGAAGAGATCTGCTGCCTGTGTGAAAACGGCGCCATCCTCTACGGCCCCGGCGGAGAGGACACCGCCCCGGTACTTTCCAAGACCGTTATGCCCCGAAAGGAGGCTCTGGCGCTGTCCCGGGCCATTTTGGAGCTGCCCGGATGCCAGATCCTGATCTCGGGCGCCAATACCACATATATCTGTAACGGTACGCCGGAATACGTCCAATATATGCGGGGGCCGAAGGGGAACCATGTGGCGGAGGTGTCCGGCCCGGAGGCGATCGGGGAGGACATCATCAAGGTCTCTGTCTACTGCCCCCAGGGCACGGCGGAGCCCATGGCCATTCTGGGCCCCCGGTGGGGAGAGAGCCTCCACATGGCCGCCGCAGGGCCTGACTNGGTGGACTTCGGCCTGGCGGATAAGGGCGTGGGATTGAAGGGATTGTGCGCAGGGCTGGGCGTTTCCCTGGCGGATACCGTGGCCTTTGGGGACAACTGGAACGACACGGCCATGCTGGACATCGCCGGCACAGCCTACCTGATGGAGGGGGCCGACCCTGTACTGAAGGCGCGGTATCCCCGCCACTGCAGCAGTGTATTGACCGTTCTGGAAGACATTCTAAAGGAGCTGGGAGCATGAAAAAAGCGGTGATCTTTGATTTGGACGGCGTGCTGGTGCACACCGACCGCTATCACTATAACGCCTGGCGTATCCTCACCGACAAGCTGGGCATCGATTTTCCCCAGGAACGCTACGACGGCATCCGGGGCCTTTCCCGAATGGACAGCCTGGAGCGCATTTTGGCCTTTTCCCCCCGGCAGTTTACCCGGGAGGAGAAGGAGGCCCTGGCCGCCGAAAAGAACGAGGCCTACTTACAGCGGGTGGAGCAGATGGGCCCTGAAGAGGTGGACGGTGACGTCCGGGCCGCTCTCAGGGGCCTGCGGGAGAAAGGGCTCCTTCTGGCGGTGGGCAGCAGCAGCAAAAACGCAAAGCGCATCCTGGCGCGCACAGAGCTGACGGCCTGCTTTGACGCCATTGCCGACGGCAGTATGGTGACGAGGGCCAAGCCCGACCCGGAGGTTTTTTTGAAGGCGGCGGAGCTTCTGCGCGTGGCGCCGGCGCAGGCTCTGGTGGTGGAGGACGCGGCGGCGGGCCTTCGGGCGGCCAAGGCCGGGGGCCTCCAGGCAGTGGCCTTTGGCGGGGACGCCGCGGGCAACCCCCTGGCGGACTATGAGGTGACGCGCCTGACAGCGCTTTTGGAGCTGGTATAAGGGCGTTTTCGCGAGCCGATCAAGAAAGAGCAGAGAAAGAGGTGGAGAGGATGAAAAGGCGTTGCTTTGGGCTCCTGTGCGCCCTCTTTTTGTGCCTTTCCGCCTGCGCCCCGCACCAGAACGACCCCCCGGCCCCGGCGGCGGAGGATCGGCTGGTGGTCTACACCTCCCACAAGGAGGAGGTCTACGGGCCCATTGTCAAGGAGTTTCAGGAGCGCACAGGCATCTGGGTAGAGGTGGTCACCGGGGGCACCAACGAGCTTTNGGAGCGCATCGCCGCCCAGGCCGAGGCGCCGGAGTGCGACGTGATGTTTGGCGGCGGCGTGGAGAGCCTGTCGGCCTANGCCGATCTCTTTGCGCCGTATACCTGTTCCGGCGCGGAGCTTTTGAAGCCGGGCCTCCGGGGGGAGGGGGANCTGTGNACGCCCNTTTCCGCCCTGCCGGTGGTGCTCATCTATAACACAAAGCTGGTGGATGAGGCGGAGCTGACCGGCTGGGAGGATCTTTTGGCTAGCCGCTGGAAGGGGAGGATCGCCTTTGCGGATCCCGCCNTGTCCGGCNNCAGCTATACCGCCGCCGTCACCATGCTCTCCTGCCTGCCGGGGGAGACCTGGGAGCTGGTGCGGGCCTTCGCGGAGAATCTGGAGGGAGCTCTGGGGGACTCCGGCGATGTGGTCTCCGCCGTGTCCGGAGGCAGAAAGAGCATCGGCGTTACACTGGAGGAGACCGCCCTGAAGGGGATCGCCCAGGGGGAGAACATCGGTGTGGTCTACCCTGCCGAGGGCACCAGCGCGGTGCCCGACGGCAGCGCCCTTATCTTGGGGGCGCCCCACCCGGACAATGCCAAGGCTTTTTTGGAGTTTGTCCAGAGCGCCGACGTACAGTCCCTGGTGGTCAGCGCCTTCTCCCGCCGCTCGGTGCGCCAGGATGTGGCCGACCGGGAGGAGCTGCCCACCGAGGAGGAGATGGGGGTCTTTGACTATCCCATGGTCTGGGCTTCCGCGCTGAAGGAGGAGTTTTTGATCCACTGGGCGGACTTTACCGGGGAGGAGACGCCATGAGGGGGCTGGGCTTGCGCGCCTCTTTCCAGAAGAAGCTGCTGGGCTCCTTCCTGGCGGTGGGTCTGGTGCCTCTGGTGGTGTGCGTGGGACTTATTTTAGGGATCTTTCAAACCGTTCTGCTGCGCAATTCCAGGGAGAGCGCCCAGAACCAGCNCNANGCGCTCTCCTCCGATTTTGAGAGGCTGCTGACCGATTGCGGCGGGGTGCTGGAAAGCCTGCAGAAGGAGACGCTTATCGTTGACGCCATGACCGGCAGGAGACGGTTCAACGGCACCCAGGTCTATAACGCGCTCTATTCCGCGGCCCTGCCCCTCTTGCGGGAGGCGGATTTCTCCCTCTATGACGCGCAGGGGGAGCTGCTGTATGCCACCTCCAACGCCGTGCCCAGGAGCCTGCCCACCAACTGGGGGGCGCTGGCCGCGGCCGGGGAGGCGATGGAGACGGTCTACCGCCAGATATCCCCGCTGGATCCTACCGGGGGGTGCATGCGCATGGCCCAGGCCGTTCCCGGCCGGGACGGGGCGGCGGGCTACGTGGTGGCGGAGCTGCGGGAGGAGCATTTCCAGCGTCTGTTTCAGGGCGGCTACGGCACAGGAAGCGACGTGCTGGTTCTGGATCCCTTCTGGGATCAGGTCTATGCCACGCCGACCCTTCAGGACAGTGCGCTGGCCGCCCGGCTGCGGCTCTGCCTGCTGGATGGGCAGAGCCTTGGGGAGGCGGGGGCGGACTATACCTACCACGTCTTCCGGGAGAAGAGCAGCGGATTCTCTGTGCTTTTGCGCCAGCCGAAGCCTTTGACGGACGGAACCATGCGGCTTTTCTGCCTGGTGGCCGCCCTGTCCATCCTTTTGTGCGCGGGCGTGTGTATGCGGGTGGCGCTGGGCTTCAGCCGCCAGCTCTTTGAGCCTATCCGCACCCTCAACAGCGCTATGGCGGCGGTGGAGGAGGGCGACCTGGACGCCAGGGTGGAGGTGACAGGCACCGATGAGATCAGCCAGCTCTCTGGCCGGTTCAACCGGATGACTCAGCGGCTGAAAGCCAATCTGGCCCAGTCCATCCACCAGCAGCAGGAGCTGGGGGACGCCCAGATCCGCATGATGCAGGCCCAGCTCAACCCCCATTTTCTCTACAACACCCTGGACACCCTGAAATGGCTGGGGAAGATCAACGGCTCCCAGGAGATCTCCACCATCTCCGCCGACCTGGCGGACATCCTGCGCCGGAGCATCTCCGCCGAGGAGTTCGTGGAGCTGCGGGAGGAGCTGGAGGTACTGGAGCGGTATGTGGAGATCCAGGCCATCCGCTTTCCCGGCAAGTTTGAATTTGCCCTGCGGGTGGAGCCCGTCCTTATGGACGCGCTGGTGCCCAAGCTCATGCTCCAGCCTCTGGTGGAAAACGCCATTATCCACGGTTTTGAAGACGGCAGCAGCGGCCACATCTCGGTGGAGGCTGTCCAAAGCGGGGAGACCATGCTCCTCACCGTGCGGGACGACGGCTGCGGCATGTCGGAGGAGAGCATGGCGCGGTTTCTGCGGCGCTCCGGCCCGCAGGAAGGGGGCCATCTGGGCCTTTACAATGTGGACGCCATCCTGCGTCTCCACTACGGCCCGGACAGCGGCCTGCAGTTCCTGCCTCCTGCAGGGGGACGGGGCACCTGTATTCGGGTGGCGCTGCCCATCGCCCATGGAAAGGGGGGAGAGGAAACATGATGAAGGTAGTGGTGGTAGAGGACGAGGCTCTGGTGCGCCGGGGCATCGTTTTGGCGGTGGACTGGGCGNCGGTGGACTGCGCCGTGGTGGGAGAGGCCGCCGACGGCCAGGAGGGCCTGGAGCTGATCCGCCAATGCAAACCGGAGCTGATCGTCACCGACATCAAAATGCCCCGGATGGACGGCATTGAGATGGTGCGCCGGCTCCGGGCCGAGGGCAATGGAGCCCATGTGATCATCCTCACCGCCTACAGCGATTTTTCNTATGCCCAGTCGGCGGTAAAGCTGGGGGCGGTGGACTACCTGCTCAAGCCCTTTCACGACGGGGAGCTGGAGGAGGCGGTGACCCGGCTCCAGAGCCGGGTNGGCCGGGANGCCGCCCCGGCCCAAGGGTCTGATGTGGCCATCGAGGGCAAGAGCAAGTATGTGAAGGCGGCCCTGCGCTACATCNCGGAGCACTACAATGAACCTGATATCAGCGTCAGCTCGGTGGCCCGCTCTCTGGGTANCAGCGAGGGCCACCTGAGCCACGAGTTTAAGAAGGAGACCTCCCGTACCCTGGGCAGCTACCTCACCGATTACCGCATCCATGCGGCCATGGAGCTGCTGCGGGACTGCCGCAACAAGGTCTACGAGGTGGCCGAGCCGGTGGGATACCGGGACATTACCTATTTCAGCTCCACCTTCAAAAAGGCGGTGGGCATGACCCCCTCAGAGTACCAGCGCCAGAGCCAATGAGACAGAGAAAAGCCCCTGACCGGAAGGTCAGGGGCTTTTGTGTGGAAAGAGGACTCACAGTGCCAGCCGCATCTGGTACCAGGTCACGTCCCCGTGGGTGGAGCCGGAGACGCCCTCGCTGACAAAGCCGAACCTGGAGTAGAAGGGGAGCAGCCGCTCCTTGCAGGTGAGGACGATATCCTCCCGCCCCTGCGCCCTCATATCCCGGATGACCCGCTCCATCAGTTGGCTGGCGCAGCCCCTGCCCCGGAACCGGGGATCGGTGACCACGGAGAAGATCATGAGCTGGCGGCCCGTCTCGTCGTGGAGCTCCGGATGGTCGTACATGTCGTCGGTGAGGTCGGNTTTGTNTGTGAGCATACCGTTGATGAAGGCGATGACGCTGCCTCTGTCGTCCTCAAGGAGCCAGAAGCAGTTGGGAAAGTGCTTCAGCCGGCCCCGGAGACTTTCCCTGGAGGCGCCCTCCGCCTTGGGATAGGAGGCGGCCTCGATCGCCGCCAGGACGTCAAGATCCCCCATGACCGCGTGCCTGATATTCATAGCCGTGACCTCACTCCAGATCTCTGAGCTTATCTACCCGCCGCTGGTGGCGNCCGCCCTCGAACTCGGTGTTCAGGAAGACCTCCACGATCCGCACGGCCAGATTGGGCCCCACCATGCCGCCGCCCAGGGCCAGCATATTGGCGTCATTGTGCCGCCGGGTCATCTCGGCGGAGAGGGGATCATGGCACAGGGCGCAGCGGATGCCCCTGACCTTGTTGGCGGCGATGGAGATGCCGATGCCGGTGGTGCAGATGACGATGCCCCTGTCGCACTCCCCTGAGGCCACCGCCCGGGCGGCGGCGGCGCCGAAGTCGGGGTAGTCGCAGGAGTCGGCGGTGTCACAGCCGAAGTCCCTGTAGGGGATGTGGTTTTCCTCCAGATAGGCGATGATGCGGCGCTTCAAATCCAGGCCGCCGNGGTCAGAGCCGAGAGCGAGCATAACAGATTCCTCCTTACAATTTGATAAAATGGGGCTGGCGTTTTTCAAAGACCGCCAGGTCGAAGCCGTATTCCTTCAAAAGGGTCGCCGCCTGGGCGATGCCCTTACCCACGTCCCGGGGCTCGTGGGCGTCGCTGCCCAGGGTGACGATGCGNCCGCCGCAGTCCCGGTAAAGGGCGAGGGTCTGCCGCCAGTCCTCCACGGTCTGGCCCCGGCAGGTGTTGACCTCAATACCCTTATCATGGGCGATGAGATTGTGGAAAATGCGCTCCAGCTGGGGGAGATAGGCGTCCAGGGTCACGTGGTTGCCATCCCGTATGTTCATGTAGCGCAGGGGATAGATCACATGGCCCACCACGTCGAAGCAGTCCAATTGGGACAGCGCCTCCATGCAGCCGAAATAGGAGCGCAGGACTTTGTGGCAGATCTCCTCGCAGTCGTAGTTTACATAATAAAAGTCCAGCCCCCCGTCCTCCCGGCTCAGGTTATGGACAGAGCCGATGACAAAGTCCAGCTCGGGGTGGGAGGTGATGCGCTGGGAGAGCGCCGGATCCTCCCAGGCCTCGCCCAGCTCCACACCCATGCGGATGGGGAGAGCCCCGGCGAACTGCGGCCGGGCCAGGGAGAGCTGCTCCTCGATGGGTTTCCAGCGGAAAGAGCTGTCGGGCTGGCCGTGGACGTCCAGCAGGTCGCAATGGTCGGTGACGCAGATGGCGGACATGCCGGCCTTGAGGGCGGCGGCGGCCATATCTGCCAGGGGGGCGCAGCCGTCAGGGGAGCAGAGGGTGTGCATGTGGCAATCGGTTAACATAATTTCACATCCTTGATGCGCTTTTCGTTAAAAGGGCCAGGATTCGATCCACTTGACCAAAGGCTCGTACCAGGTGGGGATGGTCAAGCCGATGAGCACGGGATAAAAGAGTAGATAGAGGGCGGCGGCCAGGGCGGTGAGGCNGTAGACCGGCACCCGCCAGCCCCGGTCTGCCTCCATAAGCCCGTTGAAGAGATAGGTCAGGGCGAAGACCAGGAACAGGATGGAGGGGAAGTAGTGGTACTCAAAGGTGGTGCGGCCAATGAGCCACCAGGGGGCCAGCTGGGAGAGGTAGGCCACGAAAATGAAGGCCGCCTTGCNGNCATACCCCGGGGCGTGGAGGAGCAGGAAGGCGCGCAGGGCCAGATAGAGGAGCAGACAGGCGATGAGAATGATCCAGTTGCGATTNAGCACCTGCCCGGCCTGCTCCGGCCAGAAAGCGTTGTTTTTCTCCAGCTCCGAGTGATAGATGAAAAACAGGGCGGCGAGGCCCAGGGCCGTTAGAAAGGCGGCTTTGCTCCACAGTCTCCGGAAGGAATGGCAGGCGCAGATGAGGATGGCCCCAAGGCCGCCCCAGCAGACCACGGGATTAGCAAAGGCGGCGAAACGGGTGGTGAAGCCGGACACCTCGTTGTCCATATAGTAGAGGATGGGCCGGGCGTTCACGATCCATTGGAACCACCGGGAGGAATAGGGGTGGAAGTCCCCCACGCCCTGGTGGTAGGTGAGCATATCCCACTGGTTTTTTGCCATGATGCCGGCCAGACTGTCGTTGGGGATGGCTGCGGCCTGATAGCCCTCCAGCTTGGAGACCTCCGGGACAAAGAACCGCTCCCACAGGTTTTGGAAGAGTACCGGCAGGCTCCGCCCCNCCCCGGACAGGGTGTTGCCCNGGGACAGATCCACACCCAAAGCCTGGGCGTAGGGGAGGTAGGAGGCGGNANAGATGCAAAGGGGCATCAGAATGAAGCAGAATACGGAGAAGAGAAGGGTCTGGGCCACCCAGAGGCCCCGCTTGACTTCGCCCTCCTCCGGCCAGTCCCGCATTTTCTGGTAGAAGCCCATGAAGTAGACCACCGCCAGGCCCAAAGCGCCGTAGATCACCGTCCACTTGGAGGCCATACCCAGGCCCCACATGAGCCCGGACAGGAACAGGGGCAGGGCGCCCCTGGAGAAGGGCGTTCCCGCCGGGAGGGTGAGGTAGCGGTACATGAAAAAGTACATGGCGAGGATGAAGAATACGGCATAGGTGTCGATGGTGGCGATCCTTGTCTGGGTCAGGTGCATGAACTCACAGGCGAAAAGGATGGTGCCGCAGGTGGCGGCCGGGGTCTTGCCGAACANGTTTTTCAGGAACACATAGAGGATGGGGAGCATCCCCACTCCAAAGAGCGCGCCCATGAACCGCCAGCCGAAGGGGGTCATGCCGAACAGGCGGATGCCCACGCTCAGGATGAGCTTGCCCAGAGGGGGATGAGTCCACTCGTAGGGATAGACCCCGTTGATGTTTTCCTTGGCGGTGCGGGCGTGATAGATCTCGTCAAAATAGGTGGAGTTGTGCCAGGTGGATCGCTCCGGCACCAGCTCGTCCACGGAGAACAGCTCCGTCAGCGCCTCGGGGATGGGGGAGCCGTCGGCCATGGCCCAGTGGAAGGGGATGGGCTCTCCCGCTTCGTCCAGCAGACACAGCCGGCCCAGCTCCAGGAGGTAGCGGGGCTCGGAGCGGACGCTGTCCGGCCCGGAGCGCACCTCCAGATATTTCACCTGGGCGTTGCCGGTGATCCGAAGATAACGTACCTGCGCGGGGGCGTCGGTCTTGACCTCCAGCCACTTAAACAGCTGGTTGTACTTCTGGGTCAGGGCAAAGCTGGGGGAAAAGTCCGCCGCGTCGGCCCAGTAATACCCGGTGACTTTGCTGGCGTCCTCGGGATCTTCCTTCTTTTGCCAGAGCGTATACCAGTTCTCCCCGTCGGCGGAGACCTCTACGTTGTAGGCCCGGCCGTCCTCGCCGGAGACGCGGCCCCCCACGCCCAGGCCGGTGTAGTAGCGGATGCCCTGGACATTGAGAGGCTCGCCGGAGAGGGCGATGGTGACCTGACCTCTCTCCCCGAAGTCGTAGAAATTCTGGGGAGCCCTTGTGTCTNCCAGCTGGAAAAAGGCGGTGACGGCGTAGACCAGGGTGATGAGGAGCGCCGCGATCCGATCTCTCCGCTCCATGGGGTGCAGCTTCCCGTCGAAGGAGANCCGCTGCTGCGTGGCGGGGATGGAGACGGGCCGGGCCCCCAGCTGGGACAGGAGGCTGTCATGGGCCAGGGGAGAGGCCCCGCCCCGGGCGGCGCAATACCACCACAGGAAGAGGAGCACACAGCCCAGGGTGACCAGGGCGAACAAGATGGAGGGAGTGACGTATCTCATGGAGCGACCTCCGGAGAGTAGAAAATAGTGGGGCAGAGAAATTCTGCCCCACTATTTTACCTTTTCTTCCTGTGCTTGTCAAAAAAACCTTTCGGCTCGGGCGCGTCCTCCCCCATGGCCTTGGCATAGGCCAGCAGAGCCTCCCGCTGCTCGCCGGTGAGAGAGGTGGGCACCGATACCCGGATGGTGACGAACTNGTCGCNCCGGCCCCGGCCGCTCACCGAGGGGATGCCCTTGCCCCGCAGGCGGAACACNGTCCCCGGCTGGGTGNCGGCAGGCATGTCATACTCCACATTGCCGTCGATGGTGGGAAGGGTGAGCTTTGTCCCCAGCGCCGCCTGGGCGAAGGTGACGGTGTGCTCCATGTAAACCGCCGTCCCATCCCGCCGGAACCTGTCGCTGGGCCGGACGGTGACGGAGATCAGCAGATCCCCTGCGGGGCCGCCGTTGACTCCGGCCCCGCCCTGTCCCCGGAGGGAAATGGCCTGGNCGTTGTCGATGCCGGCGGGGATGGACACGGTGATCTTCCGCTGCTTGCGCACCTGGCCGGAGCCGTGACAGTGGTCGCAGGGCGTGTGGATGATCTTGCCTGTGCCATGGCATCGGGTGCAGGGAGCGGTGGTGGCAAAGGTAAAGGCCCCGCCGCCCCGCTGGATGCGGATGGTGCCCGTGCCGTGGCAGGTGGGACAGGTCTCCGGCGTGGTGCCGCTGGCGCAGCCGCTGCCCTTGCACGCGTCGCAGGTCTCCGCCCGGGAGAGGTTCAGCTCCTTTTCACAGCCGAAGGCCGCCTCCTCAAAGGAGATGGTGACGCTGGCGCGGAGGGTCTCCCCCTTCCGGGGGCCGTTGGGATTGGCCCGCTGCGAACCGCCGAAGCCCCCGCCGAAGAAGGAGCCGAAAATGTCGCCCAGGTCGATGTCCCCCATGTCGAAGCCGCCGAAGCCGCCCCCGGGGCCGCCGCCGAAGGAGGGATCCACTCCGGCGTGACCGTACTGGTCGTAACGGGCGCGCTTTTGTTTGTCAGAGAGAACTTCGTAGGCCTCGTTGACCTCCTTGAATTTGGCCTCGGCCTCCTTGTCGCCGGGGTGGAGGTCGGGGTGGTACTGCTTGGCCATCTTCCGGTAGGCCTTTTTCAGCTCATCATCCGAGGCGCCCCGGGACACCCCCAGGACTTCATAATAATCTCGTTTTTGCTCGGGCATATGTTTGTGCTCACCTCTTCTTACAGCAGGAATGCGGCGGAGCTTTTCCGCCGCTTCCTGTTAGAAAGTCATGTCACGTTGCGCAAGGGTCTGGGCGCTCGGTCGCTTTCCTCGCAGGCCCTTGCTCCACGCTTCTTATTCGTCGTCCACTACCGTGTAGTCCGCGTCCACCACGCCGTCATCGCCGCCGGGGCCGGGCTGCTGAGCGCCGAAGCCGGCGCCGCCCATGTCGGGGCCGGGCTGGCCGGCCTGGGGGTTTGCCTGCTGGTAGAGCTTCTCGGTGATGGGATAGAAGGCCTGGCTCAGCGCCTCGGTGGCGGCCTTGATGGNGGCGCAGTCGCTGCCCTTCAGGGCCTCCTTCAGCTTATTGAGAGCCGCGTCCAGGGTGGACTTGTCGCCGGCTTCCAGCTTGTCGCCCAGCTCCTCGATGGTCTTCTCGGCCTGGTAGACCATCTGCTCGCCCTGGTTGCGCACCTCTACCTCTTCCTTCTTCTTGGCGTCCTCGGCGGCGAACTGCTGGGCCTCCTTCACGGCCTTGTCGATGTCGTCCTTAGACATGTTGGTGGAGGAGGTGATGGTGATGTGCTGCTCCTTGCCGGTGCCCAGATCCTTGGCGGAGACGTTGACGATGCCGTTGGCGTCGATGTCGAAGGTGACCTCGATCTGAGGCACGCCTCTCCGGGCCGGGGCGATGCCGTCCAGATTGAACCGGCCCAGGGTCTTGTTGTACTGGGCCATCTCACGCTCGCCCTGGAGCACGTGGACTTCCACGCTGGTCTGGTTGTCGGCGGGGGTGGTGAAGATCTGGCTCTTCTTGGCGGGGATGGTGGTGTTGCGCTCGATGAGCTTAGTGAACACGCCGCCCATGGTCTCCACGCCTAGGCTGAGGGGGGTGACGTCCAGAAGCANCAGGNCCTTGGTGTCACCGGTGAACACGCCGCCCTGAAGCGCCGCGCCCATGGCCACACACTCGTCGGGGTTGATGCCCTTGAAGCCCTCTTTCCCGGTGAGCTTCTTTACCATGTCCTGCACGGCGGGGATCCGGCTGGAGCCGCCCACCATCAGGACTTTAGAGATGTCGTTGCCGGAAAGGCCCGCGTCGCTCATGGCCTGGCGTACAGGGCCGGAGGTGGCGTCTACCAGATGGGCGGTGAGTTGGTCGAACTTGGCCCGGGTCAGGGTCAGATCCAGATGCTTGGGGCCGGTGGCGTCGGCGGTGATATAAGGAAGGTTGATGTTGGAGCTGGTGACGCCGGAGAGCTCGATCTTGGCCTTCTCGGCGGCCTCCTTCAGCCGCTGCATAGCCACCTTGTCGCCGCTGAGGTCGATGCCCGTGTCCTTCTTGAATTCAGCAACCATCCAGTCCATGACGCACTTGTCGAAGTCGTCGCCGCCCAGGCGGTTGTTGCCGGCGGTGGCCAACACTTCGATGACGCCGTCGCCGATCACNAGGATGCTGNCGTCGAAAGTGCCGCCGCCCAGGTCATAGACCATGACCTTCTGATCGGACTCCTTATCGATGCCATAGGCCAGGGCCGCGGCGGTGGGCTCGTTGATGATGCGTTTGACGTCCAGGCCCGCGATGCGGCCGGCGTCCTTGGTGGCCTGGCGCTGGGCGTCGGTAAAGTAGGCGGGCACGGTGATGACCGCCTCGGTGACGCTCTCGCCCAAATAGGACTCAGCGTCGCTCTTGAGCTTCTGCAGGATCATGGCGGAGATCTCCTNCGGGGTGNAGGCTTTGCCGTCGATGGTGACCTTGTAGTCGCTGCCCATCTCCCGCTTAATGGAGGCCACGGTGCGGTCAGGGTTGGTCACTGCCTGCCGCTTGGCCACCTGGCCCACCATCCGCTCGCCCTCCTTGGAGAAGGCCACCACGGAAGGGGTGGTGCGGTTGCCCTCGGCGTTGGCGATGACGGCGGCCTCGCCGCCCTCNATCACCGCCACGCAGGAATTGGTCGTACCCAGGTCGATCCCGATGATCTTAGACATAATAGATTCCTCCAGTGTATCGTAAATTTTCTTTTCAACGATGTTAATTTGCTACCTGTACCATAGCGAAGCGGATGACCTTGTCACCCAGCTTGAACCCCGCCTGGAAGACCTGGGAGACCACGTTCTCTTCCAGAGTCTCGTCCTCAATGTGCATCACCGCGTTGTGGATGTTGGGGTCAAAGCTCTGGCCGGCGGCGTCGATCTCGGTGACGCCCAGGCTTTCAAAGGCCTTGCGCAGTCCCGCCATGGTCATCTCCACGCCCTTTTTGTAGGCCTCGTCGGTGGTCTCCTGCTGGAGGGCCCGCTCCAGGTTGTCAAAGACGGGGAGCAGGGCCTTCACCGCGTCGGCGGTGGCGTCGGCGTAGNGCGCATCCTTCTCCTGCTTGGAGCGGCGGCGGAAGTTGTCATACTCGGCGCACAGGCGCAGGAATTTGTCCTCCTGGTCGGCGATCTGCGCGCGCAGAGCCTCCGTCTCGTCGGGGACGGCAGGGGCCTCGGCCTCCTCCGGCTGGACTTGGGCCTCGGGCTGAACATCCTCGGTGGGGACGACGGTCTGCTCCTCGGCCTCGGGAGCCGCGGTCTTTTTCTCTTTTTTGCTCATGGGCAAACGAGCCTCCTAAGTGTTGGTTTTATTTGGGATCCTCTGTTCCCGGCGGAAGCCCTCCCTGGCTGACGATCCAGGAAAGGCCCTTGGCGAAATAGGAAAGCCGGGCGGAGATCNTGGCGTAATCCATTCGGGTGGGGCCCACCACACCGATGAGGCCCCGCATCCCGTCGCCCAGGTCGTAGCTTGCCATGACCACGCTGGAGTCCTTCAGTGCCTCGNCCANGNTCTCCNGNCNGATGACGATGTCGGCGCCCACGCCGCTCTGCTCACCCAGGGAGANGGGACGGAACTCCTCCTCGGAGAGGAAGCTCATGAGGGGCTGAGCCTTTTCCAGNCTCTGATANTCCGGATGATCCAGCAGATTGGCTATGCCCGCGGTGTGGACACTGCGCCGGGTCAGCTCCTCCAGCACCTCGCCGGCAAAGCTCACCACCAGCTCGATGAGGTCGTAGGCCTCCTGGGCGGCGTGCTGTGCCNCCCGCAGCAGCTCCGGGGAGAGCTGAGCCAGAGTCNGGCCGGTGAAGCCGGTGTTCAGAAGGGTTCCCAGCATTTGCAGCTGGGCCTGGCTGAACTCCCGGNCCAGGCGGAAGAGCTTGTTTCGCACCACGTTGGTGTCAGTCATCACCACGGCGATGAAGGCGTTTTGCTCCACCAGAAGAAGATCGAACCGGCGGATGGTCACCTGCTCCGGCGCGGCGGCCAGGGCGAAGGCGGGGTATTGGGTCAGCTTGGCCACCACCCGGCCCGCCTCGTCGATGACCTTATCCAGCGCCTTCATGCGCATGTGAAGAGCGGCGTTGATCCGATCGGTCTCCTGCATGGAGAGCTTGTACTCGTCCATCAGCTCGTTGACGTAGAGCCGGTAGCCCTTNGGGGAGGGGATGCGCCCCGCGGAGGTGTGGGGCTGCTCCAGATAGCCCTGCTCCTCCAGATCCGCCATGTCGTTGCGGATAGTGGCGGAGGAGACGTTGAGCCCCGCCAGGTCGGCCACCGCCTTGGAGCCGATGGGCTCGGCGGTCTGGACGTAGCTTTCGATGACGGCCCGGAGTATTTTCTTTTTTCTCTCGCTCAGATCCAAGACCATCACCTCAGTGTCGTTTTAGCACTCACAACTCCTGAGTGCTAATATACTGTACCACCGGCAGGGAATAAAGTCAATAGCTGGGGTTGTAAATAAAATATGAATTCTGCAATGAAATTGCGAAAAAAAGACGGCGGACGCCTCTGTGTGGAGAGACGTCCGCCGTTAGCGGAGAGGGGGTGGGATTGCCAAAAGGACTTAACTGACGGTCACATCCCGGATCCAGACCCCGGAGCGCAGCCGGGCCACGCCGAAGAAGAACTTGATAACGTTGTCCAGGGAGATGCACAGGCAAACCGCCAGGATACCCCACTGAAACACCAGGCCAGACAGGGCGGCCAGGGGGATGGACACCAGCCACAGGGAGCTTAGGTCGATAAGGGAGGCAGCCCGCACATCGCCGCCTCCCCGGAGCACGCCCACCACGTTAGTGGTGTTGAAGGAGCGTACCGACAGGAAGGAGAAGGTGACTACGCTCATCATGGCCGCGATGTCGGCGGCCTGGTCGGAGAGGTGGAAGAAGGGGTAGACCACCGGCCGGAAGAAGAGGAAGGTGAGGCCGATCATCGTCAGTCCCGCGATAAGTCCGGTCAGAAAGGCCAGGGTATTCAGGGCCAGGCCCACGTCGTAGACCGTTTCCCGCCGCCCTGCGCCGATCTCGTAGCCGATGATGATGGCGGTGGTGCCGCCCACGGCGAAGACCAGAGAGGTGGCCAGCTTTTCAATGTTGCCGGAGATGCCGTAGGCAGCCAGAATGGCCTGAGAACCGGCCATGTGGCCCATAATGGTGGGGTAGAGGGCGGTGCCCAGACCCCAGAAGGTCTCGTTGAAGAGCACCGGGGTGGCGTAGTGGATGTACCGGCGAAGCATGGCCCTGCTGGGGCGCAGGAGTTGNGCGGGCTTGAGACGGAAGCGCTTATTCAAGAGAATGTGGAGCAGGGCGATGAGGAACTGGAGGATTCGGGCCATCAGCGTGGCCAGGGCGGCGCCCTCCACTCCCATGGCGGGGGCGCCCAGCTTGCCGAAGATGAACACCCAGTTAAAGAAGGTATTGCTCAGCACCGACACCGCCAGGATATAGAGGCCAAGCTTGGGGTTGGCCATGGAGCGGTGGGCGGCGATGTACACCTCAGACAGGCCGCCGAAGAAGATGGAGAAGGCCACGATACGGANGTATTGGGCGGCCGTGCCCACGACAACGGCATCATTGCCGAACAGCCCCATAAACTCCAGGGGGAAGAAGCACATGATACAGCCGAAGAGCAGAGTCAGTCCCCCGGAGATGTAGAAGGCAATGCCCAGCACCTGGTTGATGGAGTCCTCGTCATTTNTGCTGNANAACTGGCTGANGAGNACCGNCGAGCCGCTCTGGAAGCCGAAGATCATCAGCTGCTCAACAAAGATGGGGATGTTGGCCATAGTGACGGCGGCCAGGGGGGTCTCACCCAGCATGCCGACCATGAAGGTGTCCAGCAGACCCATGGAGGTGGTGATAAGGTTTTGCAGGACGATGGGGATGGCCAGGGACAGGACAGTCCGGTAAAAGTCCCTGCCCCGCTTCATATAGGAAAACAAAAAATCACCTCATTTAAGGAAAGGCCGTCCGCAAAAGGCCGAAGGATCATTCAAAAAGAAGCGTCCGCTTCTCGCACATATGCCCCACCAGCGCTGCCAGCTCGTCCACCTCTTCCCTGGTGCTCTCCGGGCCGAAGGAGAGGCGCAGCGCCCCCAGGCGCACCTTGGGAGNAANGGGCATGGCNGCGAAGACATGGCTGGGCTTGCCCCGGTGGCAGGCGGAGCCGGAGGAGATNCAGACACCCTGGCCGCCAAGGGCCTCCACCACCGACTGGCCGGAGAAGTCGGGCAGGGACAGGGCCAGAATGTGGGGGGCGTCTCCCCGGCTGATGAGCGTCACGCCGGGGATGGGGGCGAGGGTCTCGGCGGCGTAGTCCCGCACGGAGCGGATATGGGCAGAGAAGCCCGGCTCCCAGGCCGTCACTGCGGCGGCAAAGGCGGCGATCTGGGCGGTGGGCTCGGTGCCGGGGCGCANGCCGCCCTCCTGGCCGCCGCCCAGCATCAGGGGCGGCAGTTTGGAGATGAGCTCCTTTCTGATATAAAGGGCTCCAATACCCTTGGGGGCCCGGATCTTATGGCCGCAGACGGTCACCAGGTCGGCCCCCAGCTCCTTGGGGGTGAAGGGCACCTTCAGGAAGCCCTGCACCGCGTCGGTGTGCAGAAGGGCGGGAGAGCCCGCGGCCTTGATGGCCCCGGCGGCGGCCTGTATGGGGAGGATGGCCCCAGTCTCGTTGTTCACCAGCATCATGGACACCAGGATGGTGTCGGGGCGGATGGCGGCGCAGACCGCCTGGGGGTCGATATGACCCTCTCTGTCCGGGGAGAGGAAGGTGACCTCAAAGCCTTGACGCTGAAGGGCCTTCATGGGCTGGAGCACCGCGTCGTGCTCAATGGCGGTGGTGACGATATGGTTCCCCTTTTTCCGGTTCAGTTCCACGGCGGCGGAGATGGCCCAGTTGTCCCCCTCGGTGCCGCAGGAGGTGAAGAAAAGCTCTTGGGGCAGGCACCCCAAGGCCTTGGCGATGACGGCCCGGTCAGCCTCCCGCCGCTGGGCGGCCTCCTTGCCGATAGGGTACAGGGAGGAGGGGTTGCCGAAGCCCGCCGTCATGGCTTCCGCCGCGGCCTGGACGGCCTCGGGACAGACGGGGGTGGTGGCGGCGTGATCGAAATAGATGGACATGGCGTTTCCTCCTTCCAAGAACAGTAATTGCCATTGTAATGCGGAAAGTGGGGAAAGTCAAGAGCAGGAGAAATCCCCCCGCTTCTTTGTTGCAAAATGGGGATACAGGGGCTATAATGAAGAACAATAGGAAGTTGAGGTGACCGGCTATGAAAACACCGCTTTCGCCGGCGGAGGTACACAAGCAGTATGAGGAGGGGGTAGGGGCCTTCATCCGCTCCGTCCCCGACGCCGCCCTNCGGGTGCGGCTGAAGGGGGAGGCGGACGATTTNTTCCGCTCCGCCGCCCTGGGCGNGTGGAAGGCGGACGGCGGCCCGGTGACCCCCGGCTACGTGGAGTACTATAACGCCCTCTATCTCCGGGGCAACCCCACCCCGTCCATCCTCTTCTGGGAGCTGGGCACCAGTGTGGCCAACAGCCCGAGCTTCCAGAGTCCCGACTTCTTCCACCGGATGCGGGCGGTGGATAAGGTCTCCAAAAGTCAGCTCTCCCGCCGGTTTATCGACCTCTATACCCTCATGGCCCTGCTCTTTGCCTCGGTGGACGGAGTGGTGAGCGATCCGGAGGCAGGTTATGTAAACCAATGCGCCGACGCCCTCACCCGCCTGTGCGACAAAGATGGGCTGGAGGGGGGCAAGACTCCCCTGGACGCCAGGGATTTCGTCACCGCCAAGCCAATGGCGGGGGCTGACGGATCCCCGGCGGCCGCCTCCGCGCCCGGAGGGGAAGAGGCGGCACAGCAGGCCCCGGCGGAGCCGGAGGAGACCCTGGAGGAGCTGATGGCGGAGCTGGACGGCCTGTGCGGGCTTGACAAGGTGAAGGCCGACGTGAAAAGCCTGGTGAACCTGGTGAAGGTGCGCAAGCTCCGGGAGAAGGAGGGGCTTCCCGTGCCGCCCCTGTCCCTCCACCTGGTATTCATGGGCAACCCCGGCACGGGCAAGACCACAGTGGCCCGGCTGCTCAGCAAGCTCTACCACGCCATCGGGGTGCTCTCCAAGGGCCAGCTGGTAGAGGTAGACCGCTCCGGCTTGGTGGCGGGGTTCGTAGGGCAGACTGCGCTCAAGACCCAGGAGGTCGTCGCCAAAGCGCTGGGGGGCGTGCTTTTTATCGACGAGGCCTACGCCCTCACCAGCCATACCGGCCAGAACGATTTNGNCCAGGAGGCGGTGGAGGTGCTGCTTAAAAGTATGGAGGATCACCGGGACGATCTGGTGGTCATCGTGGCGGGATACACCGATTTGATGGCCGACTTCATCCACTCCAATCCCGGACTGGAGAGCCGGTTCAACAAGTATTTTTATTTTGAGGACTATACCGGCCAGGAGCTGTTCCAGATCTTCCAGTCCATGTGCGAGAAGAACGGCTACGCCTTGGACGGGGAGGCCCAAACCTACNCCAAGCAGGTCTTGACGGAGATGTACGAAGACCGGGACGAGAACTTCGGCAATGCCAGGGACGCCCGGAATTTCTTCGAGCGCAGCGTGGCCTGCCAGTCCGACCGGGTGGCGGCGCTGGAGGCGGTGGACAAGGACGCCCTCATGGCCCTCACTGCCGCCGACCTGAAAAAGGCGGCGGGGGATGGGGGGGAGACGGAGGAATGAGCGGCGGTCTGGCCCGGCGGCTGGAGCAGGACGAGGAGCGCGTGGCCGGGGAGATCTTCCAGGGGGAGACCGTGACGGGACTGGAGCTGTGGGGGGTCGAATTTGCCGATGTGGCCTTCATAAAATGCCGCTTTGTGGACTGCCGGCTGGGCGGTGGCTTTTTTGACCGGGTGAAACTGGAGGGCTGCGACTTTTCCAACTGCGCCTTTGTGGACAGTAGTTGGAGGGACTGTACCCTTATGGACTGCAAGGGCTTGGGGGCCGATTTTCGCTCCAGCCACTGGCGGGGCTGCGGCCTGTCCGGCTGTCTGCTGCGCCTGGCCAATTTCTCCCAGACCCTGTGGGACGGTTGTACGTGGAAAAACTGCGATCTGAGCCAGTCTCTGTGGATGGAGTGCAGGCTGAATAAGCTCGCCGCCGGGGGCTGCGAGCTGGCAGGGGTGAATTTTTTCCGTACGCCGCTGAAGGGACTGGACTTTTCCACTTGCGGTATCGACGGCATTACCCTGTCGGAGACCCTCTCGGAGCTGCGGGGCCTGACCGTGGGCGCCCACCAGACGGTGGAGCTGGTCAAGCTGCTGGGTGTCAGGGTGGAGAGTTGAAGAGCAGGTATAAGAAGAACCGACAAAAGCAGGACGATGTCCCTGACGTTGTCGGTTCTTTTTTGTATTATTTTTCCTATGTATGAAGTCAGAAACTGGGAGGAAAAGGCGTTTGGTCATTTGGGGGATTTCTATTTTTGTTTTGTGGGGATAGGCACTGTTTTTCACCGCAGTTATTGACCACAGACAAATTAACATAGAGGCTGTTGGAACCAGTGCGAGTGATTTTATCCAACTGCATCTCCGTGCTGGGCAAAAGGATCTCTTTCTCATATGAGTTAGTGGACAATGTGCTGATATCCATGCCATTTGTGCCAGCTGGAGCATATATTTCTAAAATGCATGGATCGGGATAATCAGAAAAGCCACACGCGATATTCAAATCTGTACTGGTAGAAATGAGTTGGTCATATCTGAAAATTCGGTTTCCATACTTTTTTGTCAATTCTTCATTCCCTAAGATGGTGCAGTCGTATAAAAAAGCAGCAAGATAGTCTTTGTTAAAAACGGTTCCAAAATACCTTGTGGCGGTACCTCGATAAAGACGTATGTTCTCGGATAGGGTTGATAGATTTAGATATTCTTCGATGAGACTGTAATCCTGAAAAAGACATTCGCATTGTTGTTTAAAGGAATAATGATCTGGTTGAAAGTTTTTGAAATTCAGATAGTCATCTCCTGTGTATCTGCGAATAGCGTTTCGAACCTTCTCATCAATGCTTTGCGGACTCTTTTCGTACTCATCTATGCGCTTTTGCCGATCAAGTTCTTTTGCAAGCGCCTCTGCGCCGGGATCCAAAAGTTCTAAGGACACGGTCTCGCTCTCCTTTTTCCTTTTTGAAGTGCATTGAAGTATACCACATATCTNCTGTAAAAGGAAGAGGNGGAAATGGANAGGGCGTCGGCCAACCGGCCGGCGCCCTTTTCTCTCTCCCAATATAATCAGTTCAGGCTCTTGGGGCCGAAGCCATGGGGGAGCAGCTCCNCAAAGGAGANCTTGACGAAGCTGCGATCGGCTTTGCCCACCAGGAACTCCAGGTCGGGAGCAAACTCATAGAGCATCTGGCGGCAGGAGCCGCAGGGCCAGCAGTAGTCCTCCGACTCACCCACCACGGCGATGCGGACGAGATCGTCCCGGTNGCCCTCGCTCACCGCCTTGACNAAGGCGGTGCGTTCGGCGCAGATGGTGGAGCCGTAGGCGGCGTTTTCGATGTTGCAGCCGGTGAACACCGTGCCGTCGNCGCAGAGGATAGCGGCCCCCACAGGGANCTTAGAGTAGGGGACATAGGAACGCTTCAGCATGTCATAGGCCAGGTCGGCCAGTTCGCGGTCAGTCATGGAAAAGCTCCTTTCAATAGAAATTTACCAACTCCAGGTAACGCCCAGGTTGGGACGCACGTCCAGGTCAATGATCTCCCGGCAGTCGTAGAACTGGATATACTGTTGGAGGGTCTTGCCGCTCCTGCCGCCCCGGAGAGTGGTGCCGTCGGGATGGAGCCGGTCGCAGATCACAGCGGAGATGGTGGTCTTCACCTGGGAATAGGAACTGATGCCCACGCTGGCGAAGATGCNGAAGCNGAAGCTCTGGAGCCATTTGAACTGCTCGCCGTAGCTCTCGCCCTGGTCGTGGTCGCCGTCAGGCCGGGCGCCGTGGGGATAGAAGAGAATGTTGGTGGGGCCCACCAGACTGCCCACTTCCTCCTCCCAGCGTTTGGTGTCCCGCTGGATGCGCTCCATAGAGCTGTTGGCCAAATTGATATGGCCCCAGGTGTGGGAACCGAAGTACCAGCCNGTCTCCTTCAGCCGCTGGATAATGGGCTTCACCGCATCCCGCTCCTTCTCCCGGTTGGCGTCGAAGGCGGGGCGGGCAGGGTCGTCCGCCTTAATGTCGATGTCGTTCTGGGTGCGGTAGCCCAGGATGCCCTGGTAGCCGGTGAGGGAGAGGCAGCCCTTGACGCCGTTGAGAGAAAAGTCGGGATGCTCCCGGACAAATTTGTCCAAAATAGTGATGGCGTCCAAGTCCTGAGTCAGGAAGGTCTCTCCGGTATAGGGGTCGGTGCACTCGGCCCAGATCTCCCCGTCGGAGCCAAGNACCANNTTGGAGGTGAAGCCCTCCTCCAGCATATAGTCATAATAGTTGGTGTCGTCAAAAGATATGATAAGGGGCTTTTTCCCCTCAGGGATCATAAGTGTGTTGCGCTGCATCCGGGCCACGCCGTTTTCATCGGTGACCTCGCTCCACACATCGTTCATGCTCACCATGATATAGCCCTTGTCGTAGACGCTTTGCACGATCTTATTGTACTCGTCCACCGTGACCATCCAGTCGTCCAGACCCTCCTTCTGGGACTGGGAGGAGGGACAGTCGTGGAAGGCCCACTGGGGATAGGCGATGACCGGATGGAAGAAGAGATGCTCCACCACCTGGTCGGGGCCCCAGGGCACCAGAGGCACAGGAGGCGTGGTGGGCTGGACGCTGTCCTCCGGGACGGGCTCCTGCGTGGCGGTGGGCACAGGTTCGGGAGAGGGAGAGGCGGAAGCGGCGGCGTTGGGGTCGCCTCCGCCACAGGCGCCAAGGGTAAACACGAGGGCGAGGGCCAACAAAAGCGCCGTTCCCTTTCTGGAGTGAAGCATTGGGTCACATTCCTTTCTCTTTGTTCGTACTGTACCCATTATAGCTGGATATAAGGAAAAAACAACAACAAAACGCTTACAATTTTATGAAGACGGAGCCCTCGGTTTTTTCTGTTGCAAAAATGGTTATTTTCTGTTAAAATAGGCAAGAATGAACTCACCCGCCCTTTTGGNCGGGGATTCACAGGAGATGTGCAAATGGATAAAAACGTGAAGCAAGCGAAGCTGGCCAAGGCGAAAGCTGAGGAGGCCGCACTTAACCGCATCCTGTGCTGGATGGTGGGGGGCGTGGTGCTGGAATTCNTCCTGCTCCNGCTCAATCGTTATGTTATATACAGTAAGGTGTCCGAGTACGCCATCCACACGGCGGTGTGCACCGCTATGAAGATCCTGNCGGTAGACGCACTGGNGTNTGCGGCGGCGNCGGGGTACTNGNGGAAAAACGCCAGGAGCGCAGGCAAGAAGAGCACGCTGCCCGGTGGGCTGTGCCTGTTCCTCATCGGGCTTTCTCTGTGCTGCTTTGGGGTGTGGTTTTTCTACAACATGAGCAACTTCCGGGGCGTGGAGCTGCTGCTCTACGTGGTGCCTGTGGTGGTCGTTCTGGCGCTCGTCTACTATNTCTATCAGCGGGNATTCTTCTTTATCGCCTGCGGCGGCGTGTTGGCGCTGCTGGGCGTTTGGGGCGCGGGACACTCCACCATCTTCTACGCCTATGTGGCGCTGTCTGTGGTGCTGGTGCTTCTGGGCGCGCTGCTGACCAGGAAGGCCCAGAGCGGCCAGGGCCTGGTGGAGTGGCAGGGCAAGANCCTGCGGATCTTTGGTAAGGACGCCAACTACGCCTTGCTCTACACCGGCGCGGCGGTGGCGCTTGGGGTGCTCATCGTCAGCCTGTTCAGCGTGCCCTCTGTGGTGCTGTACGGAGCGGTGGCGGCCTGGCTTCTGATCATGGCGGTCTACTACACCGTGAAGCTGATGTGACAGCCGGCGAAAATGAGAGAATAANAAAGAGCGCTTTCCGGCAGGGAAGCGCTCTTTTCATATCTCCCGCAGATATCTGCCTGTGACGCTCTCCTGGTCTTGAGCCAGAAGNGCGGGTGGCGCGGCGGCCACGATCCGGCCTCCCGCCTCGCNGCCGCCNGGGCCCATGTCGATGACGTAGTCGGCGCTGCGGATCACGTCCAGGTCGTGCTCGATGACTACCACGGTGGCCCCCTGCGCCATGAGGGTGCGGAACACCTCCAGCAGAGTCTCCACATCCAGAGGATGGAGGCCGATGGTGGGCTCGTCGAAGACGAAGAGGGAGTCGCCCTGGGCCCTGCCCATTTCACTGGCCAGCTTCAGCCGCTGGGCCTCGCCGCCGGAGAGGCTGGGGGTGGCCTCCCCCAGGGTCAGGTAGCCCAGACCCAGGTCGTGCAAGACCTGCAGCCGTTGAGCCACCAGCTTTATCTCCTTGCAGGCGATCAGGGCGGCGTCCACGTCCATGGCCATGAACTGGGGCAGCGACCAGCTTTCCCCTGCCCTGGTGGGATAGGTCACGTTTTCAGCCTGTCTGGCATACCGGGAACCATGGCAATCGGGACAGGGGATATCCACGTCGGGGAGGAACTGTACATCCAGGCTGATGACCCCGGTGCCGTCGCACACCGGACAGCGCAGGGCGCCGGTGTTGTAGGAAAAGTCCCCTGCCTTGAGCCCCAGAGCCTTGGCCTGGCTCTGGCGGGCAAAGAACTTGCGCAGCTCGTCGTGGATGTTGGCATATGTGGCCACAGTGGAGCGGACGTTGACGCCGATGGGGGTGGCGTCGATGAGCTTCACCTGCCGGANCCCGCCGNAGTCCACCTCGCGGACATGCGGGGGAAGCGCCGACCCGGCGGCGGCGCGCGCCAGGCNGGGGACAAGACTGTCCAAAATAAGGGTGGTCTTACCGGAGCCGGAGACTCCGGTGACCACGGTGAGTCTGCCCTTGGGGATGTCCGCCTCCAGGGGCTTTACCGTATGGATGGCTTCGGTGGACAGGTGGATCCGTCCAGTGGAAAAGAGCTCCGGGGAGGATAGCGGNGGTTTTATTACGGCGCCCCGCCGCCCGGAGAGGAAGGGGCCGATCATGGAGGCGGGGTCAGCCGCCAGGGCCGCCGTCGTCCCCTGGGCGATGATCCGTCCGCCGCCGGAGCCGGCCTGGGGGCCCAGCTCCACGATCCAATCGGCGTGGGAGAGGATCTGGATGTCGTGATCCACCAGCAAAACGGAGTTGCCGTCGGCCACCAGGTCGTCCATGACGGCGGTGAGGCCCGCCATATTGGCGGGGTGGAGGCCGATGGAGGGCTCGTCCAGCACGTAGAGAACGCCGGTGGTGCGGTTGCGCACGGCCCGGGCCAGCTGCATCCTCTGCCGNTCCCCGGTGGAGAGGGTGGCGGAGGCGCGGTCTAAGGTGAGGTAGCCCAGGCCCAGATCCATNAGCCGTTTGGCGGAGAGGTGAAAAGAGTCGCAGATGCTCCGGGCCATGGGGCCCATCTCCGGCGGCAGGGAGGCCGGAACGNCCTCCACCCAAGCCGTCAGCTGCTCCAGGGTCATCTGGCAGGCCTCGTCCAGTGAGATGCCCCGGAGCCTGGGAGCCCTGGCGGCCTCGGAGAGGCGAGTGCCCCCGCAGTGGGGGCAGAGCTCCTGCTTTAAGAATTTCTCCACCCGTTTCATGCCCTTTTCGTCCTTGACCNTANGCAGGGCGTTTTNCNNGGTGTAGACGNCGNTATAGTAGGTGAAGTCCAGCTCCGCGGCGTCGTTGGAGTCCTTCGGCTTATAGAAGATGTGCTTTTTTTCGGCTGGGCCGTTGAAGACGATGTCCCGCTCCGCCTGGGTCAGCTCCCGGAAGGGCACGTCGGTGCGCACCCCCATGGCCCGGCACACGTCGGTCATCAACGACCACATGAGGGTGCGCCAGGGGAGCACGGCCCCCTCGTCGATGGAGAGAGACTCGTCAGGCANCAGGNCNGCGNGNTCCACGCTTTGGATCACACCGGTGCCGCCGCAGGCGCGGCAGGCGCCCTGACTGTTNNAGGACAGCTCCTCTGCGCNNGGGGCGAAGAACGTTTCTCCACATTCCGGGCAGGTGAGCGCCTGGCCCGCCGCCACCGCCAGGGTGGGCGGCAGAGCATGGCCCTTGGGGCAGCGGNGGCTGGCCAGCCGGGAGAACATGAGCCGCAGAGAGTTCAAAAGCTCTGTGCCTGTGCCGAAGGTGCTGCGGATACCGGGGACACCCGGCCGCTGGTGGAGGGCCAGGGAGGCGGGGATGTAGAGCACGTCGTCCACTTGGGCCTTGGCGGCCTGGGACATCCGCCTTCTCGTATATGCGGAAAGAGAGTCCAGATAGCGGCGGGAGCCCTCGGCGTAGAGCACCCCCAGGGCCAGAGAGGATTTTCCCGAGCCGGAGACCCCGGCCACCCCGACGATCTGGTTCAGGGGGATATCCACGTCGATGTTTTTCAAATTGTGCACCCGCGCGCCCCGGACTTGGATAAACTGGGGCGCGGCTGTTTTTTCGCCCATGGCGACCTCCTGCATTAAAAGCCTTCCGTTTCCAGCTGAAAGCGGTATTTCTGCCCCGCCTGGGGATACTTTTCGTGATCCACCTCAGACAGAAACATATCCAGCGGCCGGACATAATAGCCAAAGTCTCCGTAGAGGGCCTGGTAGACCACCATAGGCTCCTGGGTCTCCGAGTGGAGGGCGGTAAAGAGGGCTTTGTACTTGTTTCCCTTAAAGTGGGTGTAGATAGCGCCGGGCTTCAGCTCCCGCATGAGATCATCTCCTTTTTGATTGCTCCTATCATAGCACAGGGGGAGAAAAAAGGGAAGAAAAAGGGCGCGCAACCGGAGGGCAACCAATTTTTTCGGCATAGTTGGTGGAACCGGGTGGTTTTTATGCTATACTGAAAACAGTTGAAAAAAGGAGGAATGTTCCAATCCGCTTCAATCTTATCGTATTTCCCATCATTCTGATGATATACGGGGTATTTTTCTATGTGGTCTACCTGGTCATCAAGGCCCTGCGAAAGTACATCAGCGATNGCGGCAGCCGGCCGGAGACCGTCGCCGTGCGCAAAAGCCTGGGGGAGACAATCAAGACCCATCGGCTGGAGCGAAACATGACCCAGGAATTTGTGGCGGAGCGGCTGGGAGTCTCCCGCCAGGCGGTGAGCAAGTGGGAGAGCGGAGCTTCGGAGCCCAGCACCTCCAACCTGCTGGCCNTGGCGAAGCTTTTTGANATCCCNGCGGAGGAGCTGCTCCGGGGCGTGGAGTGAAAAAATTTCAGAGGAACTCTATCTCCGGGAAGCCGATCCGGAAAGAGCCTGCGCCCTCTCTTAGCCTGGGCAAAAAATGAATNAAACGGNNAAAGCGCGCCAAACTATTTCCAAAAGGGAGGCGTGTGAGTATGGATANGACCAACACCGATTACGGCAAATATGTCAACAGTAAATCCAAGTCCTCGCCCAGCGNGAAAAACTGCGTCTGGGCCTTCTGTGTAGGCGGGCTTATCTGTGTGCTNGGCCAGGGACTGATGAATTTGTTCAAGTNNTGCGGCCTGGGCCCGGACGAGGCGGGGGCGGCCACCTCTATTTCCCTCATCTTCCTGGCGGCGGTGCTGACAGGGCTGGGGCTGTTTGACAAGATCGCAAAGCACGCCGGGGCGGGAACGCTGGTGCCCATCACCGGCTTTGCCAACGCGGTGGTCTCGCCGGCCCTGGAATTTAAAAGCGAGGGCCTGGTGATGGGCGTGGCGGCCAAGATGTTCGTCATCGCCGGGCCGGTGCTGGTCTTCGGGATCAGCGCCAGCGTGATCTACGGCGTTTTACTGGTATTGCTGGGCTTGGGATGAGCGCGGGGCGGCCTTGAGGCCGCCCTTTTTTCTTATGGAAAAATTTTTTATAAAAAATCCATAAAAACATATTGACAAACTCGTGAGTNTCCTGTACAATGTAGCCAGAACGAAAGAGGTGAATCCAATGGGCTAAGAAGTCCAGCCAGAAAAACCCTTTCTGGAAGGGGCGGCCAACAGCGTCCCGGCGAAGCGAGATCCGAACCGGCGATTTCCCAGCGAGAACAGACCCACCCCATCTCACGTGTGTGAGCGAAGCACCGGCAAGACCATCTGAAGCGAAGTATCGTTGAAGAAGGAAGACCGAAGTGCACCAAGAGGGAAACGGCAGCTGTGAAGTGAGAAATGCGTCCAGTTCCAAAGTCTCAGCCAAGCGAACATCCTGCAGAAAGCGAGGTAAAGTAAATTGATCGAACCCAACCAGTGGTAACCCCCCGGTCACATTGGATGGCCGGGGGGTAAATGTTTTCTGGGGGTTTAAGAGGTATATTTATATAAGGTAGGAGACATAAAAAGGTTGACATAATTTGAAAGCGAAAAAAAGTGGGAAATAAGCTGGAAAAAAGTGTTGACTTTTAATTTGAGGTCTGGTATATTATCCGAGCGTCTGTCGGAAAGTCAAGGGTTTTCAAGGACTTCGAAAAAAATTCGAAAAATTGAAAAAAGTGCTTGACAAAAGCTGTGCTCTGTGGTAGAGTAATCAAGTTCGCAGCGAAAACGACTGCGCGGCGTGCACCTTGTAAATTAAACAACGTGAAGACAAGACAACACCAGAAGAGGACGGAAGTCCTTTTCACAAGTGAGAACTTGTGGGAAGGTCTCCGAAAATGATTTCTTTGAAGCTAAGAGATGAGCTTCAATAATTCGGTTTATACAACTTAGGTTGTGTAGATACCATATTATTGAGAGTTTGATCCTGGCTCAGGATGAACGCTGGCGGCGTGCTTAACACATGCAAGTCGAACGGGGTACCCTTGATTGAGGATTCGTCCAAATGATAGGAATACCTAGTGGCGGACGGGTGAGTAACGCGTGAGGAACCTGCCTTGGAGTGGGGAATAACAGTTAGAAATAGCTGCTAATACCGCATAATGCAACTAAGTCGCATGGCTTTGGTTGCCAAAGATTTATCGCTCTGAGATGGCCTCGCGTCTGATTAGATAGTTGGCGGGGTAACGGCCCACCAAGTCGACGATCAGTAGCCGGACTGAGAGGTTGGCCGGCCACATTGGGACTGAGACACGGCCCAGACTCCTACGGGAGGCAGCAGTGGGGAATATTGGGCAATGGGCGCAAGCCTGACCCAGCAACGCCGCGTGAAGGAAGAAGGCCCTCGGGTTGTAAACTTCTTTTGTCAGGGACGAAGCAAGTGACGGTACCTGACGAATAAGCCACGGCTAACTACGTGCCAGCAGCCGCGGTAATACGTAGGTGGCAAGCGTTATCCGGATTTACTGGGTGTAAAGGGCGTGTAGGCGGGGAAGCAAGT